>JAFGDN010000093.1 GCA_016932095.1 Sedimentisphaerales bacterium
AACGGTCCTGACACTGCACCCTTGCATCCTTACCCTCTGACTGCCCCAGCAGGCGAGCTCTGTTTTTACGCTAAAAACGCAACTTGGCCTTAGTTGCCCATGTCTTTTGGATGGGCAAGTAAGGGCAACAACGATTTTTACGCTAAAAACGCAAGAATTGGTAAGATTTGGTTGTTTTGGATATGGATGGGTATCCAATTCTTACCCAGCCGAATTTTTTAGCCACCGAGGACGCAGAGAACACAGAGTTTCTTTTTTGACACTGGTTTACACTGTTTTTGCTCGGCTTGGCGTTCTCGACGAACCCTGCTTTTTAAGCAAGCTTAATCACAGGATTAATCATCGACCACCGAATGCCTTCGGCCTTCATATTATCCACCTTCGGCGGCTAAAAGCCGAGCAAAAAACACGGATTCAAATCAACAAAACTCAAAATCCAAAACAAGAAATCCGTAGGGCGGGGCTTGCCCCGCCGAGATGATTATTTCACCCGTACATCGGACTTTGATTTGCTTAAGCGCCCTTCATTTCCAGCCGAAATAACCTCTGTAATTGGCGAAACTGCCCCGCAGCACCCGTCACGCATCACTTCGCCGAAAGGGAAAAAACTTAATGAATAAAACCATATTAGAAAAAAGAGCGCACCTTGTTCTGTGTATCATTGCCGCCATAATGTTGTTTTTGGCGTTAGCGCCTTGGCCATACGGCTATTATCAACTGCTTCGATTCGTCATTTGCGGTGCATCCATATATGTAGCTTTTATGGCTTACAATTGGCATAAGATTTGGGCAACTTGGCTGTTCGGTTTCATCGCCGTCCTGTTTAATCCGCTGATTCCGATTCATCTCTCGCGCGAGCTTTGGCAGCCGATAGATGTTGTTTGTGCTTTATTATTCATAATTGATGCCGTTGCGATTAAAAATCCCATACAAAGTAGTTCTGATGGTTTTGAAAAATAAGGAATGGCTATGACAAAGGAGGACTGGAAAGATTTTTGGCAATGGTTAAAAAAGAACTGGTTTAATACGGTAACATTCTTTGCTTTATGGTTAATATCTGGTCTTGGTATATACCAACTCTTATTATTTGTTCCGGACTCTACTCTACTTGGTATAGAACAAATCTTATCCTCAGAACCCTCTATGGATGGAGATGAGGTAAGATTCAAAATCTCTTTGTTGGCAAGCTGTAGCTTAAACGCTCTGTTTTTTTATCTTTACTTCAAACAGAAGAGAAATTTACTATTACTAAAAGATGCTCTACGGATTTTATGCTATCTTAATGGAGAAAATCTCTGGTCAAAGCTGCCTCTTATTGAATTTGACAAAGATAAAAACCTTACTTTGGGTTTGGCATTAGAAGCTGAAGGTGTAGGGGAACGTTTTGATTCGAATATGCATGAGATAACTGAAATATTAAAGAAACTTGAAAACGAATATTGGTGGCATGGAAAGCTGGAATATTTAGATCGGCTTATATTAGATAATATTGAAAACTGGATCAAAACACATTTTACTAAGAAAGTGTACTTCATAAGACTTCGCCTCTTGGGAGATTATATTCAAGCTACAAAACAAGACAAATATCTGGCTTATGACAAAGCAGAAGGTCTTCCGAATGATAAGATTATGATTGTTAAAAGCAAAGATGAGCATTTAGTATCCGGAGAAAAATTACCAGTCGATTTTTATAAACTGATTCTGAATGAGTTTTATAAAGGATACGAAGAATTTCAGGCTCAGCCCGTTAGTTTTGACCATCGGTTGTTTCGGAAATATTTCACAATAGAAGGTGCTGTATGGGGTTTTCTAAGGGAAGCTTATTGCTTACTCTGGGATGCTTATGAATTTAATGTGCATCGGAAAAGCTCCCCAACCATAGGGGAACTTTTGAATAATGCGTCTCTGATAGATGAGAACAACGAACTTGCAAATACTAATGTATCATTTGTTTTATGGAACGCCCATGAAGCTCTATGTAAAGCTTGCAAAATATACGATGACAATATAAGAGAGTCCCTCACAGATGAAAATTATGATGCTGACGAAGAATATGAGAGTTTCAAAGTTAATCTCGAAAACTATGCAGATAAAGAGCTGACTTCAGACGCAGGAGAAAAAATTTTACCTTATCTCGTTGAGGCTGAGAAGTATCTAATAGAAGCAGAGGACTTTTTGGAAATCGAAAAAGAGGAAATGCCGAAATTTTGGGATTCGCCTGTTCCAATAATGAAAAACTGAGGTTAGCTATCTTTTTGGGGACGAATCCGTTAGGCGCTTATTGTGTAGTGGAGTGTTATGGTTGGTCTTTGGGACAAGCCCGGTATTCCTCACAGAGGTTGGCGTTGCGTCGATGTATATGACTTGCGTGAAGATGGCTCGACGCCAGAGGAAACCAATTATGCCACCTGTGAGATGTGTGGCCATGAACGCATTCGGTTTGTCCATGTTCTCCAACACAATGAATATGAAAACAAAATTAGAGTTGGCTGTATTTGTGCTGAAAAGCTAACTAACAACTACATAAACCCGAAGGCAAAAGAAACCAACCTCGCTAAAAAAGCTGCCAGAAAGTCCAAATGGTTATCACGACGGTGGAAGACATCGAAAAAGGGGAATCCTTACTTGAATATCGAAGGCCACAATTTGACCGTATTTCCAAATAAATTCAAGCCAGGATTTTGGAAATATCAAATCGATGGTCAATTCAGCAAAGATTCGTATCCAACAAGTGAACAAGCCAAGATGGCGTTGTTTGAGGAATTCTGGGGAATAATTTCTGAAGAATGAGGAAGGGAAATTACCCCCAATCCACCTTTGTTAAAGTTACGGCGGACAAGTCCGTGTCTAAAATAACCCGCCGTGATCCGTCTTCGTTAAAACTACGCCGGACAGGAACGGCGGGCTAAATATTTTAATGAAAAACTCTGTGGTCTCTGTGTCCTCTGTGGCTCAAAATCTCTGTGGCAAGAATTTATCTGCGGGACATTAAGTTTGTGAATGTCTCGAAGAGGTATCGCGAATCGTGCGGGCCGGGGGAGGATTCGGGGTGATACTGGACGCAGAATGCGCCTAAGCGTTTGCAGCGGAAGCCCTCTAAGGTGTTATCGTTTAAATTTACGTGAGTCAGCTCGACGTTTTTGTTTTTAAGCGAGTTTATATCGACGCAGAAGCCGTGGTTCTGGGCGGTGATTTCGACCTGTCCGGTTTCGAGATTTTTAACAGGGTGATTTGCGCCTCTATGCCCAAACTTCAGCTTGAAGGTTTTACCGCCGAGAGCAAGTCCGAGAATCTGATGTCCGAGGCAGATTCCGAAAATCGGAACCTTGCCTAAAAGTTTTCGTGTGTTTTCAATGGCGTAGGTTACCGCGGCCGGGTCACCGGGGCCGTTGCTGAGAAATATGCCGTCCGGTTTTTTTGCCAGGACCTCTTTTGCGGGCGTAAACGCGGGCACGACGTAAACGTCACAGCCAAAAGAGGTAAGCAGTCGAAGTATGTTTTGCTTGATGCCGAAGTCATAGGCAACAACCTTAAAACGTGGCTCGTGGCTCGTGGCTCGTGACTCGTGGATTGTGGGGGCAAGGACGTTTATAAAGGATTTATCCCACTTATAGGGATTTGTCGAAGTTACATCTTTTACAATGTCTCTGCCGACAAGGCCGGGGTAACGTCCGAGTTTTTTTGCCAGCGCCGGTATTTTCAATTCGGTTGAGGAGATTATGCCCCTCATTGCGCCTTCGGTTCGGATGTGCCTGACCAGTTTCCTTGTGTCTATGCCCGAAAGGCCGACCACGCCGTTTGCCTTGAGATATTCGCTGAGGGAAAGCTGGTTTCTCCAGTTACTCGGGTAGGGGCAATCCTCTTTTACGATGAAGCCCGCCGCGAAAATTTTCCGCGACTCCCAGTCGAGCCGGTTTGTGCCGTAGTTGCCGATGAGAGGATAGGTCATCGTGATAATCTGCTCATAATACGACGGGTCAGTGGTGATTTCCTGATAACCGGTCATACTCGTGTTGAAAACGACCTCGCCGCACTTCTGGCCTTTGGCGCCGAAGCTTGTTCCTTCGTAAACCGACCCGTCCTCAAGCAGTAAAATTGCCTTCATTTTTTTACTTTTTCCTTTCGGCCTTTTCCCCGATGCCAAAGTTGAATGGGTTTGACGCCGATACGTTCTTTTTGAAGCGCTTCGATTGCCCTGGAAATTGCTATCGCAGCTCTTATGGTTGTTACATAAGGAACCTGTTTGTCGAGGGCTGTTCGTCTGATTGAAAACGAGTCGCTGATTGTTTGTTTGCCGATAGTGGTATTTATAATCAGGGCGAGTTTCCCGTTGATAATCGAATCGATGATGTTGGGCCTGCCTTCACTGACTTTCAGCATAAACTCCGCGGGGACGTTATTTTGAATCAAGGCGATGCAGGTTCCTTTTGTGGCGGCGATTTTGAAGCCCATAAGATGCAGCTTGCGCGCGATTTCGACGGCATTTTTCTTGTCGTAGTCCTTGACGCTAATCAGCACGGTTCCGCCTGTCGGCAGGGGATTGCCTGCGGCTATCTGGCTTTTGGCGTATGCGATACCCGGCTCAGGGGCTATTCCCATTACTTCGCCTGTCGAGAGCATCTCAGGCCCTAAAATTGTGTCAACGCCGGGGAATTTCATAAACGGCAGGACCGCCTCTTTGACCGAATAATGTTTTGGCCGGACCTCTTTTGTAAACCTGAGCTCGTCGAGGGTCATCCCCGTCATCACTTTAGCCGCCATTTTTGCCAAAGGCACGCCGATGGCCTTGCTGACAAACGGGACCGTCCGTGAGGCCCGCGGGTTGACTTCGAGAACGTAAATTTTACCGTCCTTGACGGCGTATTGTATATTTATCAGGCCCCTGACCTTCAGCTCCACAGCTAACATTTTTGTCTGGCGCATAACCTCATTTATGGTTTGCCTGCTCAAAGACACAGGCGGCAGGGTGCAGGCGCTGTCGCCTGAATGAATGCCCGCCTCTTCGATGTGCTCCATTATTCCGCCGATGACCACGCGCGAGCCATCACATATTGCGTCAACGTCCAATTCTGTGGCGTCATCGATAAACTTGTCTATCAAAACAGGATGTTCGCCTGAAACCTCGATAGCCCGCTCGACGCAGCTTTTGAGGGATTGCTCATCATAAACGACTTCCATTGCCCGGCCGCCTAGGACGAATGACGGCCGAATCAAAAGCGGGTAGCCCAGCTTATCAGCGATTTTGACCGTTTCCGGGTAAGACATAGCGGTGCCGGACGCCGGCTGGAGGAGTCGAAGTTTCTTGACAACCTTGTTGAATCGCTTGCGGTCTTCGGCTTTGTCGATACTGTCGGGGCTTGTGCCGATGATTTTGACGCCCGCCTGCTCCAGCGGCACGGCCAGCTTCAAAGGCGTTTGGCCTCCGAACTGAACTATGACGCCGTCGGGCTTTTCCTTTTCGACTATCGACATAATGTCCTCGAAGGTCAGCGGCTCAAAATACAGCCGGTCGGAGGTATCGTAATCCGTGCTGACGGTCTCAGGGTTGCAATTGACCATAATCGACTCGATACCGATTTCCTTCAGCGCGTATGCCGCGTGAACACAGCAGTAATCGAATTCGATTCCCTGGCCGATGCGGTTAGGCCCGCCGCCCAGTATTATTACTTTTTTCCTTTTTGTCGGGTTGGCCTCACATTCGCTTTCGTATGTCGAATAGAGGTAGGGGGTCGCCGCCTCGAATTCCGCGCCGCAGGTATCGACCATTTTATAAACCGGATTGATTCCCGCCTGCTGGCGGTGCAGACGAAACTCCCGCTCAGGCATTTTGAAAATCGACGCGATGTATTTATCGCTGAACCCGTATTCTTTTGCCTGTCTCATCAGGCCGGCGTTGAATTTCCCGCGTCCAACCGTTTTTATTTTTTCTTCGAGCCGGATGATGTCCTTTATATTGTTCAAAAACCACGGGTCGATTTTGGTAAGCCCGAAAACCTCATCGACGCCGACTTTTCTTCTGAGCGCTTCGGCCACGTACCAGATTCTGTCCCACCGGGGTAAACGCAATTTGTCTTTCAACTGCAGAAGCGTCAGGTTGTTGTTGATATGCTTGTTATCCAGTGAATAGCGGTCGATTTCCAGCGAGCGGATTGCCTTCTGCATCGCCTCTTTGAAAGTCCTGCCGATGGCCATTGCCTCACCTACTGACTTCATCTGCACCGTCAGCGTCGGGTCGGTTCCCGGAAATTTTTCAAACGTGAAGCGAGGCCATTTTACGACGCAGTAGTCAATCGTCGGCTCGAAACAGGCGGGCGTCTTTTTGGTAATGTCGTTGGGAATTTCGTCTAACGTATAACCGACCGCCAGTAACGAGGCGATTTTCGCTATGGGGAAGCCCGTCGCCTTTGAAGCCAGCGCCGAGCTTCGAGACACACGCGGGTTCATTTCGATTACATATAATTTGCCGTTTTCCGGCTTGACCGCGAACTGGATATTCGAGCCGCCCGTCTCGACGCCGATTGCCCGGATAATCTTAATCGAGGCGTCCCGCATAATCTGGTATTCCTTGTCGGTCAGCGTCTGCGCAGGCGCGACTGTTATGCTGTCGCCCGTGTGTATTCCCATCGGGTCTAAATTTTCAATTGGGCAGACGATAACGACGTTGTCCTTGCGGTCCCTCATTACCTCAAGCTCGAATTCCTTCCAGCCGATGACTGATTCCTCGATGAGAATTTCGTGTTTGGGGCTTAAATTCAATCCCCAGTGGACGAACTTGTGGTATTCTTCCCTGTTGTAAGCGATGTTCCCGCCCGTGCCGCCAAGTGTGTATGACGGCCTGATAATCGCGGGAAGCCCGATGTAATCGATAAGCTGTTCCGCCTGCTGCCAGCTATGAACGCACCCGCTTTTGGGCACGTCCAGGCCGCAATCCTGTATTGTCTTTTTGAAACGGTCCCGCTCCTCGGCCCGCTTGATACTCGCTAAGTCGGCGCCTAACAGCTTGACGTTATATTTTTTCAAAACGCCGCTTTCAGCTAAAGCGACCGCGGTATTCAGTCCC
Organism: Sedimentisphaerales bacterium; assembly: GCA_016932095.1. GTDB lineage: Bacteria > Planctomycetota > Phycisphaerae > Sedimentisphaerales > Anaerobacaceae > Fen-1362. Next base: position 7,061 of record JAFGDN010000093.1, read on the forward strand.
GTCTGTCCGCCCAAAGTCGGCAGCAAGCTGTCCGGCCGTTCCTGCCGGATAATCTTTTCAACCATTTCGGGCGTTATCGGCTCGATATATGTCCGGTCGGCGAAGTCGGGGTCGGTCATTATTGTGGCGGGATTACTGTTGACTAAGACGACCTTGAATCCCTCCCGACGCAATACCTTGCATGCCTGTGCGCCGGAGTAATCGAACTCGCAGGCCTGGCCTATCACAATCGGCCCTGAGCCGATAATCATTATTTTGTGTATGTCTTTACGTTTGGGCACCGCAGTTTTCCCGTCAAGTGTTTATGTAAGTGAAGGCATTGGGGCAGTTTTTTACAGCATATATCCTGCGATGTCAATTGTTTCCCCTGAGCCATTGGTCGATAGCCGCGCCGGCGGCCCGGCCGCTGTCGATTGCTCGAACAACCAGTGAAGCGCCGTTTATTGTGTCGCCTGCCGCGAATACCCAGTCATGGGTCGTTTGAAAGTTCTGGACGGCCAAATCGCCCCGAGGGTTCAATTCCAGTCCCATCTCGGCAACCAGACCCTCGTGGTTTACATGTAAAAAGCCGAGAGCCAAAAGCACGAGGTCGGCATCGAGTGTAAACTCAGTTCCCGGCAGCTCTTTAATCTTCCAGTTGTTATTTTGCTGCACCCATTCCACATTACAGCAGTGGATTTTGCTGACTCTCGTTTCGGTTCCGGTCAATTGTCTTGTCATAACGCCCCACATACGCCGGCAGCCCTCTTCGTGCGAGGTGCTTGTTCGCATTATCCGGGGCCAGTTGGGCCAGGGGGTATCGGGCGGTCTGTCTTCGGGCGGTTTGGGCAATATCTCAAGCTGAACTATGCTTTTAGCGCCCTGGCGACGTGCGGTGCCGACGCAGTCGCTGCCTGTATCGCCGCCGCCTAATACGACGACATTTTTGTCTTTGGCGTTAACGATTCGTTCTTCAATGAGTTCTCCTGAATTTATTCGATTTTGTGCCGTTAGGTAGTCCATAGCGAATATGACGTTTTCAAAACCTCTTCCCTGAACCGGCAGGTCTCTGGGCTGGCCTGCTCCCATTGTCAGGCAGATACAATCGAATTGTTTGCGCAGGTAGTGCGCAGATACGTCTTTGCCGACGAGAATATCGGTCTGGAAACGGACGTCCTCGGCGGCCAACTGATTAAGCCGGCGGTCGATGATGGATTTGCCTAACTTGAAGTCCGGTATGCCGTATCGCAGCATGCCGCCGATTTTCCGGTCTTTTTCAAAAACCACGACGTCGTGGCCCGCGCGAGCAAGCTGCTGCGCCGCGGCAAGACCGGCGGGGCCTGAGCCGATTATAGCGACACGTTTGCCTGTCTTTTCATCGGCCATTTGCGGCCTAATCCAGCCCTCAGTAAAGCCACGTTCGACGATTTGGAGCTCGATGTGCCTTATGAGCACGGGCTGGTCGCTTATCGCAAGCGTGCAGGCCGACTCGCAGGGTGCGGGGCATACCCGGCCTGTAAATTCAGGAAAGTTGTTGGTCGAATGAAGCAGCTCACACGCCTCCTGCCAGTGCCCATGATAAACAAGCTCGTTTAAATCAGGTATGAAGTTTTTGAGCGGACAGCCCACCCCGTGACAAAACGGAATGCCGCAGTCCATACAACGGGCGGTCTGGAGGACGATTTGCTCAGGCGTCAAAGGCAGGTCAAGCTCGTTGAAGTCGTGAATACGCTGCTCAACGGGCCTGTGCCCGATATCCTGACGTTTATATTTGAGAAATCCTTTTATCTCACCCATATATCACTTCTCGTTAAACGGCTGCGGTTGCGCAGCTCGTATCGTATTACGTCGTGCGGTGATGCGTATTGCGTGTTTTACTCGCACAACGCAGGACGCAATACGCACGACGAAACGGGTTGCGAAAGCGTCCAACGAACTACGCAACCGGTATATTATTTGGCGTTTATCCATAAAAAACTTCCTCAGTGGCCGGGGTTGTTTCCGTATCGCGATGTTCAGCAGCGCGCATCTTTTCCAATGCCTTGCGGTAATCAGAAGGAATAACCTTTACGAATTTGCCGACTGAATCCAGCCAGGAGCTTAGGATTTGATGGGCCTTTGCGCTGCCCGTCCAGTCGAAATGTTTCTGAATAAGCCCTTTGAGCAGGTTCGTATCTGCCTTTTGCCAGACGTTTTCAAGCTCGACCATATCGAGGTTGCACAGCGTATCGAAGTTGCTCGTTTCGTCGAGGACGTAAGCGATTCCGCCGCTCATACCCGCGGCGAAGTTACAGCCGGTTTTGCCGAGGACGACGACGATTCCGCCTGTCATATATTCGCAGCAGTGGTCTCCGACGCCTTCGACGACGGCGGTTGCGCCGCTGTTTCGCACGGCGAACCGTTCGCCGGCCATTCCGTTTATGAAGACCTCGCCGCTGGTAGCTCCGTATAAAAGTGTATTGCCGGCGATAATATTGTCGTGGGCGACGAAATGGGCGTCGGGAGGCGTGATAAGAACTATTCTGCCGCCGCTTAGCCCTTTGCCGAGATAATCATTGCTGTCGCCGGTCAGTTTCAGGGTGACGCCCGGCGCCAAAAACGCGCCAAAGCTTTGTCCGGCTGAACCGGTAAACAATAGTTTTATCGTTTCGTCGGGAAGCCCCTGCGGCCCGTGTTTTGACACGATATGGTTGCTTAATATGGCACCAACGGTCCTGTTTATGTTTCGGATGGGCATCTCGATAACGGTTGGCCGGGCGTTTTCGATTGCGGTCCTGGCCTTTTCCAAAATCTGCCAGTCGAGGTGGTCGGCGAGCTTATCCGGCCGCCTGCCCGTCGCCCGAATTGCCTCACCATCCGAAGCATCCGGCCTGTGAAATACAGCCGAGAAGTCCAGCCCCTTTGCCTTCCAGTGGTCAATCGCCTTGTTGGTTCCCAGCCGGTCAACACGCCCAATCATATCGTCGAATTTTCTGAAACCCAGTTGCGCCATAATTCGACGGGCTTCCTCAGCCACAAAGAACATATACCGCTGGAGGTATTCGGGTCTGCCCTTAAAACGTTTTCGCAGTTCCGGGTCCTGTGTCGCTATACCGAATGGGCAGGCCCCCTCGTGGCATTTGCGAATCAAAGTGCAGCCCAGTGTTACAAGGGCAGAAGTGCCGAACCCGAAACGTTCGGCGCCGAGCAGGGCGGCTATAACGATATCGCGTCCGGTCTTCATCTGGCCGTCCGCCTGCACCCTGATTCTGTTCCTCAAACGGTTCATCACCAGAACCTGTTGTGTTTCAGCCAGCCCAAGCTCCCAGGGCGTTCCGGTGTGTTTTATCGAAGAAAGGGGGCTTGCGCCTGTTCCGCCGTCGTGGCCGCTGATTAAGACCTCATCGGCGTTGGCCTTGGCTACCCCCGCCGCGATTGTTCCGACGCCGACCTCTGAAACTAATTTCACCGAAACCCGCACGCCCGGGTTACTGCATTTTAGGTCGTAGATAAGCTGCGCCAAATCCTCAATCGAGTAAATATCGTGGTGGGGGGGCGGGCTAATCAATGTTACCCCCGGCGTCGAATAACGCAGTTTGGCGATTTCTTCCGTTACTTTATGTCCCGGCAGTTGTCCGCCTTCTCCCGGCTTTGCCCCCTGGGCTATTTTTATCTGTAATTCCTTTGCGTGCGACAAATAATTTATGGTTACGCCGAATCTTGCGCTTGCCACCTGCTTCATCGCGCAGTTTTTCGAGTCGCCGTTCGGTTCGGGCGTATAACGCTCGGGATTTTCCCCGCCTTCGCCGGTATTGCTCATAGCGCCGATTCGATTCATCGCAATGGCGAGACATTCGTGGGCCTCTTTACTGATTGACCCGTGGCTCATAGCGCCGGTGCAGAACCTTTTTACGATATCGCCGGCCGGCTCGACTTCCTCAACCGGCACGGGGCTGCCCGGCACAAATTCGAACAATCCCCTCAGCGTGCACAGTTTCTCCGCCTGAACGTTAACCGCTTCCGCATATTCATCGTATGCCTTTTGATTATTGAATGTAACGGCCTGCTGTAAACGCGAAACCGTAATTGGATTCCAAAGGTGGTGTTCTCCTGTGTGTCTGAAATGGTATTCTCCGCCAAATTCCAATACTTTCGCCGCTGTCCCGATTTTGGGGGGCTCAAACGCAGCTTTATGACGGGCCAGCGTCTCTTTCTCAATTTCCGCAAGACCTAACCCAGCGATTCGGGAGCTTGTGCCGGTGAAGTATGTGTCTATCAAGTCGCGGTTAAGCCCGATTGCCTCGAACAACTGGGCGTTGTGGTAGCTGCGAAGCGTTGAGATGCCCATTTTGCTCATCACTTTGAGGACGCCTTTTTTAATCGCGGCGATATAGTTGTCAGCTATCTGCGTCGGTTCCAGTTTTGCGGGCAAGCGCCCCTGTCGCTGCATCTCGAAAAGCGTATCGAACGCAAGATACGGATTCACCGCGTTTGCGCCGTAACCGCATAACAGGGAAAAGTGCATAACCTCTCTCGGCTCGCCGGTCTCGATAATAAGTCCTGCTTCGTCTCGAAGACCCTGATTGAGCAGTCCGTGATGAACGGCCGCGGTCGCCAGCAGCGACGGTATCGCGGCTTTATTCACAGAGATTTCCCTGTCGCTGATGATAATAAGCGACGCCCCGTTTTTTACGGCCTGTGCGGCCTGCTCAATAAGTCCGTCCAGCGCCTTGCGTAAGCCGTCAGGTATATTTATGTCAAACAGGGCAGGTATGGTCGCAACCCTGAAGTCATCCCGCATAACCCTCCGCAGCCTTTCGATATCCTCATTTGTCAGGACAGGGTGCGGCAGCTTCAGTTGGCGGCAGTGCCGGGGGCTTTCCTCGAGAAAGTTTCTCTTCCTGCCCACAAATGACATCAAGCTCATCACAAGCCCTTCGCGCAACGGGTCAATTGCGGGATTGGTAACCTGTGCGAAAAGCTGCTTAAAATAATTGAATAATAGCTTTGGCTTATCCGACAGAACCGCCAGCGGCGTGTCGTTACCCATTGAGCCGACGGGCTCCTGTCCGTTGACCGCCATAGGCGTCAGAATCATCTTCAATTCTTCGCTGGTATAGCCGAAAGCGCGCATCTTGCGAATAGTTTGTTCCGGCTCGCTGCTTACCAGCTTAGGCGAATCGAACAGGCCGCGAAGCTCAATCCGGTTTTCTTCGAGCCATCGCCTGTATGGACGCCGACGGGCGATTTTGCTCTTGATTTCGCTGTCGGTGATGATGCGGCCCTCGACAATATCGACTAAGAACATATTTCCCGGCTGCAATCGGCCTTTTTTGCTGACTTTTTCCGGTAGAAATTCGATTACTCCTGTCTCGGAGGCGATTACGACAAGGCCGTCGGTTGTGACTAAATATCTGCACGGGCGCAAACCGTTACGGTCAAGCGTCCCGCCTATGAAGCGCCCATCGGTAAAAACCATCGCAGCAGGCCCGTCCCAGGGTTCCATTATCGAGGCGTGATATTCGTAAAACGCACGCTTGTCGGTGCTTATGTGGTATTTGAGCCCAAAGGCCTCAGGTATCATCATCATCATAGCGTGGGGCATACTTCGCCCGGCGCGCACCAAAAGCTCGAGGCCCGCGTCAAAACATCCCGAATCGCTTGTATCAGCGGGTAAAACGGGTATCAAGTCGCATATATCATCGCCGAACGCCTCGCTTTTCATAATTGTTTCACGGGCGCGCATATAATTGCGATTGCCGTTTAGCGTGTTGATTTCGCCGTTGTGAGCTACGCAGCGAAACGGCTGAGCAAGCCGCCAGTTAGGGAACGTGTTTGTGCTATATCGCTGGTGAACAATCGCCAGGGCGCTTTTGACGCTTTTCTCGGAAAGGTCCGGGTAATACTCGAACAATTGGCGTGCCATAAACATCCCTTTGTAGCAAATCGTCTTTGCCGATAGTGTCGTAATGTAAAAATCTTCGCCTGTTTCGCCAAATTTCTCGCGCACAAGCCGTTCGGCGCGACGTCTGGCCATATAAAGCCGGCGTTCGAGTATGTCGTTTTCGTATTTCCCTCCGTGGATGAAAACCTGCCTGATTACCGGCTCCGCGGCAAGGGCTATTTCGCCCAGGCAGCTCTTAGCCGTCGGCACGTCCCGCCAGCCCAATACGCTCAATCCGTAATAGCCGATAGCTGCTTCTAAAAGTCGTTCACATTCTTCCCGCAGTTCGGCTTTTTTTGAGCCAAAGACCATACCAACGCCGTAATGCGACGGCTCAGGCAGCGTGAATCCCATTTGCTCACATTCATTTGAAAAAAACTCATGTGGTATCTGAAACATAATGCCTGCGCCATCACCGGTCAGTTCATCGGCTCCGGCTGCGCCGCGGTGATGAAGGTTAAGCAGTATCTGTTTGCCGTATTCGATTATCGAATGGTCTTTTTTACCGGAAATATTCACAACCGCCCCTATACCGCAGGCGTCGTGCTCGCGTCTCGCCTCGTAAAGGCCCTGGTTTTTTAACTTAGTATGTCTCATATTATCAGTGGAATTTGTTCTCGTGCGTTTTTCCTTAAGATGTTACTGTCATTCAAATTATACGTCGTTTTGGCCGTAATTTCTTCTATAATAACGTAATAGGTTGCATAAGTATTGCTGATAGAGTAAAAAGCGTATCTAATACTTAAAATGTCGCGTAAAAAACGGGGCGAGGCCCTCTCATTCCGAGCAGGCCTCGCCCGCAACCCAATGCCCACCCCGCCCAGCGTTGGGCGGGGCTTCGCCCATTTTTAAAATCCCCGGTAATAATCCTGGGGATTATCGTAGCTATTAACTGTCATAATACAGATGGAACTCGTGCGGATGCGGCCTCAGGGCAATCTCATCAATTTCCTTTTCCCTTTTCCACTGAATCCACGTCTCGATAAGGTCTTCGCTAAAGACATCGCCATCAGTGAGGAACTTATGGTCCTTTTCGAGCGAATTCATCGCTTCTTCGAGGGTGCCGGGCGCCTGCTTGGTCTTGGACAACTCTTTAGAAGAAAGCTCGTACACGTCCACGTCCATCGGCTTGCCGGGGTCAAGCTTGCGTTTGATACCATCGTTGGCCGCCATAAGCATCGCGGCAAAAGTCAGGTAGCCGTTGCAGCTCGGGTCGGGACAGCGGAACTCAACTCGTTTTGCCTTATCACTCATTGAATACATCGGGATTCGGCAGGCGGCCGACCTGTTTCGTGCCGACATACAGAGGTTCACCGGCGCCTCAAAGCCCGGCACTAACCTGCGATATGAGTTTGTCGTCGGCGCCGCGAAAGCGAGGATTGACGGGGCGTGATGGATTAGCCCGGCAATGGCGTGCAAAGCGAGGTCTGAAAGCCCTGCATAGCCCTTTCCGGCGAACAGGTTTTTGCCGTTCTTCCAGAGCGAGAAGTGCGTGTGCATCCCTGAGCCGTTGTCCAGGAATATCGGCTTTGGCATAAAAGTCGCCGTTTTGCCGTGGCGTTTGGCCACGTTCTTGACGATGTATTTATACCACATAAGGTTGTCGGCCTGCCTGACCAATGGGGCGTAAAGCATATCGATTTCGGCCTGGCCTCCGGTGGCCACCTCGTGATGGTGTTTCTCTACAACGATACCTACCTTTTGCATTTCCTCGACCATTTCGGTCCGGATATCCTGTTGTGTATCGGTCGGGCTAACGGGGAAATAACCGCCTTTGTAGCTGGGCTTGTATCCGAGGTTTGGCTCTTCGAAGCGGGCGGTGTTCCAGGACCCTTCCGATGAGTCAATAGAATACATTCCGGTGTGCTGGTTCTGCTCATATCGGACTTCGTCGAAGATGAAGAATTCCGGTTCCGGGCCGTAATATGCGGTGTCGGCCAGGCCGGTCTTTTTCACAAATTCTGCGGCCATTTTGGCTATATGACGGGGGTCGCGATTATACTCTTCGCGTGTGAGCGGGTCGTAAACATCGGCAAGGACGCTCACCGTCGGTTTGGCGAAAAACGAGTCCATTACAACGGTGCCAAGGTCCGGGACTGCCATCATATCGGACTGGTGAATCGGCTTCCAGCCGCGGATTGAGGAACCATCGAAACCGAGACCTTCCTTAAGGTTCTTTTCGTCCAAAAACTCCACCGGGAACGTGCAGTGTTGCCAGGTGCCGAGAAGGTCAACGAACTTCAGGTCAACCATTCCGGCCTTGTTTTTCTTCGCGAATTCGAAGAATTCTTTTGGGGTCATCTGTCCACCTCTTTAAAAAATTGGGTTGCTAAGTTTTGTTTTTATTTCAACATAGAGATATCGTTCTATTTAATATGCAAACCTTGTGCCAGAACGCTCAATCACAGGCAATAATTTGTAACATCCTGTAAATGCTGATGTTATACTCAAAAGGCACAATATTGAACAGAAAGCAAAACTACAATTTTGTTTATTTTTCAAGATACAGTTACATTATTGTAGTTTTAGCAATCATTTTCTAACCAATGGCTTCGCCGCCTCTTTCGCCTGTCCTGATACGGATACATTCGGGCAGGTCGAGGATGAAAATTTTTCCATCGCCGATTTGACCTGTTTTTGCGCCTTCGATGATTGCGGTAATGGTTCGCTCGACGAAGTTTTCGTTTACGGCGATTTCCAGCCGGACTTTCTTCAGGAGGTTAACTTCAATTCCGACGCCACGGTATGATTCGTGGTAGCCCTTTTGCTGACCGCAGCCCAGCGAGTTTGTTACCGACATTTTGTAAACCTCGGCTTTGTAGAGGGTTTGTTTTACGTCGTTGAGTTTATGCGGCTGAATGTAAGCGATTATAAGTTTCATAATTATATCTCCTTGCGTTAGATTGCCATCTTGTTATTCGGTAGTAAATACCTGGAAACCGGCGTATGCCTCGTTGCCGTGTTCGCCGATATCAAGTCCGCGCAGTTCCTCTTCACGAGATACCCTGATGCCGATGACTGCTTTGAGGATTGCCCAGGTGGCCAACGCGGCGACGAAGACGAAAACCGCTACTGAAATTACCGCTGCTAATTGCGCGCCGAGCAGCTTAAAACCGCCGCCGTAGAACAGGCCGTTGCCGGTCGCGGTGCCTGTGATTTTGTCCTGTGCGAAAAGCCCGACGCATATAGTCCCAAACACGCCGTTGACTAAGTGAACCGACAACGCGCCGACGGGGTCGTCGAGTCGCAGTCGGTCGAACATCATTACCGCTAACACGACTAAAACGCCTGCAATCAAACCGATTACGAGGGAGCTGCCCACGCTTACAAAAGCACAGGGCGCTGTGATTGCCACAAGACCCGCCAGGCAGCCGTTGAGAGTCATTCCCAAATCCGGTTTTCCCAATAGAAGCCACGACACAATTGTCGCGCTCATAATCGCCGCCGCCGCAGCGGTATTGGTGGTTACCGCGACGTGAGCGATGGCATTAGGGTCAGCGGCCATAGTTGAACCGGGATTGAAGCCGAACCAGCCGAACCACAGGACAAACGTTCCGAGGGTCGCTAAAGACAGGTTATGGCCTGGAATGGCTTTAATGTGGCCGTTGTCGTATTTGCCGATTCGAGGCCCAAGCATAATAACGCCCGCCAGCGCCGCCCAGCCGCCGATACTATGCACAACGGTCGAGCCGGCAAAGTCAAACATCCCCATTTTTGCGAGCCAGCCGCCGCCCCAGACCCAGTGCCCAACAACAGGGTAAATAAACATCGCCATCACAAAGGTGAAAATTATGAATGCTATATATTTGATTCGTTCCGCTACTGCACCGGAGACAATAGTGGCCGCTGTGCCGCAAAAAACAAGTTGGAAGAAGAATTTCGCCCACAAAGGCACGCCTGTCCAGGAAATCGCCGAATAAACGCCTTTGTATGCCTCGCCCACTGCCGGCGAATTGTCGGCCCCGCCGACGAAAAACAGCCCTTTAAGCCCGACAAGCCACGTCCCGTCCCCGAACATCAGACCCCAGCCGAGAAACAGAAATCCCAGCGATGACGCCGCGAATACGACAAAATTTTTCGACATAATATTGACGCAGTTTTTCGCGCGGGCAAAGCCCGATTCAACCGCGGCGAATCCGAGGTTCATAAAGAAGACCAGAAACGCCGTAATCAGGACCCACATTGTGTCAACAATCACTTTAGTTTCCATAATTGAAGTCCTTTAGAAAGAGGTTGATAATCCAATGCCGAACCAAATGTTGTCACTTTTGTCCGTGGCCTGATGTATATCGTCTGCGAGCATTGTCGAGTAGTTAATGCTGGGCCGAAGCGTCGTGGAGCCGAGGCAGAAGGGCAGCCCCGCGGAAAGCGTAAGGTCGTTGAGTTTGGAGTTGTCTGCACCAAAATAGCCGTGGTTATAGCCGGCGCTGCCCCAGCCAACGCTTGTGCCCAATTGCAGGCCGCAATAACAAATGTCGCTAACTGTATAAATCTTCTCAAAAGTATGCCCGATGCCGAACTGGACATAACTGCCGTTTATTTCATCAACGTCGTGATACAACTTGATAAACGGAGACAGAGGTGCGCTTACACTGAGTCCGCCGTAAACCTCGGTCGTCGGGTGATAAATCTGGTTTGGGAATCGATAATAAATCGTGCCTAATGAGAAATTCAGATTTTCGACCCCAGGCACAGCGGCAGTATAATCGAGCGTCCAGTCGAACTCGCTGAACTCGCCGGCGTTATCGGGAACGATTTTAGACCTGTCTGTCAGGTTCATATTACCCCAGATTGAGAAGGTTATGCCATAAGCGCTTGCTGATATTGCCGGCTGCAGGACGCTTTTGTTGTCGAAAACCTGCCCGCGCCAGATGTACTTACTGTAGTAATCAGCCGAAATAGCGAACTTGATGACCTGCTCATCGTCGGCCATTACACCTGTTGTAAATGTTAATAACGTTACTATGCCAATGATGCTCAACTTTTTCGATGTCACTTTGAATCTCCAAAAAAATTTATTAAATTAGTTTGCTTTTACTTTGTTATATATATGCAATATGCGTGCCAGTGAACATTTAAGAAATATGAAAAGATTGTAAGGTATTGATAACAAAGGGGATACCGCCGATTTTAAATGGAATTTGAAAGCCGATAAAAAGCTACAATATTGTAAGCACTAACGGTTATGGCTACAAATATGTATTCTTTTGGAGAGGAAAATCAGGAAAGAAGCTTGGGATAAATGCCGTATTTTTTAATTTTGTAGCCGAGAATCCGTTCTGTGAGGCCAAGCTCCTGTGCCGCTTTTCTTTGCCTGCCGCCGGACTTTTTCAGGGCATCGATAATCAGCTCTTTTTCTTTGTTGGCGATTATCTCATTGAGCGATTGTCTGGCAACCTGAGCGGTCTTGCTTATCATTTGCAACGAAGGCGGCAAATGTTCCGAGCGGATTACCTCGCCGTCGCACAAAAGCACTGCGCGTTCGATACAATTTTCTAATTCCCTGATATTGCCGGGCCAGTGGTAGCTTGTGAGCATTTCAATGGCCGGCGTCGAAATGCGATTAATGTTCTTTTTATTCTCAGCCGCGTATTTTTCAAGGAAATGGTCCGCAAGCTGCATAATGTCATCTTTGCGTTCACGAAGAGGCGGCAGGTAGATTGGGAATACGTTTACGCGGTAATACAAGTCCTCGCGGAAAACGCCTTCTTTTATCTGTTGTTCGAGATTTTTATTGGTGGCGACGATTATTCGGACGTTTGACTTGATTGTCTCGGTTCCGCCGAGGCGTTCGAATTCCTTGAACTGAATCACCCGCAACAGTTTCACCTGAAGATTGACAGGAAAATCGCCGATTTCGTCAAGGAAAATCGTGCCGCCGTGCGCCCGTTCGAATCTTCCGGTTTTTCGTTCGGTTGCGCCGGTAAACGCGCCTTTTTCGTGCCCGAACAGTTCGCTTTCCAACAGCGTTTCGGGCAGGGCGGTGCAATTAACCTTAATAAATGGTTTGTCGGCACGCGGGCTGTTATAATGAATGGCGTGTGCGACAAGGTCTTTGCCTGTGCCGCTTTCACCCCTTATCAGGACGGTCGCGGTGCTGTCGGCCACCTGTTCAATCAGCCGATAAACCTGCTGCATCGCGTTTGACTGGCCTATCATATTATGAATGTTGAATCGCTTCTTTAATTCCTGGCGCAGCCGGACGTTTTCATCTCGAAGCTGCCTTTGTTCGCTTTCGACGAGTTTGTTTAATTTCACGGCCTGGGCGACCATAGTTGAAATGATATTAAGAAGGCGGATGTGACCTTCGAAATCGTTGTTCTGGTCGGTTTGCCGGTCAACGCTCAGGGCGCCGATGGTTCTGCCTTCGAGCTTTATGGGAACGCAAAAGAACGTGATGGGTTTGCCTCTGGCTGATGCCCTTGCGCCGGTTTTATGAACGAAGCGCGGGTCCTTATAGATATCAGGCACGATTATCTCTTTGCCTGTCTGCACGACGGTTCCGGTTACGCCTTCGCCCATTTTGTATATGCCCATTTTTTTTGATTTTTCGCTTATACCGTGGGCAATCTCGATATTTATGGTTTCGGTATCGGGATTAAGGAGAGTAATCGTGCCTCGCTGCAATTTCAGGTGAGTATCGAGCGATTTGAGAATGGAGCGCAGCGTCTGCTGAAGGTCGAGGGATTCGGCAAGCCCTTTGGCTATGTCGTTTAGGAGTTGAACTTCTTTTATTGGTTTTGTGCCCATTTTTTACGGCTGATGTGAGATATGGTAACAAAATTGTCCGCGACGCACAATATAATACATTTTTGTATTTTTATGGGTCAATAAGATGGGCGGTTCTAAATAAGGACGGCTCCTTAGAAGTTGTGGATAAGCTGCATAAACAGGATTTTGTTGTCATAGAATCTGATGTGCCCCGGGCCGGCCGTTGGGCTTCCGTCGGCGTTTTCGTATCTGTAGCCCGCCTGTATCTCCCAGTCGCCGGGGCCGAAAAGAGTCAGGTCGCACTGGATTTGGTCCAATGTGGGTTTAGGTGAAGACGACAGGTTGCTTTTTTGTCTGTCGTATTGCAGGCCGAGGATTACATCGCTGGAAAGATAATGCGTCAGACGGAAGAACAGGTTTTCGGAATCGGTTCCCATATAGTGGCCGATTATTCTGCCCATATAGGTGTAGCCCGCCTGATAAATGTGGTGAGCATAAAAGACATCTGGTTTTCCGGGAATATGGTTATTGGCATATTCGACAACAAAGTCAGTTTTTCCCGTCCTTAAAATATCATAGAACTTTGCCCCGATTAATTTTCCGAAGTTACTGGGCATTCCTCCGGCCTCGTCTTCTCCTATAAAATCGCCATATAACTTTACGGATTTGGCGGGCATCAGCCAGTCAATCGGGAGCAGAACGGACGCATCGAAGCCGGCAAGCTCATCGGTGTCGAACTTGCCCTCACGGTTGCCCTTCGTTGAAAATAATATGTTCAGATAGTCGCCCAAAGCAACGTCCGGTCTTCCATCGCCGCCGAATATGATGGCGCGTGACAGGCCAAGCTCGATGGCAGGATGCGGCTTGAAGTTTACACGCAATCCGGTAAGCTTCGGCTCAGGGACTGGTCTGTCTTTCTCTAACAGTGTCAGGAACCACACTGCCTTGAAAGGCCCAAGACCTTTGAATATCCAGGGAAGCTCAACGGGCGTTGGATTTGAAATTTTGACCATTTTGAATGGCTCGGCGTTATTGCTCATCAACAGCGCCCCGTGCTGTCCCGGCCCCCACCATAATGAATCCTTGCCGACCTCGATTTCAACCTTGCCGAGCTGCAATTTGCCGTATGCCTCTATCAGCTTGAAATCCTTGTTTGTTTCCACGGAAGACCAGCGATATTCGGGATGCAGATAAAACGCGGTAACGTCAAATAATTGTCCTCTCGACTCGAAGCCGGCCCGCAGATTGGAATGTTCGTCAAGTTGGACGCCGCGTATATTTTCGATGTCGGGTGTGGATTCCCCATAAAGGTATTTTATGTACGGGTCTTCGACCGGCTTTACGTAATCCTTAACAGGATTACCGTCAACAGCGCCTATCGTGGCCAGCTCCGCAGCGAATTCTTTCTTGAGACGTGTCAGGATGCCATCGATAATCTCGTTGTTTTTTCCGAGAAGACGGTATTTTTCATCGGCCTCGGCAATATGTCTTGCCATTTCGAATCGCGTTACCGGCTTTGTCGTCATCATCGAGCCGTCTATGAGGCCTTGGCCGATAAGCTTGTCTATCGCGTCATAACTCCAGTGCCCCGGCGTCACGTTTGTTGAAACAAATCCTTTAACAACGCTTAAAACGAGAAAAAGCTGAACCTGCGAAACGAAAAACAGTAATACGAAAAGATTTTTACGCATATCATTCCGTTTTTTTCGGCTCAATATCACTGCCATCCCGGCCGTGTTTTCAAGGGCTTGAACCCTTTATCGAATTTGTAAAAGTTACTGCGCCCCCAGATTATAGTCGGCTCATATATATGGTCAACACAAACCCCCGTAAAATCGACGAGAATCCCTGTACTGGCAACAATGGATTTATCGGCTCGTCCTATAAAAAAAGTAAAGCTCTTTAGATTATTTGGTCGAAATATAGAGTTGAATGGCTCGCTTGCGGGGGTTGTATGCGATGGCTTGTTATACGAATAAGCTGCTAAGATTTATCGGAAGCAGGCAGCCGGGTATTTGACCGCGGAGGTTAGGGTGTGGCGGTATTTGTTGATTATTGACAATTGATTCGTCAAGGGCCTTGACACAGTATGGTCGAGCCGCGATAGAAATCAAAAATAATCAATTATCAATATCAATAAAGCAGCCGACGGGGACGGAGTATGTTTTGGCTGCAAGCTCGTTAAAATCAGGCAAAAAGTAATTGACTAATCTCGGGCGAGGTTTTAATATTCTTTCGTGTATTTTCGGGCGTAAAGGCAGGCATCGTGGATTTTGTGTTGTGCGGGTTTTTGCAGACAATATAAGCACGCTCAAAAAAGTTTATGTTACAAAGGAGTGTGACAAATGAGGGACGGAAAACCAGACATCGATGAACTCAATCGAGCCGCGAAAAAGCTGGATTACCCGAAAGTCAAAGGAATGTGTCAATTATCATTGTTCCTCGTGTCAAATCGGTTCTCAATTGAAATTTTCATTGTTTTTGTAGCTTTGCTTCTGGCGAGTATCTTTTCAGCCGCTAAGGCGGAACCTTCGGCAGAAGCCTCCTCTCTCGAAAAAGACGGCGTTGACTCCGGCGTCTTATCCCCACAAAAAATTGATGATATCGTATCTTCTTTAGACGCACAATCGTTGACTCAAAAAAAGGGAGGGGAAAAGACCGAAGCCGCCGAGGTTACTGCACAGGGCTCAGCACCAGTGGCGGCAGTTACAGCGGCGATGTCGCCCATTGAACAGCTGCTTGCAGGGGAGCTTGCCGGCGAGGTGTCGGGCAATCTGACCCAGTTCGGCTACGATGTTTTCCAAAGGCAAGTATCAACGTTTGCGCCAGTTCAAAACGTTCCAGTCGCTGCCGATTATGTTGTCGGTCCAGGCGACGCCTTCACTGTGACCTTATGGGGTCGGGCCAATGCTCAATATATCGTAGAAATCGACCGCAACGGACAGATTGTGCTGCCGGAAGTCGGCGTGATTAACGTCTCAGGTATGAAACTGGCCCAGATGGAAAACTACATACAGGACCAGATATCCCGCAAGGAAACCGATTTCAAAATGGCGGTTACAATGGGCCGGCTGCGAACTATAAAGGTATTCGTCGTCGGCGAAGCCCAGACGCCGGGCAGCTATACTATCAGTTCTCTATCGACGGTTATAAACGCCCTTTTTGCTGCGGGGGGCCCGTCAAAGAACGGCTCGATGCGCGATATTCGACTTATGCGGGGCAATCAGAAGGCCATTCATATAGACCTTTATGATTTCCTGCTCGGCGGGGACAAAAGCAATGATATCCGTCTTGCAGACGGCGATACGATATTTATACCCATTATCGGCCCCGTCGTCGGCGTAGCTGGAAACGTTAAAAGGCCCGCCATATACGAAATGGCAAAGCCGATGATACTTAGCGAGGCAATCGATTTGGCCGGCGGAGTCAACTATGCCGGCTGGCTCCAGCAGGTCCAGGTAGAGCGGGTCGAAAATCACAAAAGAAGAATCGTAGCCGATTTCAACGTCGCGGAGCAGTCAAATATGGCACACCAGGAATCCGCTGTGGCGATTCAGGATGGCGACCTCATAAAGATTTTTGCCGTTTCTCCGTTTGAGCAAAACGTTGTCCGGCTGGTTGGCCACGTTGGCAGGCCCGGAAAATACGAGTTAAAGCCGGGGATGTGGCTTCGAGACATACTCAAATCTTATGACACGTTGCAGCCACAGCCGGATCTGGAATATGGCGAAATAGAAAGACTTGTTGAGCCGGATTTCCACCCTATAGTTATTCCGTTCAACGTTGGAAAACTGCTCGATGGAGACGAGTCTGAAAACATCGAGTTGGCAAGATTTGATACAATTAGAGTCTTTCGCTGGGATGAGAGAGTCAAAAGGAGCGTTTCTGTCTCTGGCCTGGTTTTTCGGCCTGGTGACTACCGTCTTATTCCAGGTATGAAGGTAAGCGACCTGATCGATGCAGCAGGCGGTTTTATGAGGAAAGCGTATCTGAGAAGGGCAGAGGTCAGTCGCAGACACATAAGCCAAAGTGGGATAGACACCGAAGAAAGTGGGGTGCAAACAGAAGAAATTGCCATCGACCTTGAAAAGGCACTCGCTGGAGTTCCTGAACACGATATTGCACTACAGGATGGCGACTCTTTATTAGTCAGGCCTATAGATGAAAGGATCAAAAGAAGCGTTTCCGTCTCTGGCTTAGTTTTTGAGCCTGGTAAATATCCTCTTACTATGGACATGAAGGTGAGCGACCTGATTGATGCGGCGGGCGGTCTTATGAAAAACGCGTATCTGAGAACCGCAGAGATTACTCGCAGACATATAAGCCAGAGTGGTATGCAAACGGAAAAGATTAACATCAATCTCGAAAAAGCCCTTGCAAAAGACACGTCACAGGACATTGAACTGCAGGATTATGACTATTTGGTTGTCAGGGCTATCCCTGAACTTGAGTTTGACCGTGCAGCAACCATATCGGGGCAGGTTCGATTCCCCGGTGTGTATCCGGTAACCAAGGGCGAGAGCTTAAGCTCGCTTATCGAGCGGGCAGGCGGTTTTACTGATAAAGCATATCTCAGGGGAGCGGTCTTCACCCGTGAAAGCGCAAAAGCAATACAGAAACAGCG
This sequence comes from Sedimentisphaerales bacterium, assembly GCA_016932095.1. GTDB lineage: Bacteria > Planctomycetota > Phycisphaerae > Sedimentisphaerales > Anaerobacaceae > Fen-1362. The sequence continues at coordinate 24,298 of JAFGDN010000093.1, forward strand.
GCTTGATGAGCTTATAAACGAGCTTGAAGAATCAGTCCTGACCACCGCGGAGAAGGAAACAGACGCGTCTTTGGACGAGGAAACTAACCAGGCACAGGCGGCGACAATGAGGGCCAAAAGGGAATTACTGGTAAAACTGCGTAACGCTAAAATTGACGGCAGAGTGGTTGTCAAGCTGGCGGCAGCCGAAAAGTTCAAAGGTTCGAAATACGATTTGGAGCTGGAAAAAGGCGACTCCTTACTTGTTCCAGAAATGCCGGGAATCATTAACATTGTCGGCGACGTATATAATCCAACCTCATTGTTGTATGAAAAAGACAAGACAGTGGCATACTATCTTCAAAGGGTTGGCGGGCCTACCCGCGACGCGGACTCAAAGCATATAAGCGTCATAAAGGCCGATGGCTCGGTTGTCAGCATCGCACAGAAAAATCCAGACAGCGTTTACTGGGATTCGGAGTCGCACCAGTGGAATTTCGGGGGTTTTATGAGTATCCGGCTTAATCCCGGCGACACAATCGTTGTGCCGCGGAAGATGGACCAGTTCCTCTGGCTTAAAACCACCAAGGACCTTACCCAAATCCTGTTCCAGGCGGCACTGACTGCCGGTGTGATAATCGCATTGTAGCTTATTTAGGAAACCTTTGTTATGGATGATATGACACGTTCGCAAAGCATCGCTGGCAGGACGGCTGTCAGTGCACCCGTAAACGCCGATGGTTCGTCAACCCAACAGGATGCTGAGGATGAAATAAATCTCGCTGATTATCTTCGCGTAATCACGAAGCACAGGCGGATGATTTTCTGGATTTGTGCAGTAACAGTTATTATTACGGCGTTCATAAGCCTGCTTTTGCCTAAAATGTATGCCGCCAGCGTTTCAGTTGTGCCGCCGATTGACATCCTGCAAAAAGAGTCGAGTATGGCCGGCGGCCTGGGTGCAGCGAAAAGCTCTATCTTGCGAAATGCGATGGATGTCGGCGGCATATCTGATATGTATGTTGGAATCCTGCGAAGCCGAAGCGTTGTTGATGCTATTATTGAGAGTTTTGATTTAGGTAAGGTTTACAAGGTCAAACACGGTTTTTCTGCTATCAGGCGAATTCTGAAAAGCAGAACGTTCATTAAGGTTGGCGACGAGGGCATTGTTACCATCACGGTCGAAGACAGAGACCCTTGCCAGGCGGCGTCTATGGCCAACGCCTACGTCGAAGAATTGGACAGGCAGAACAAGCGGCTCTTTGTCGGCCAGGCCGTAAGCAAAAAGGTATTTCTCGAAAACAGACTCAGAGAAATTGAACAGGAGCTTAGCCGAATCGACAACCTTCTCAGCAGAGACGCCAAAATCAAGGAGATGCTCTTTGAGCTTCTCACTCGCGAATACGAAATCGCCAAAATCGAAGAAGCCAAGACTATGCCGACGATTCAGGTTCTTGACAAGGCCGTTGTGCCTGAGAATAAATGCAAACCCAGAAGAAAGCAGATGATAATAACAGCCGGAGCGGCGGGCTTTTTCTTTTCGGTGGCGGCGGCGTTTATAAGCGAGCGTTTCTGCCGGTCGGCCCCGCTTAAATGACTACGGATATAATGCAGCTTAAGAATAAGGCAGCGGTGCTGATTGCCTCCTGCGATAAATACTCGGATTTATGGGGGCCGTTTTTTACACTGTTTCATCGTTTTTGGAGGGATTGTCCGCTCGACATTTATTTCTTAAGCAATAAGTTCGGTGTTGATACCCAGGTAGTCAAAAATATCCTGGTGGGCGAAGATGTTTCCTGGTCGGATAACCTCCTGAAGGGGATTGGCCGGATTGAGCAGGAGTATGTGCTTTTATTTCTCGACGACTTGTTTTTATATGACTACGCGGACACAAATGGATTTCTTGAGGTCCTTGACTGGATTTTGGAATACAGGCCGGCCTGCGTCAGAATGAACCGCTACGTGGACAATTTCATCGGCTCGCAGGGGCCCGACAAATCCTTTAGTTCTCTGGTCGGTGTCATCTCGAAGGGATTGCCTTACAGGGTTTCCAGCGTTTTAACGTTTTGGCGTGCGGATATATTGCGGGACATATTGCGCGGCGGCGAGAGTATCTGGGAATTTGAGATTTATGGCACCCAAAGGGCTGATGCCCGGGATGGTTTTTATTCGGTGTTAAGAAATTATTTCCCGGTGATTAACGGGGTAATCGGCGGCAAATGGCGGTCGGCGGCCGTTAAAAAACTTGAATGGCTCGGCGTTGAAATTGATAGGGGCAGGAGACAAAAGATGACGCCGGGCCAGACGGCGATGTTGTATCTTAAAGCAAAACGGTCGCTGCTGTTGAACTTTTTCGCACCAAAGCACAGAAGGAAAATAAAGGATTTTTTTTCGGGCGGCAGGCCGATTGCCGGCGGTCTTAAGCGATGATTAAGGGCAATAGAGAGATAATCAAATCATCGGTATTTGTATCCCTGATTACGGCAGTCGGCCTGATTATCGGATTTTTCAGCCAGGTACTTATCGCATATTACTTCGGGACGTCAAGGGAATTGGACAGATTCTTTGTGGCGTATGCTTTTCCTGCCATTTTCAGCGGTATGGCGGGGGCGGTTTTCAGCTCCTGTCTGATACCGGTTGTTACTCCGATTAAAAACGAGCCCGAGGCGTTAAAAAAGGCCGTCTCAATGGCGTTTTTTTTTGCGTTGGCGGTCTCGTCGTGTATGGCGTTGTTCGGGTTTCTTGGACGCGAATTTATTCTAAAAGCCACGACGAATCTTTCCCGTCAGGATTTGGAGAAAACCGTCACGCTGGGCGGACTGGTATGGATGATTGTAGGGATTACTATTTTGACCAGCTTTATAAGCTCCGTTTATCAGCTTACCAAAAGCTTCTGTTTACCGGCCGTGATGTTTTTGCTCCCGACGACGGGCAGGATACTGGGCACTGTGATTTTCGCAAATAAGCTCGGCATTATGGCATTGATACTGGGAGAGATGGTTTTCAGCATTTTATCACTTTTGATAATGCTGCCGATTATTTTTAAGTATGTGTCCTTTCCTTTTAGAATCGAATTTGGCAACATCTACACAATCCACTTTATCAAGGCAATAATTCCCGTGGGGATTTCATTGGTCCCATTTACGATTCTGCCGTCTATTGATGTTTTTTGGGCGTCCCGTCTTGCTGCGGGAAGTATATCGTATATAGGTTATTCCACGAGAATAGTGGTCGCGCTGGGTTGTTTGGTGATAAATGGTGTTTATATGGTGATTCTGCCGTATCTGTCAGAGGATATAAGCAATAACAAAAAAGATGAATTTATATCGAGATTAAGTGCTTCCATACAGGCGGTGTTGATCATTTTCATCCCGATAGCGATTTTTTGTTCTTTCTTCAGGTATGATTTCATCAGCGTTTTGTTCAAAAGAGGCGAGTTTACGGAAGAGTCGGTCAAATCTGTGGGTTTATTACTTCCGCTTTACTTGTTTGGATTGGTCGGAATGGGGCCGACTACTCTTATCAGCAGGGCTTACTGTGCGAAAAAGCAGTTCGCGAAATTTGGCATCATAAGTATTGTTTTTATCGTGATATACTTTGTGCTGGCTGGTATTTTATCACATTACTTCTCGTATATAGGCATAGGATTTGCATATCTGATATATTGGTTTTCGTTGTTTGCCGTGAGCACTTTATTTCTGGAAAGCAAAATTCTATCGTCTTTTTTTTTCACAAATTTATTAAAAGTTTCCCTTTATGCAATTGTCAGCGTCACGCTAAGTTATTTTATAGTTATTCGATTGCTCTCTGGTTGTGTATTTGTCGGATTGATTGTTGGTTTTGTCGGCGCAGGCCTAACTTTTACAGCGATGTGTTATTTCTTTAAAGTGCCGCAGGTTGTCTCGCTTACTAAGTATGCCTATGACCTGTCATTTCGGAGAATTATTTATGCTCTACGGTGTATTAGAGAATCATAATTCATTAATTTACGGTTTCGGGTGTATTGCTTCGGCTTCGTCGGGGCCTTCGCCTCAGCAATACACTATTGGAAAAACGGATAATTCTCTAATCGCATGTGGTACATAATTAGGGGTCAGAACAGATGTCTTCGAGAAAATTAAATGTTGGTTGCGGGAAAGATATTAAAGAAGGATGGATAAATCTTGACCTAGTAGCGCTGCCGGGAGTCGACGTGGTTTGCGATATCGAGAGAACTCCCCTGCCTTTCGCGAATGAACAGTTTGATGAGATTCTTTGTAAGGATGTACTGGAACATGTAGAGTACATTCCTGTTCTCAGTGAGCTGCACAGAATACTGAAAGTAGGGGGCAGATTAAAAATCAGGGTGCCGCATTTTACATCAAGGGCAAGTTTTGCAGATCCCACTCATAAAAAGATCTTCACCTTCAGGACCTTTCAATTCTTTGTGAAAAACTCGGAAAAAGGATATTATTTTAACTACCATTTTGAGAAGATTTCTTGTATTAAAATCGCATTTCGGAAGGGTGTTCTTTGTTACAATTATCTTGTCGAGCCTGTTGTCAACTTATGCATTAAAATGATGGCTTTCTACGAGGCCACTGCTTTTTCAAGAATATTCCCGGCTGATAATATCTATGTAGAGTTTGTGAAGTAATTTATTTATGCTGTGTTTAGCCTGGCGACAGGAGTATTAGCTAAATGTCTAATAATTTTCTCAGAGCCATTCTCAAACCGATACTGAGTAGGAGAGTTATTCAACCGATTTTCGAAAAAGCACATTTATTTGCTCTGGCCGCGATGAACTTTGGTATCGGAGAAGTTGATGAGAGCGGAGAATCTTTTGTGGCAGGATATGTTCGGAGAAGACTACAAAATAATCCAAGTCCCCCGTAATTTTTGACGTCGGAGCCAACGTGGGCAATTGGAGTTTGCAGTGCATCAAACAATTTCAGAGAAGTGTTCGTTTGTACGCATTTGAGCCATCCAAACATACGTTCGACCAGCTTGCCGAAAATCTCTCGGCTGCAAATGGACACCTAATGGGTAAGGTTGTTTTTCCGTTCAATATAGGATTATCTGATGTTGCCCAGACCAAGATGTTATACTATGACAGAGAACTTTCGGGTCTTGCCTCTGTATATAAGAGGAACCTCGCTCACTTCACCAAGAGTATGGACTGTCAAGAACAGGTCTCGCTTGTTACCTTGGATGACTTCTGCCGGCAGCAGCGTATCGAAAGAATTAACTTTTTAAAACTGGACACGGAGGGGCACGAGCTTAATATACTTAAAGGGGCCCAAAAACTCATCGAGGCCTCTGCTATTGACTTTATCCAATTCGAGTTTGGCGGTTGCAACATCGACTATAAAACTTACTTCCAGGATTTCTTCTATTGCCTGGCTCCCAAATACAAAATATACAGAGTATGCAGGGATGGCTTGCGGTACATTACTTCCTACAAGGAACAATACGAGATTTTTATCACAGTGAACTATTTGGCAGAAATTCGAGAACCTTCTGTGCCTGAACAGGCGGTTCTTGACTAATGTTATCACTTTAAATCGTAGTATGGATAATAAAATTAGTGTAAGCGGTTCTGGCCGATACGATGCGAAGTGCTTATCACCCCAAAGTATGCTGACGGGCAGCTTGCTTTCTCTCGCTAACTCAGTATTTATTATTTCTGTTGCTGTCAGGGCGTTGCAACCCGGAACGATATTTACTTCGTATTTCATTATTGTCTCTATGGCGGTAAGCATAGCGATTTTGTTCTTTTTGAACTACATAATCTTCAGGACATACTTCAATTTGCTGAACGTTTTTATGGCGGCGTTTTTTGTCTTTTACGCAGTTCATGCTATTACCGTAATCAACGGCACGGCGATAATGACGATATTACCCAGATGGAATTTTGATGTAATGAATTATTCACTGATTGTTTCCTATTTTGCCCTGGTCGCCGCTATGAACGGATACGTTTTCTCGTCGGGTGATTCTCTCATAAGATTTTTCCAGAGGCGTAAAGCAAGGACCATCAACCAGAAGAAGCTCAAGGTTGCGATTTTAGTGTTGATTATAACATCTATGGTGTTCTTTTATCTCTTTTCCAAATCTTTGGGCGGCATAATTAGTGCTCTTCATAATATGGGAATGTTGCGGATATCGAAAGAGTTTTTGGGTAAAGGGCTTTATTACATTCCGATGGTTATTCTGGGGACCGTGAGCACGTTTTTAACATTTGGCTTGAAAAAGAACAGCAAAATTTGGCTTGCCGTTACGCTTTTATACGGCCTTCTGGCGACCTTCGTGTCGGCGTTTCGCTATACTATCGCAATTTTACTTTGCGGAGTTCTTGTTATTCAGCATTTACGCAGGCCGTTTAAGCTCAGGGTAAAGTATCTGCTAATGGGATTCCTGGCGTTTATTCTCATAGGCCCTTTGCCTTTTGCGTTCCGGGGTAAATACGGCCAAATAAAATTTACTTCGCTCGGCGAGCAGATTAAATACGCCGTTTCCTACGCCTCGGCTTTTCGGGTATCAATGGTATGCGACGTGCTGTTGCACGGAAATTCCATCCTTGCGGTTATGGCCATTACGTCAAAAATGTCCGACGCGGGTCAATACCAGTATGGTTATTACTCAATTTCGTCGCTGGCGGGTTTGATTCCGAGAGCGGTCTGGCCCGGAAGGCCTACTATCGGCGCGAAGTTGATCAATAATTATTTTTGGCCCGGCAAAATCACGGATACCGGCTCTCCGACCGTTTCCAGTGTCGGGGAGGCATATTGGGAGGGCGGCATCGCGGGCGTGGGAATCGTGTTTTTTGCCCTCGGCGGCCTTTTCAAGTTTCTTGAACAATTCCGGGTAAAGGCCGCGTCAAATCTGTGGGTGGCCTCGGCATACGCGCTGACTCTTTGGTTTGGTTCGATTTATTCTCACGAGGCGTTTTTGGGCACTCTGGCTACGTCGCTGTTATACGGAGTTGTCTTATTTGTCGTATATAAACTGACCACCAGTCCTGTCAAGACCGTCAGGCAGCGTTAGAAGAAATAAGCTGTAAAGGATAAATAAAATGGCGGAAACGTTAGGTTCTCTGTGCGATAAACTTACCATTGTAAACCTCAAGATATGGCATAGCGACGACGGGGCCAAACTTTCGAGTTTGTTAAAACAGTCAGCGGCGATTCAGGAAGAGCTGAATGAATACGTGGAAGATGCTCTTAAGGGCAATATCTCACAGGACAAACTGACTTTCGCCTCAAATAAAATTTACAGCGGCAAAGACATTGAGATTGATGAAATCGAAGGGTCAATCGGCGCCATTTTTTCGAAACTTGCCGAGGTAAACTGTGAATTGTGGCACCAGCAGGAGAAGGTATTTGAATTTGAAAAAGTGCCCGTTGAGCAAAAAGACAGGGTAGTGAAAGGCCTGGCTCTTTTAAATCTCAAAAGAACCAGATGTATCGACTTAATAGACAGGCGATTCGCCGATAAGGTCAGAGAAAAGCGCGTCCAGTTCAGTTAAATATGCAAATACGGGGATTTGTGGCGCCCCCTGACATTGAAAATAAATTAAAAGGGCAGGGAAATGCAATCGTCTGCCATGACAATTATTAGAGGTTGCCTTGATTTTTGATTTCTGCGACAGGGGGACCGATGAAGGAATTTGTGATAAGAGTCAGGTACGGCGGGCTTGGCGACCACCTGCTTTGGAGTCATTTGCCGCGAATCGCCAAAACGGTCGGGGGCTATGAGAAGGTCTATATTTCCAATTTTTCTGAATATCGCCATCCCGACTACAAAAAGCTGGTCTGGGAGCTTAATCCGCTTGTTGACGGTTTTTGTGACCGGGACGGCGAGTGTCCGGCGATAACGACTATTATGCCCGGGGCTAACTTTCTGGATATGCTGATGCTTGCGTTTGGCCTGGACGATGGCTCGCGTTTTCATGAGCCGGAGATATTTTACAGCCCGAGGATTATTACCCAGCTCCAGGACAAATGCGTATTCGACCCGAACTATGCCTCGCACACCGGCGCTATATCGAGCAGGAAACTTATTCGCTATCTGGATGAATCGGGGCCCGTGGACCTGCAAATGCCGACGCGTGTCAAGTCGTATGGAGCACGCAGGGACGTTCCCATTCTTGATTCCAAAGGCGTTTTCCACTATTGTGATGTTATTGCGTCCTGCCGGAGGTTTTATTGTTTGACTTCCGGCGGAGCGACACTGGCGGCGGCGCTGCGGAAACCGTCCACGGTTTTTTACGGGTATGGGGTTAGTCGGTGCTTTCATCATTCCCCGCAGCATAAGTACGTGGATGTCTCAATGGCGTTTGCAAAACTAATGTATCCGGCAGTTCGAATCCTGGACAAGATTCGGTGTTGATAAGGATAGTCAACGAGTACGATTGTTCGAAGGGTAATCGCGGCTCTCTTAATGCGCTGCGCGGCTCGGTGGGTCTTCGACGGATGTCTCTCGAAGTTGTCTGGCGCGCGTACCGGCTTTTGCGGACTTCTATGCCCTCGGCGATAGAAATCGAGACAATCAACCGATGCAACAACGAATGCGCCTTTTGTCCTGTAAACAGGCATAAAGACCCTCGCCGGCCGGCCAGAATGTCCGATGAGCTGCTTGAAAAAATTGCCCGTGAGCTTCACGAAAGGCAATATAAGGGCCTATTAGCCCTTTTCAGTAATAACGAGCCGCTGATGGATAAGAGAATTGTCGATATCTGCTGGCTGTTCAGGAATGAGGTGCCGCACGCGTATATTTATATTTCTACAAACGGCATCCTGTTGACGTCCGAGATATATACCCGTCTTTTTGACGCCGGCCTGGACCAGATGACAATCAACAATTACGACGACGGGCTGGAGCTGATCGGCCCCGTTAAGGCGATGGCGGGTTTTATGAACTCCGCCCGCGATTCGCGAATCGCCGGGTACGTCAAAAAAACAAAAATAGTGATGAGAAAGAAAAACGAGATTTTATCCAATCGCGCCGGTTGCGCGCCTAATAAAGATGAGAATTTTGACAGGTCTTACACGCGTTATTCCAGTTCTTCCTGCACACTGCCTTTTATTCAGGTTGTTATTCGTCCGTCCGGACAGGTCAGCTTGTGCTGCCAGGACGCGCTGGGCATGGTTACTTTGGGTAACGTGAATAATCAGTCAATCCGGGGTATCTGGAACTCGCAGGAGTTCAATGACGTTAGAAACCGGCTCAGCAAATATGGCAGGAAGGCCGTGCCTTTGTGCAGTGTCTGCGACGTTGCTCTTCTCTGCAAGGCGGTTACCGAGAGGCGGTTGTACGGTTTCATCGGTTTTGGAATGAGTCGTTTCGAGATTTAATGTGAAAAAGCGCTTTGTGCGGAATGTACGGAGGATATGAAACAGCATCCTGATAGCATGTTTCTTTTTGCCAGCGGAGACTTAAAAGTAAACTATCCGGTGTTCATTTCAGAGCCGATTTGAGTCGAAATCGTAAGGCTGGCCAATATCGTGTCACTTGGGTATGGGTATGAATGGTCGGTAAGTGGGTAATGATGGTCCTTGGATACATATGGAGGCTAAACTATGAAACTGACGTTACTCAACTACATAGCTTGTCAAAAGTGCGGTAGTGCGTTTGAATTACGAGAAGCGGCTTATGAGCACGGCGAGGTTAAACAAGGGTTTCTGGCTTGCGCCAAATGCAACTTGGAATTTCCTATAACGAATTTTATTCCTAGGTTCGCTGAAGCAGATAATTACGCTGCCGCATTTGGTCTTCAATGGAACCGATTTAGTCGCACACAAATCGACAAATATAATGGCACGACTTTGTCGAGCGACCGATTCTACAGAGAATCAGGATGGAGCCCGACAGACCTGCGAGGATCTATGGTCCTTGAGGCAGGGTGTGGTGCGGGGCGATTCACACAAGCTTGTCTCGATGCAGGCGCGGAGGTTGTTGCTTTCGATCTGAGCAACAGCGTCGACGCCTGTTTGCAGAATCACGGCTTGGTGCAAAACCTTCACATAATTCAGGCGGACATATATAACTTACCCTTCAAAAAAAAGCTGTTCGACCGCGCATTCTGTTTCGGTGTTTTGCAGCATACACCAGACCCTGAAGGGGCGTTCGCGAGTCTCGTGCCGTACTTGCGGCCCGACGGCTTTGTTGCGGTCGATGTGTATCGAAAAGTGTTCTGGAACTGGTTATTACCAAAGTACTATTTCAGATTTGTGAGCAGGCTTGTTTCTTATCCCAAGCTGTTCGACATTGTATCAAACAAGATGGTTCCTTTACTGTTGCCGTTTTCCGACTTTATTGGGCGCATTCCACGGATTGGTCTTTATCTACGTAGAATCCTGCCCGTTGCCAATATTAGAGGATATGCTCCGCTCAGTGAAGAAGTAATCAGAGATTGGGCTGTCCTCGATACATTTGATATGCTCGCTGCCAGATATGACCAACCGCAAACTGCGACGCAAATTCGTCGCTGGTTTGCTGATGCTGGCCTCGTAGATACTGTGGTCTGGAATCGACGAACTATCGTAATCGGTCAAGGGCATGTCCGCAGTCAAAACGCCGTCGTCAGTGCGCCGAACTGCTCTAAAGGACGGAAATGTGCTCTTAACTCCCCAACAGTTAACATTCCTGCTCATAACGAGCGATAGCCCTTCCTATTCGTGATCAAAAACGTCAAGGATTAGGCTAACTTTGGATGACTATGTGCGGAATATGCGGATTTGTGCGTTTTAACGGCGTCGTAACCGATGGCAGCGAGACGTTACATCGTATGACGGCGGCTCTGGGCCATCGCGGTCCCGATGATTCAGGTTATTACGTCGGCGGCTGTTACGGCAGGCCCGCGTCCGTTCTGCTCGGACACACCCGGCTGAAGGTCATAGACCTCACCGAGGCGGCAAGCCAGCCGTTGGCCAATGAGGATGAAACCGTCTTTGTGGTGTTTAACGGCGAGATATATAACTTCTCTGATTTGCGTCGTCGGCTCGCTGCAGACGGACACCGCTTCCGGTCTGCGTCGGATACGGAGGTCATTGTCCACGCATACGAGCAGTTCGGGGATGATTTCGTTCGGCATCTCGATGGAATGTTTGCTTTTGCTCTGTGGGATACCCGACGCAACGCCTTGGTGCTCGCCCGCGACAGAACGGGCAAAAAACCGTTATACTATTCGTTCAACGGCGACGTTTTTGTCTTTGCCTCGGAAATAAAGGCGATTATGGTCTGTCCCTGGATTGAACGCAGGGTCTCGGTTGATACCTTTGCCGAGTATTTTACTTTCGGCTACGTCGGTGCGCCTCGAACGATGTATGAAGGCATAAGTCAGCTTGCGCCGGCTTCCTGTCTTGTTTTTGAAAATAATACGATTCGCGGTCCTGATACTTATTGGCGGCTTGATTTCCCGCCAGAAGGCCGTGAAGAATCGCGTCCCATTGACGCCGTAAAAAGTGAAATCAGGGAGCTTGTCGTTTCGGCCGTCCACAGGCGGCTAATCAGCGACGTTCCCTTGGGCGTATTGCTCAGCGGCGGGCTGGATTCTTCGATAGTCGTCGGCGTAATGAGAAAGTTGAGCGGGTCCGACATCAGGACTTTCAGTATAGGGTTCGAGGGCGAAACGTCGTTTGATGAAAGGCCTTATGCCGCCCGGGTCGCAAAGCACTTTGGAACGCGACACACGGAATTTGTCGTCAAAATCGAGCCGGTGGAGCTGATGGAAAAACTTCTGTGGCATTACGACCAGCCATACGGCGATTCGGCAGCCATTCCGACGTATCTGGTTAGCAAAATGGCAAGGCAGTTTGTAACGGTTGCCCTCAACGGTGACGGCGGCGATGAGGTTTTCGGCGGCTACGAAAGGTTCAGGGCCGCTTTATTTTGCGCCAATATTCCGGCCTTTGTTATGAAGGCGGGGGCTTATTTCACGGGTCTGATGCCGAGAAATTACGGATATTACAGTCCTAAAAGACGGCTCGAACGTTTCTTCAGCGGCAGCAACAACGGCACTGTTATGTCGCGATACTTGGACTGGATTTCAATCTTTAACGGCGATATGCTGCGGGAATTGATTAGCAGGGGGGGCGATATTTACGACCTGATGGAGCGGCGTTTAAAACTTTCAGAGAATGCGTCTCTTCTGAACCGTATGCTTCACTTCAATTTCATAACCTATCTGCCCGGGGACCTGAACACAAAAATGGACCGGATGAGTATGGCGCACGGGCTGGAAACAAGGTCGCCGTTTCTCGACACCGGACTTATCGAATACGTCGCTCGGATTGGTCCGCGTCTTAAAATAAAGGGTGGCTGCACAAAGCGCATACTTCGTCTTGCCTTCAAAGATATGCTGCCGGCGGGGATAATCAAAAGAAAAAAGCACGGCTTTGGTATGCCGCTGGGATTGTGGTTCAAAGACGGCTTGGGCGATTGTTTCTCGCAGTTGCTTCTCAGCGACGCCTGCAGGGCAAAACAGTTCCTCAACCCGGATTATATCGGCCGGATTTTCCGGGAGCATCAGCAGGGCAGCCACGACCACGGTTATCGCCTGTGGACGCTGCTTCAGTTTGAGATGTGGCTGCGAATGCTGGAAAAGCCCCCGACCTGGCGGCCGGGAGAGGCAATTGAACGGCCGACTGAAAAGCGGCTGGTTCAAACGGGGAAATTATGAGCGCGCCGGTAACGGTTATAATTCCTGCCTATAACGAGCAGGTCAATTTGTCCGCGGCGATAAAAAGCGTCGCCGGCTGGGCCGAGCAGGTTATCGTCGTTGATTCTTTCAGCAAAGACGCCACTGTTGAAATCGCAGACACCCTCGGTGCCGAGATTTATCGGCATAAATACGAGAGTATCGCAGCCCAGAGGACGTGGGCGATGAACCTACCGGCAGTCAGAAACCGGTGGATTTTTAACCTTGACGCCGATGAACGTCTTACCGATGAGCTTAAAGATGAGCTGAATTACCGGCTGCACAATATCCCCGATGAGGTCGGCGCCTTTGCAATACGCAGAAAACACATCTTTATGGGAAGATGGATGCGGCACGGCGGCGACTACATCTGGCTCATCCGGCTTGTCAGAAAAGGCCGATGCAGAATCATAAAAACACCTTACCTCAATGAGCATACCATAGTAAATGGGCGCGTTGAGAAACTTGAAGCCGATTTTATTCATCTGACCGAAAAAACCTTCACTGAATGGGTCGAGCGACAGGCACGCGGCTCGCTGAAATACACCCTCGCTATGCTGAATAATACCACCGACGACCCCCGGCCGGATCCCGAAAAAGGAGAATCCATTGAAGGCCCTGTTCGCACTTGGCTGAATCACCGGCTCTTTTATAAAACGCCTTTTTTCATCAGGCCTTTTATAAGATTTTTCGTGAATTATTTTTTGCGGGGCGGCTTTCTCGACGGCTGGCAGGGTTACGTTTATCACACCGTCAACGATTTTCTATATCCGTTTTTTGTTTACGCAAACCGAAGGGAAATCAGGCAGTCCGCCGACGCGAGAGAATTCGCCGAGAAGTCCCTATGGCGTTAGGTGGACAGGTCGGTAAAGATTCGAGTATGCAGACGTTTCCGGAAATCTCCGTAATTGTTCCGATGAAAGATGAGGCGGGCTACGCGGCTGGGTGTATCGAGCGGTTGTTTTGCCAGACGTATCCGAAGGACAGGACCGAGATTCTTGTCGTTGACGGTCGCAGCCGGGATGAAACAAAAAGCATTGTTTCATCCGTCGCGGCCCGCAACGGCAGCGGGCCGATTCTCCGGCTTCTCGATAATCCGAAAAGCCAGAGGGCCTCCGCAATGAACATCGGCATCAGAAATGCCAAAAGCGACGTTATCATTCGTATAGACGCCAGGACTGAAATAAATCCCGATTATATTGAAAAATGCGTCGAGACGCTTCTTAAAACGGGGGCCGACAACGTCGGGGGAATGCAGGCGCCTAGGGTCTGGCGCAACGGTGACCCCGACAAGGAATTGACTCAGCGGGCCATTGGTCTGGCTCTGTCGCATCCTTTTGGTATCGGCAACGCACAGTTTCGACTCGGCAGGCAAAGCGGTTACGTCGATACGGTATATCTGGGGTGCTTCAATAAAAACGTTTTCAGCAGGGTAGGTCTGTTCGATGAGGATTCGCCCGTTATCAGCGAGGACTCTGATATGAATTACCGGATTCGCGAATCCGGGGGCAGGGTCTATTTTAACAAGGATATTGTCGCCTATTACTATCCGCGGGATAATTTCAAAGAGCTGGCGCGGCTGTATTTTCGCTACGGTGGTGCAAAGGCGGGCAATTTTCTTAAAATAAAAAAGTTCACCGCCTGGCGCCAGCTTGTCCCGCCGGCGTTTTTGGCCTTGATTGTTGTTCTGGGTTTCGGCTCGTTATTTTCGCTTTGGGCGGCAATTGCCTTTGCCTTTGTTTTAGGTGTCTATGTGCTTGCGGGTTTGCTGGTCAGCGCGAAACTTGCTGGAAAGGAAAGGCGAGTTTCGTTATTTGGCCGGCTTTTAGTGGTTTTCCCCGTTCTTCATTTTTCCTGGGCGACGGGTTTCTTCGTCCGATTGATGCAAAGGCCCGAACCCGGCCGATACTGGGGTTATTGAGCCGGGTGTTTTATTGCGGCAATTTCATAGAGGGAGCTTAAGATTGGCTCATAGTTTCAGCAAATTTATTTTATCCCCGGTTCTCGGGCGCAAGTGTCTTCAGCCGGTTTACGAAAAACTTCATTTTCTGTCTTTGGCGGGGATGAATTACGGTTTCAGTGAAGTCGAGATAAGCGGGGAGCTGAAAACAATCGGTTTTGCGGCCAGGAAGCTGAAAGCCATTTATGGGCCGGTGCCTTTGGTTTGTTTTGACGTTGGCGCCAACGTCGGTGACTGGTCGAGGGCCTGCCTGGGATTTTTCGGCGGCAATTTGAACCTGTATCTTTTTGAGCCGTTGCAAAATACGTATGAAATCCTGCACCGTAAGATGCAAAAGGACTTTTCCGGCCTGATAGGCAGCAGGGTTCGTTTGTTTAATCTTGGTTTCTCAGACAAAAAGGAAACGGCCGACGTTTTTTATGACGTCGGCGGGTCGGGGCTTGCGTCGCTTTATCAAAGAAAAATGGACCATTTTAACAGGCGGCTCGATAAGACCTCGAAGGTTGCGTTGACGACCGTTGATGAATTTTGCCGGGACAATAATGTTGAAAAAATTCATTTTATGAAGCTCGATATCGAAGGGCACGAGCTGGCGGCGCTGAAGGGGGCTTCCGGATTGATAAACAAGGGCGGCATCGATTTTATACAATTTGAGTTTGGCGGCGCGAATATCGATTCCAAAACGTTTTTTCAGGATTTCTTCTACTTGCTTGGTCCTTACTACGATATTTACAGAATCTGCAGGAACGGATTAAGAAAAATATCGGCCTACTCGGAACAATACGAGGTCTTCATCACAATAAACTATCTGGCGGTGCGAAAGCGGCTTTATTAATTCAAGACCTCTTTAACGGGAGTGATTTTTGCAAAAGGCAAACGTTTTAATCACTGGTGTAGCGGGTTTCATCGGCAGTAACCTCGCAGACCGGCTGTGTTCGCTGGATGGTTATAAGGTAACAGGCATAGATAATCTGGCATACGGCGTAAGAGAGCAGGTGCCTGACGCCGTTGAGTTTCACAAGGTTGATATTCGCTCCAAGGCGATATATCCGCTTTTTGAAAACGTCGATTATGTTTTTCACCTTGCCGCGAAAAACTGTATCAGCGACTGCCAGGCCGACCCCGTCGAGACGGCCGACGTCAACGTTACCGGGACGGTAAATGTTTTCGAGGCCGCAAGACGGGCGGGAGTTAAAAAGGTCATTTACGCCGAATCATCAGCTTTATACGAGGCCAGCACTGTTTTCCCGACGCCCGAGGCGCAGGTCAAACCGGAGAGCTTTTACGCCGCAAGCAAAGTCGCCTCGATGTATTTTGCGGACTCGTTCGGGCGCTTTTCGGATTTGCGTTTTACGGCGCTACGTTACTTTTGCGTGTATGGCCCCCGCCAGGATTACAGAAGGAACATCCCGCCCGTAATGAGCGCGTTTATTATAAAGTTGCTGAAAGGCGAGAACCCGGTCATATACGGCACGGGCGACAAGAGACGGGATTTTGTTTACGTTGACGACGTTAATGATTTTCATTTGCTCTGTATGAACAAAGGCGTTACCGACGGCCGGGCGTTCAATATCGGCTCAGGTGAAAATTATTCCGTCAATGAGATTTATCAAATGATAGCCGAATTGCTGAATGTTCGGGTAAGTCCCCTTCATAGGCCTGATTTGCCGGGCGAGGCGGTACAGACGCTGGCCGACGTTACAAACGCCCGACGGCTGGGATGGTCGCCTAAAACGGCCATAAAAGACGGGCTTAAAGATATGATTGATTTCATCAGGCGTGAATTTCAAAAGGGGAATATAAAATAGCGATGAAAGCCATACTTCTTGCTGCCGGAAAAGCAGAACGCCTCAAGGGCGTCCTCGATTGTTTGCCGAAGCCGATGGTGCAAATTGCCGGAAAACCCATCCTTGAGCATAATATCGAATGGCTCAGAAGTTACGGCGTAACCGATGTTTATATCAATCTGCATCATTTGCCCGAGGTCATAAAGCGTTATTTCAGCAACGGCATCGACCGGGGCGTTAAAATAACTTATTCGTATGAACCGGCGCTGCTTGGCACCGCCGGCGCAGTAAAAAAAATCGCGCACGATTGCTGGAATGATAATCCTTTCGAACCGTTTATCGTTGTTTACGGCGATAATCTCGTCTCGGATTTCAACCTCAATCGCATAATACAGTTTCATAAAAGAAAAAAGGGCATCGCGACTATATGCCTGTATCACAGGCCCGAGGAGGTCTCAAAAAGCGGAGTCGCCGTGCTCGACGAAGACCACCGAATTATCGCCTTTGTTGAGAAACCATCGGCCGGCCAAATTGCCGGCGACCTTGTTAACACGGGAATTTACATCCTCGAAGCGAATATCCTCCAATACATACCCGCCGGCTGCTGCGATTTCGGCAAAGACGTTTTCGGCAGAGTCCTCGACTCAGGTGAGTCGCTTTATGGAATCGTTCTAAACGCCAATCTCGTTGCAATTGACACCCCGCAGCTTTACGAAAGAGTCGTCGACTCGGGGGTCTTAAAATGATTATAATCCGCACTCCTTTCAGGTTCACATTAGGCGGGGGAGGCACCGACCTTCCCGCCTATTATTCAAGATTTGGCGGCTTTATTTTTGCCGCCGGTATTAACAAATATATGTTCATCAATCTCAACAGGCCCGTTGTTGATGACCTTATCAGGATTAAATATACAAAATCGGAGACCGTCGAAAGCCGCGACGATATTCAGCACGAAATCGCAAGGGCTGCTATGGAAATGACCGGCGTCGAGAACTCGCTCGAAATCGTCTCAATGGCCGACGTCCCCGCGGGAACGGGGCTTGGCTCGTCGAGCTGCTACGCTGTCGGGCTGCTCAACGCCATACACACGATGAAAAGGGAGCATATCCCTCTGGAGCGCTTGGCAGAAGAGGCCTGCCGGCTTGAAATCGACGTTTTGAAAAAACCGATCGGAATACAGGACCAGTATATGGCCGCCTTCGGCGGCCTTACGGTCCTCGATATCGACAAAGACGGCCGGGTCGGTATCAGGCCGGCAAACGTCTCCGAAGAAACAATCGATGATTTGAACAAAAACCTCCTGATGTTCTATACCAGCACGCAGCGCGACGCCAATAAAATCCTTGCCGAGCAGAGCAAAGGCGCCGACTCCAATAAAAAAAACGTCGTCGAAAATATGCATTACATAAAGGACATCGGCCTAAAAATCCTTGCCGCCGTCGAGTCGGGCAACATCACCGACGTGGGATTGCTTTTCGACAAGCACTGGGAATACAAAAAGAAAATCTCGAATAAAATGTCGAGCCCGAGGTTCGACGAAATTTATTCAATCGCCAGACAAAACGGGGCGCTGGGCGGCAAAATTTCGGGCGCGGGCGGCGGCGGCTTTTTCGTCTTCTACGTCGAAAATAACCACAGCAGGTTCAGAGAAGTTATGAAAATGCAGGGCCTGCGCGAAATGCGGTACAGGTTCGATTTCGAGGGCACTAAGGTCCTGGTGAATTTTATGGACGGCGTTAGGTATATCGAGGAGCGTCTTGATAACGAATCAAATAAAAATAGGCGTAGTCGGCTTGTGGCATTTAGGTTGCGTAATAAGCGCCGCCTGGTCCAAACTAGGCATTCCCGTTGTCGGTTTTGACTATTCGCGGGCTTTGATAGATAACCTTAATTTGCACAAGCAGCCCATTTTCGAGCCGAATCTTCAGGAGACAGTTGCTGCCTCAATCACCGCGGCCCGGCTGCGGTTTACAGACCGGCTTGAGATGTTGAAGGACTGCGATTTTGTATTTTTGGCATACGATACCCCCGTCCTCGACGACGATTCCTCCGATTTAAGCCCCTTGAAACGGGCTATCGATGATTTGGCCGACGTTATGAAAAATGATGGTGTTGTTATTGTAAGCTCCCAAACGCCCGTTGGAACCTGTAGTGTTTTCAGGGCTTCGCTTCAAAAACGCAATCCCTCGGTCGAGCTTGTGTATTCGCCGGAAAATCTGCGGCTTGGCGAGGCGATAGAGTGCTATCTGAAACCCGGCCGGGTCATCGTGGGGGCCGATTCGCAAAAAGCCGCGTCGAAAGCCGCACAATTATTCGGTCTGCTGGACACTGAAATTATTACGATGGGTCTAGCAAGCGCGGAAATGGTAAAGCACGCCATAAACGCCTTTCTTGCCGATTCGATTGTTTTTGCCAATCACTTGGCCGACCTGTGCGAAGCCAGCGGTGCGAACATACTCGACGTTGTCAAAGGGGTCAAATCGGATGAACGTATCGGCAAAAGAGCGTATTTGTCCGCCGGAATCGGTTTTTCAGGCGGTACCCTCGGACGTGATTTGCAGGTTTTGGCAAAACTGAATAAATCCGCCGGTCGAAAGTCCTTTCTTTATGAATCGATACACCGCTTCAACGGCGAGCGGAAAAATATAATCGTTGATAAAATTGCAGGTATCATCGGTTCGTCGCTGAATAATAAAACAATTTCTCTTCTTGGTCTTACTTACAAACCAGGCACCAGCACCCTCAGGAGGAGCTTGCCTGTCGAAATCGCCGGGCTTCTTGCGCAAAAAGGCGCGAAATTGAAGGTCTATGACCCGCAGGCCGATTTCGACGAGATTAAGGGAGAGCTTCCTTTTGAGATATGTTCTTCAATTGACGACGCTCTGCTCGACAGCGTCCTGGCGGTTATTTTAACGGAATGGAAAGAATTCAAAAAATATCCCTGGGAAAAGGCGGCTGAGAAAATGAATCAAAGAAGGGTTTTTGACCCGAAAAATTTCCTTTATGATTTACGGCTCAAAGACGCTGGCTTCGATTATTACGGAACTGGTTTCACGAATACGGGGGATTCTTATGGGATTGCTTGAAAATAAAACAATCGTAGTAACCGGCGGCAGTATGGGAATCGGGCTGGCCGTGGCTCAACAGTGCGCAAAGGAAGGGGCTTTGTTAATTCTCATCTCTCGTCATCGCGGCGACCTCGAAAAAGCCCTCAGTACTCTCGATAACGGCCGAATGCACGGCTGTTTCGCACTCGATGTCGGGTCACTTGCCGAAGTTTCAAAAACCGCTCGGATTATCGCTAAAGAACGCGGTCTCATAGACGGGCTGGTCAATTGTGCCGGCGTCTATGGCCCCATAGGCGCGGTGGACGAGGTCAATCCGGCGGAATTTGCGGACGCTATAAGGATAAATCTGCTTGGCACGTTTTATATGTGCCATTATTTTGTTCCTCTTTTGAAAAGGGCAAAGCGAGGGAAAATCGTAAATTATTCCGGCGGGGGGGCTGCAGGGCCTTTCCCCCGCTTTTCCGCGTATGCGGCAGGCAAGGCCGCGATAGTCCGGCTGACCGAAAACACGGCTTTGGAGCTCAGGCAGGACAATATCGACGTTAATGCGGTTGCCCCCGGCTTTGTTGTTACCCGTCTTCACCAACAGACGCTCGAGGCAGGCGACAAAGCAGGGCGGGATTTTCTGCAGAAGACCAATGAGCAAATCGCCAAAGGGGGAGTTCCGCCGACGGTTGCCGCCGAATTAACCGCTTTTCTTTTGTCTCCGGCTGCCGATGGGATAACCGGAAAATTTATAAGCGCACCCTGGGACCTGTGGCAAAAGCAGGAATTTATCGATAAGCTCAAAGCCGACCCGGATTTTACCGCCTTGCGGCGAATAGACGATAAGACGTTTTTCAAAGTCAGTAATCCCGCCGTCAAATGAGTCATAACGTTGCCATAATCGGCGCCGGCCTTATCGGCACAAAAAGGGCAGTCGCCCTTGGTGCTTTTGGCGATTGTCGGCTTAAAATGGTCGTTGATATCAATCAAACCGCCGCCGAAGAGCTTGCCGGTCGGTTCGGGGCCGAAGCCGCGACCAACTGGAGAAAGGCGGTTGAAAGTCCCGATGTTGATTTGGTTGTGGCTTCAACCTGCAATAATGTCCTGGCGCCGATTAGTATCGCCGCGCTGAAAAATAAAAAGCACGTTCTTTGCGAAAAGCCCCTGGGCAGGAACGTAGGTGAGTCGCGTTCGATTCTCGAAAACGCGCAAAACGGCATCGTTCTCAAAACCGGCTTTAATCATCGCCATCACCCCGCCATATCGAAGGCAAAACAACTCGCCGATAAGGGTGAAATAGGAAGAATCATGTTCCTCAGGTGCCGATACGGCCATGGCGGCAGACCAGGCTACGAAAAAGAATGGCGGGCCGACAAAGACCTGTGTGGCGGCGGCGAACTGCTCGACCAGGGCGTTCACGTCGTTGACCTGTTCCGGTGGTTCGCGGGCGATTTTCACGAGGCATTCGGCTACACCCAGACCAGCTTTTGGGATATGCGGGTCGAGGACAACGCCTTTGTGATGTTCAAAAGCAAGGCCGGCGTCGTCGCTACGATGCACACAAGCTGGACGCAATGGAAAAACCTGTTCTCACTTGAAGTTTTCGGCGACCTGGGCTATCTGCTTATCGAGGGGCTTGGCGGCAGTTACGGTATTGAAACGCTGAAATTCGGAAGACGAAATCCAAAAGGCGGCCCCCCCGAAGAGCAAATCGAACAGTTCCCCGGCCCGGACTTTTCCTGGCGGCTTGAATGGGAAGAATTCACGCTCGCCATACGTGAAAAAAGAGAGCCCCTCGGCAGCGGCAACGACGGCTGGCAGGCAAACAGGATGATTGAGGCCGTGCAAGAATCAGTGCGGCTTAAACGAGTGGTCGAAATATGAGCCGGGCGGTCTTCTTGGACAGGGATGGCGTAATCAATCGGGTCATTGTCAGGGATGGCTTGCCATTTTCGCCTGCGACGCTCGATGAATTCATTTTATGCGACGGCGTTGAAGCGTTCCTTGCAGGGTCGAAAAAGGCGGGCTTTCTCAATATCGTAATCACCAATCAGCCCGATATTGCCCGGGGCCTTGTTGATACCAAAACGATTCAGTCGATGCACGAGTCCCTCAGGCGAAATCTACCGGTCGATGACGTGTTTTTGTGCCCTCACGACGACGCGGACAATTGCAATTGCCGCAAGCCCAAAGCCGGTATGCTGACCGCCGCCGCCGAAAAATGGGATATCGACCTGGCGAGTTCGTTTATCATAGGCGACCAGTGGAAAGACGCACAGGCGGGCAAGTCCGCCGGCTGTGTAACGATACTGCTCGATTGTCCCTACAATAAAGACGTTGACTGCGATTATAGGGCGCTGACTCTGCGGTCGGCTCTAAAGTTTATCACGCGTTAAAAATGGGGGTTGTTATGGATGACTACGTTAAAAAGTTTCTTGTGGAAATTGTTCAGATTGCCCGCGGCATAGACGCCGCGGGCGTCGAGCAAATGCTTGACTGCCTTGTCAGTATCAGGGAAAGGGCGGGAAGGTTGTTTTTCCTCGGCGTCGGCGGCGGCGCAGGAAACGCCTCGCACGCCGTCAATGACTTCAGAAAAATCGCCGGTATCGAATCATACGCACCGACCGATAACGTTTCGGAGCTTACCGCCAGGGCAAACGACGCCGGCTGGAATTCCATTTTTGCCGACTGGCTGCGGGTAAGCCGGCTAAGCGCAAATGATGGCGTATTTATCTTTTCCGTCGGCGGCGGAAGCAAGGAAAAAAACATCAGCGTAAATTTGGTCGAGGCGCTCGAATACGCATCGGAAGTCGGCGCTACAATCCTCGGCGTCGTCGGCAGGGACGGCGGCTTTACTGCAAAAGTCGCTGACGCCTGCGTGATTGTTCCGACCGTCTCGCAGGATACCATAACGGCTCATACCGAGTCGTTTCAGGCGGTCGTGTGGCATCTAATCGTTTCAAATCCTCGAATCAAAGTAGCGCAAATGAAATGGGAGTCCGTCAGATAAAAAAGGAGATCTGTTATGGCAATATTTGTTGACTCATCGGATATGGTTGAAATCCGCAAGTTTATGAAAATGGGCGTCCTACGCGGTGTTACAACCAACCCAACAATTTTGCTCAAGGACGGCCTCACCGGCGGCGTAGCCGAGATAAAAAAACGCACACTCGAAATCGCAGAGACCATTTACCCCTATCCGCTTTCCGTAGAGGTTACAACCAACGACAGGGACAAAATGCTCGAACAGGCGCAACAGCTCGCCGCATGGGCCGACAATATAGTCGTTAAAATAACCATTCACGGCCCGCAGGGCGAGTTGCATAATCTCGAGGTCATTCACCTCCTCGCGCACAAGCATAATGTCCGCGTCAACGTTACCGCGATTATGAGCGCCCAGCAGTGCCTGCTTGCCGCTATGGCCGGAGCTGCTTACGTGTCTTTATTCTGCGGCAGGGTAAATAACATGGGTTACAACTGCATCGAGGAGCTCAAAAAAACCAGAAAACTCCTCGACCAACTCAATCTCAAGGCCAAAATTATCGCCGCCTCAACGAGAGAGATTGTGAACATTGTTGAATGGCTTGAAGCCGGTGCTCATATCGTGACCGTCGTCCCGAAACTGCTCGAAGGAATGCTGGTCCATCCATACACAAAGGAGACCGTAAGCCAGTTCCTCGAAGATGCACTCAGGTCGGAACAATTGGCGCAACATCCTGCAATTCACACTCTTGCGGAGAAGGTATCGCCGGCAAAAAGCAAGAAAAATGATGTAGTTTCAACAACTTTTTGACCGATATACACAATAATCGGGCAATTGTTTTTTTGATTTGTAAGCGTTCTTCATGGATGTTCGTGGGGGGCACGCTATGGGACAGGATGTCGAATTTGTTCAGCCCACTGTGAAAAGCGGGGCGGTGTCGGTCGGCAATGTATCGGCGTTGAATAGGCCTTCTCCTGTTGTCTCGGAAAAGTTGGTTCAAAGCGATAGTTGTGCTCTTGAGCCAATTGAAATCACCAAACCGATCGAGATATCTCAGTTTTCCGAGATGCTTATAAGGGCGGTTGATGTTACAGGTTCGCTCTTTTTATTCCTGCTCATGACGCCTGTGATACTTTTTACCGTTCTACTTGTAAAACTCACTTCTTACGGCCCTGTTCTTTACAGGCAGCAAAGGGTCGGAAAAGCCGGTAAAATTTTTGTGCTCTACAAATTCAGAACAATGGTTGACGGAGCGGAAAAGCATACGGGACCGGTCCTTGCAGCAAAGGATGATGGGCGAGTAACTCCCGTCGGCAGAATTCTCAGGTGCACACGCATCGATGAGCTTCCTCAACTGTTCAATGTTATCAGGGGCGATATGAGCTTGGTTGGCCCAAGACCTGAACGCCCCTTTTTTGTCAGCCGACATACCGCCCTGCGGGGCGTTCGTCTCACCGTCAAACCCGGTATCACTGGATTGGCGCAAATCAGGGCGTTTTACGACCTCAAGCCCGAACATAAGCTCAAATACGATTCTCTTTATATCCAGAACCGTTCCTTGCTGCTTAACCTCTTAATCCTCCTTCAAACCATTCCGGTTATCTTTCTCAAAAAGGGTTGGTAACAGAAAGCTGGTTTTTATGCTTATACCGGTCGTTCTGCTTTAATCCCTTGCTTATTTTTCTATGAAGATTATTATATCCCACGACGCAGGTTTTGTTTTTACATATTATTAAGCATTTGTGAGGGTATATAACGTGAGAAAGGCGCTTGTAACGGGAATAACCGGTCAGGACGGCTCATATCTGACTGAACTATTGCTCAAAAAGGGCTATGAGGTCTGGGGTATAATCCGCAGAAGCTCTTCTTTTCACACCGGCAGAATCGACCATCTCTATAAAGACCCGCACGAAAAACCGCGATTGCGCCTGATTTACGGAGACCTCACCGACGGCGGCAACCTCTCGTCAATCGTAAGTGAAATCCAGCCCGACGAAATCTACAATCTCGCCGCTCAAAGCCACGTCAAAGTCAGTTTCCAGATGCCCATTTATACCGTTAATACCGATGCCCTCGGCACGCTGCGGCTGCTGGAGGCGCTGCGCTCGATGAAAAGACCGGCAAAATTCTACCAGGCGTCCAGCAGCGAGATGTACGGCAAAGTAGTCGAAATACCCCAGACAGAAAAGACCCCGTTTTACCCCCGCAGCCCATACGCCGCCGCCAAGGCATACAGCTTCTGGCAGACGGTCAATTACCGCGAGGCATACGGTATTTTCGCCAGCAACGGCATCCTCTTCAATCACGAATCGCCTCGCCGGGGCGAAACCTTCGTTACCCGAAAAATCACCCGCGCCGCGACCCGAATAAAGCTCGGCCTGCAGGAAAAGCTCTTCCTCGGCAACCTCGACGCCAGGCGCGACTGGGGTTACGCCGGCGATTACGTCGAGGCGATTTGGCTGGTTCTCCAGCACGATAAATCCGATGATTTTGTGATAGCAACAAATGAAAGCCATTCGGTCCGTGAATTTCTCGATGAGGTCTTCGGGTATCTGGAACTCGACTGGAAGAAATACGTCGAGGTTGACGAGAAGTATTTCAGACCCACCGAAGTTGATTTTCTTCAGGGCGACGCGGGCAAGGCGGAGAAATTGCTCGGCTGGAAATCAAAAGTGACCTTCAAAGAGCTTGCCAGGATGATGACCGACGCTGATATGAAAATTGCCGAAAACGAAAAAATTCTCGCCGACCACGGAAGATAACTGTGAGTGATTTCTTCAAAGATAGACGTATAGTAATTACCGGCGGCGCGGGATTCTTAGGCGGTTATGTTATCGACGGCCTTAAAAAACGCGACTGTAGAAACATCCTTGTTCCCAAGATAGATGACTATAACCTCATCAACGACGCCGATATTGTCAGGATGTATGACGATATGAGGCCGGATATCGTCATTCATTTAGCTGCCGTCGTAGGCGGTATCGGCGCAAACCTGCGGCACCCGGGCAGATTTTTCTACGAAAACCTTATGATGGGCGTCCAGCTTATCGAACAGGGGCGGCTTAGAAATATCGAAAAATTTGTTGCCATCGGCACCATTTGCGCTTACCCGAAGTTCACCCCCGTTCCCTTCAAGGAAGATGACCTCTGGAATGGCTACCCCGAGGAGACAAACGCCCCTTACGGTCTGGCGAAAAAAATGCTTCTCATCCAGTCACAGGCGTATCGCGCCGAATACGGATTCAACTCCATATTTTTACTTCCCGTCAATCTATACGGCCCCGGTGATAACTTCAATCCTGAAAGCTCCCACGTGATACCCGCCTTGATAAAAAAATGCTTTGATGCGCTCGACGCCGGAGACGACCACATCGTATGCTGGGGAACAGGCAGGGTATCGCGAGAATTTATTTACGTCACGGATGCCGCCGAAGGTATTCTCCTGGCGACCGAGCGCTACAACGGCCCGGAACCTGTAAATATTGGCGCCGGCTTTGAAATAACCGTTAAAGACCTCGCTGAAAAAATCGCGAATCTTACCGGCTTCAAAGGCGAAATTCGCTGGGACCCCTCAAAACCCGACGGCCAGCCCAGACGCCGCCTCGACGTCTCACGTGCGAAAAAACTCTTCGGTTTTGAGGCCAAAATGCCCTTCGACGAGGGCCTCAAACGCATCGTTGGCTGGTATCAGGAAAACAGAGTTAAGTCGTAACATCAATGAAATTAAAGCATTATGTCATAGCTTATTAACCTTGAGCCGAAATCATCTTGTTTTTTACCTCAGAAGGTGTATAATAGTTATATGATGAAAACCTCGATATTCAGCTTAATTTTAACGGTTGTAATATGCGGGCCGGCCTTGTCGGCACCTGAGCCGGCTATTGTGCCGAAACCCGGCGACTGGACGCTCGAGGTGCGATTTGAGCAACCCCAGCAGATGGTTTTGAAGGGAGACAAAACTCAGCAGCGATTCTGGTATATCATATTGAACCTGACCAATAAATCGGATAAAGACGTCGATTTCTTCCCGAGGTGTGAGCTTGTTACAGACACTCTCCAGGTCCTGCCCGCCGTCGAGGGCGCCTCTGACGTTCTCTTTGAAAAGATTAAAAAACGCCATCAAGGCAAATATCCATTCCTGCAGCTTCTCGAAAACGCCGGAAACAGGATGCTTCAGGGGCAGGACAACGCCCTCGATATCGCGGTTATCTTCCCTGATTTCGACCCTAACGCCAAGACAGCAGCTATTTTCATTTCGGGTCTCTCTAATGAAACCGTCGCAGTTGACCATCCGACAGAAAAAGACCAGGATGGCAGCCCGGTCAAAATCTATCTGCGGAAAACCCTGCAGCTTACTTATTCGCTTGCCGGGGACCCTGTTTTTCGCTCAGAGCAGAAGCTCAGATTTGTCGATAAACGCTGGGTAATGCGTTAATCACGAAGAGACAAAGGGGCATTCTACATTTCGCCGATTTGATTACGTGTTTCTTATGTCTGGCTTGCCGCCTTTTGCATCAGCTCGTGCACCCAGTCCTCGAAAAAGAGGGGGTAAATGTTCAGCCGTTCACTGGCGAGCTGTAAGCCATCCTTCGACAAAAGCTCCCTGAGGCGGTCTTTTTGCTCAGGGAATTGCCGCGAAATCCTTTTCAGAAACAGTGCCGCCAGCACCTTGACCCGCTGTTTTCTCACGCCTTCATTCTCCTCTGCCCCGCGGAAGTATCTTCGAACCGAATCCACCGTTACGCCCGGCTCGGGGAAATATGACTCCAGCCGCTGCGGAAGATTTACGGGCAAGGTTAATTCACCGTCTATCGTTACCTCCAGCTCATCCGGCTCATAGTGAATAAACGGGTCATAGAAGAACGCCGCCGGGTTATAGTCAGTCCGGTGTTTTGCCAGGTAAGGCACGAAAACGTCTATCGACTTACCAGCCGTGAAAAGATTCAGGGGGCCGTCTCCCACAAGGACCGTAAAACAGTATTTATTCAGGTCTTTGCGGTTATATCCTGTGATTTTATTGAATCCCTGGTGTAGGGCGGCAAGCGTCGTTTTACGCACGTCCAGTATGAACATTCTTGCCGCAGTGGTTTTTTCCGCCGACTCCTCAATCTCGGCGATGCGTTCCTTGAGACGGAACTTCTTCGGTGTTATAAGCTCATAGTATCTGGTCCGCACATTTCCTCTAAGCCGCTCGTAAATGTCGTCTGCCAGGACGCGGTCCAAAGTAAGGATGTGAATCCTCGGCTTTCGCTGCTGATAGCTTAATACGTCAAATTCGCCTTCCATAAGTTTCTATTATAATACTATATTTATCGTTAAATTTCAAGGTTTTCTGTCGTTAATTTGGTTTGACACGGCCGATTTTTACTGATAACTTTTAGCTGTGTTTAGCGAAATTTGTGATACAGCATTTTATGGAGTAGAAGGATGAAAGTTTCAAGAGCAATTATTGTGATTGCTTTAGTTTGTAGTATGGGCCGGGTTTACGCAGAGGCGCCGGCCGACCCGAACGGAAAGGAGAAAACTATGGCTGTTACAATACAATGGTTTGGACACGCCAGCTTCAAAATCACCGATGCGAAAACAGTAGTTTATATCGACCCCTGGAAGCTGAAAGACGCAAGTCACGACGCAACTATAGCGCTGGTCAGTCACAGCCACTATGACCATTTGTCGGCAGCGGACATAGAGAAGGTTTCTGACCCCAATACCCGGCTTATTGCCACCGGCGACGTGGTGAAACAGCTTAAAAAAGGCGATGTTCTAAAGCCCGGCCAGGCGATTGCCGTCGGCGACGTCAATATAACGGGCGTTCCCGCTTATAACACAGCCAAAAAGTTTCATCCTAAATCCAACGACTGGCTGGGATTTATCATCGAAGTAGGGGGCAAGCGAATTTACTACGCCGGCGATACCGACGTTACCGAAGAAATGAAGGCGCTCGAAAATATTGACATAGCGCTGCTGCCGGTGGGGGGAACTTATACGATGGATAGCTCAGAGGCCGCCGATGCAGTGAAGTTTTTCAAGCCCAAAACGGCGATACCCTATCACTGGGGCGACATTGTAGGCAAACAATCCGACGCGGAGGATTTTGCTAAAAAGGCCGCCTGCACCGTGCTTGTTATGCAGCCGGGCGATGCGATTACCCTAAATTGATCAACTTATCAGGTGAAGACAATTCTTTATCTGAAGCCATTTGTTTTGTCGGCATGTAGTAATGATAGCGGAAAAACCGGAAGTCCTATGTGAAAGTCGGATTATATCGACGTCCGGCTTTTTATTACAACCGTCATGCAGTCCGGCGGCTTTTTTTCTTGCCTCGTAGCCCGTAAATCAGTAACATTGGAAGCCATGTTGTTTACAGGAATATTATTGCTTTAACAGGAAAGGACGGCTTATGTCTAAAAGTCGTGACGTTAGAAAAGAAGCGAAAAAGAAACCGCAAAGAACGTTAAAAGAGAAACGCCTTGCCAAAAAAGCCAAAAAAGAGGGTCTTCATTTCTAACTATTTGTCGTTGCTGGTCTTTTCAGCTCCAGTGTCCTTTGACAACGGGGACATACGACTTGTTCGCCCTTGAAATTAGGCGGTATTTTCAGCGTTACACCGCACTGGCAGGGTATGAATATAAATCCGTTCACCTTGCGCATAATATCGCCGACTTCCCGCACTTGTCCTGTAATACGTTCGCTTTTCGCCTCCTCGCTGGCTTGTCGTAAGGCAATATCCTCTTTTGTTAACGCGGTCGCTGGCACAACTGTCCTGCTCTTCGTAACCTTCTCGAACGCATCAGAATAATTCTTAAACGACACTCCCTGCGCGATACTTCGCAAAATCTTTATTCTTTCCGAAATCGGCGGATGTGTGCTTGTCAGGTTGGATAGCGACAATTGACCGGTCTTTTTCAGGGGGTTTATTATAAACATCGGTGCGGTTACATTGTTGGCCGTCGCAAGCCGGGGAGCCGAGTCGTTGGCGATTTTTTCCAGCGCGCTTGCCAGTCCCTCCGGGTATCGCGTCAGTCGCGCCGCACCGGCGTCGGCAAGGTATTCCCTTCTTCTCGACAACGCAAAATAAAGCAATTGGGTCATAATCGGCGCCAATATCGCGGCTATAATCGCGATTAACATCATAACTGCCATAGCCCTGCCTGCTCCTTTACTCCCGCTTGAATACCTCTTTCTCGAACCCATCCCGCCGTAGCGTAAACTTCGCAAATATACCTGTGAAAGAAGCGCCACCGACCCTAACATAGTTGCCGCCGCCGTAACGAACAGAATATCGCGGTGCAGTATGTGGCTCATCTCGTGTGCGACAACACCCTGAAGCTCGTCGCGGTTTAGTTTTCCCAACAGCCCGGCTGTTACTGCCATCGAGGCCGATTTTGGACTTCGGCCGGTCGCGAAGGCGTTGGGGGCGGGGTCGTTTATGATATAAACCTTCGGAACAGGCAATCCCGACGCAATCGACATTTCTTCAACGATATTGAACAGCCGGGGGTGGACTTCGTGCGTAACTGGTATGGCGTTGCTGGCCTTTAGCAATATCTCATCTCCCGCTGAAAAACTGATAAGCGTCAGAACCAGCCAGATTACCGTTGCCGCCAGAATGCCAAGCAACAAGCCGTTTTGCCCGGCAATTGTAATCCCTATAATTGCTCCCAGCGCCACAAGGCATAACGCCATTGTTATCAGCAGTAGAATCGAATTCCTCTTGTTTATCCTTATTAGTTCCCACATAAGCGGAACATACTACCAAGAAATCGGCTTCGGCTCAAGAAATGAAAATCTTTCAAAAGTCCTCTTGCTTTATTCACACCCAAAAGATAGATTCAGAAATTTATATGCTGCGAATGCTTAACATAGTTGAAGGTCGGCTCATTGAAAGCCAGAATGGCTCGGGTTCGGTCTATGTTTATATCTCCCCTGATGAGAACGAACGGAAATTTCTCGTCGAACAGCTTAAAATCGACGAGCACACGCTCAATTCGTCCCTCGACCCGGATGAGCCCAGCCGACTCGAATTTGAGCCGGAGCACGTGGCGATGATTTTCAAAAGACCAAAGCGGTATGACGCCCAGGATAAATTCCTCTTTAAAGCATCTTCAACAGGCGCTTTTATGTTCAAGGACAGTCTTGTTATAATTGTGGCTGAAGATGTTCCTCTCTTTGAGGGCAGGTCTTTTACAAAAATCCAGTCGATCCAGGATGTGTTTCTTCGCCTTGTAAACAGGAGTATTTCACACTTCGTCGAGCACATCAGGGGCATCAATGCCATGTCAAGCGAGCTTGAGGAGCAGATTTATGTATCTATGGAAAATAAGCACCTCGTTCACCTCTTTACGCTCGAAAAATCGCTTGTGTATTACCTCAACGCCATCAACTCCAACGGCGCCCTGATTGAAAAACTCAAAAACAACACCGCCAAAATCGGCTTTTCGCCCGAAAACATCGAATTCCTCGACGATATTATGATTGAAAACAACCAGTGCCGTATGCAAACCGAGATTTATTCGCAGGTCCTGGCCTCCATGATGGACGCCCGCGCCTCAATCGTCAGCAACAATCTCAATATTCGAATCAAGGCGCTCACCATTATTACTATCGTCATTATGCTGCCTACTCTGATTGTTAGTTTATTCTCTATGAATGTCAGAATCCCCCTCTCCACGCATCATCATGCCTTCTGGATTATTTTTACACTTTGCGCTATATCTGCCGCAATCGTCGGCTTCCTCTGGTGGCGAAAGAAGTGGTAAGCCGCTGCCTTTCGTCTTCTGTTATCTGTCTTCTGTTTCCTGGCCGAACATATCCGCCAATAGCTGTTTGATTTTATTGCCCTCGTCAAGCGATGCCTTTTCGATAATATTATGTAGCTCGCCTTTATCGAACCACAGGCCGTCGCCGTTGACGCACCTGTCCAGCATCGGCCCCGCTTCAATCTCGCTGGCGACTATCTTCTCCATATTCTTGTCGCATATCGGGCATTTTCTCTGTCCTTCGCCTGTTTGGGGCGCTTTATGAAACGACCTTATAAAGTCCTTTGATTTTCCCCCGTTACCCAGGAGTATTTCCATTTCTCCTTCATCGAGCCAGATACCGTTACAGCCGGTGCAGTAGTCAATTTCCACATCAGCCAGTTCCATTGTTATCATCGGGTTTTTGCATACCGGGCAATCCATACTTTTCTCCAGCCGTTATTACATCCAGAGTGTAAATGTTAAACCATCAGGTATCGGTCATCAATGAAAAATCCTGGAAAGGGGGATATGATTTTTTCGATGGATTGAAAAATCTGCAACCCGGAAATCTTCAATTCGCGGCGGCTGAATCCACTACGTTCGGGACGGCGTTTTGAAAAATATGCCCGATGGAGACCGGGGCCGGCTGGGGGTATTTTGAGATGCGATTATGCAGGTTGCCTAATATGTTCATAAAATTGATATAGGAGTCGTAAGGCGAGTCATAGGGATTGAAATATTTATGGACATCGCCGTCAGAAAACCACTTGGTGCACATATAATAGAAGTGGTCCGAGGTTTGCAGCTTGCGCCAGTCGCTTATAAGATTTTCGTCGCCGGTACTTTTGATTTGTTTTTCGAGCCGGTACAGCTCGTGTATGGCATTGGACTGCATCGCGTTTCCCAGCCATGCCGAGAGGTCTCTTTCGATATCCGCCCAGCTTATCAGGTGAGGCACGTCGACAATGCCCATTGGAGGATACGCCTCAATGACCTCGCTGGGCGTCTTGAAATCGTTATCCGGGTGTTTGAATACCTCTTCGGGCAGTTGTTTCAGGAAATCGAAGATGCCCGTTTCCTTCCACTGGTGCTCGCCGAAGGTTTCGTAATCCATAAAGAGATTGACGACGAAGCCGTTGCCGTTGACTTTGCTTATCCAGTGCCCGAACTTGTCCGCCGTCAATGGCCATTGGTTCCAGTCGTGGTTGGAGAACCGAAAGGCGATGTCGTCGCTGAGCGTGTAATTCTTCAATAACAGCCGGATGTCTTTGCACCCCTTGGGGCTATAGACAAAATTGGGGCTTCGATAGCCGAGAATGTGGTCGGCGCCCTCGCTGAGAATAGCGTCGAAGCAGCCCATCGACTCAATAAGCGAGGCCAGCTCATTATTGTATATAAGCTCGGTGTTTCTGAAGATTCTGGGGGTCTGGCCGAAGAGGTTTTTTATTGTCTGCATTTGTTTGCTTATCTGGCTGACAAATTCGCGACGGGAATAGAGGAAACTTAAGCTGTGATAATACGTCTCGGCCAGAAACTCCACGCAGCCGGTGCGAGCCAGGGCTTCAAAAGTGCTAATAACCTCAGGGCAATAACTAAAAAGCTGCTCAATAAGGACGCCCGTAATGCTGTATGCGACCTTGAACCGGCCGTCGTATTTTCGTATCAGGTCGAGAATCAGCCGGTTAGCCGGCAGGTAGCACTTGTTGGCGACCTTCCTGCAGATTTCGGCGTTTTTATGGTCGTCGAAATAATACTGGTTGTGGTCAAATACGGTGTAATGTCTTAATCTCTGGGGCTGATGCACCTGAAAGTAAAAACAAACTGAAGCCATTCCGTGGTTCCCGTAGAAAGTGTTTATGAAAACAGAATTAACCCGTTTCTGCCCCTACAAGAAGTTCCTCGTAAATTTGTGAGCATTTCACGGCGGAGTCCGACCATTTTAGTTTTCCCACCTCATAATTGCCGTGGTTTCGCAGCGTAACGCCGAGGGCCGGATGCTGCAGAACGGCAATTATTTTGTTCGCAATCTCATCGACGTCCCAGAAATCTACCTTGAGCGCGTGCTTTAAGACCTCCGCTACGCCGCTTTGCTTGCTGATGATAACGGGGACGTCATTGTCAAGCGCCTCTAAAGGAGCGATTCCAAACGGTTCCGATACCGAAGGCATTACATAAAGGTCCGCCATTTTATAAATTTTCTGGACGTCCGCGCCCTGCAGGAATCCCGTGAAGAGGACCTTGCTTCCTATGCCTAATTCTGCGGCCATTTCGACTGCCCTGTGCATAAGGTCGCCCGAGCCGACCATTACGAACTTGACATTGTTCATTTTTTCCAAAACTTTTTTCGCGGCCCTGAGGAAGTAATCAGGGCCTTTTTGCATCGTTATTCTGCCGAGGAACAGAACCACTTTTTCGTCTTTCGATATGCCCGTTCTGGCGGCAGTGCCGTTGCCATTGCCGTTGCCGTTTCTTTCAACGCCGTTATATACGACCTCAACCTTGCTGCCGCTGACGCCGTATCGGCCGATTATGATGTTTCGGGTAAGGAAACTGACTGCTATAATCTTGTCGGCTGCGTGCATACCCATTCGTTCGATGTCGTAAACCATCTGGTTGACATGCTCGCCGCTGCGGTCGAATTCGGTCGAGTGAACGTGGACAACGAGGGGCTTACCTGTTGCCCTGGCGACTGCGATGCCGGCGGGGTAGGTCATCCAGTCGTGCGCGTGAACGACATCAAATTCCTCTTCGGCGGCCAGCTTGACCGCAAGGTCGGCATAACGATGGACTTCCTTGTACATATCGCCGTGATAATGAATGCCCCGGCTGCTCGGCGTTGCCCTGCCGTGAGCGGCCCTGATACGTTGCAGGGATTCTTCCATTCTCTGCTGATAATTGTCCGGCCTTTCGTATGGTTGCAGCGGCGATTTGATGGTCTTGAATTTCACGTTCTTAAGCGTGCGGCGCCTTGTAGTTGCCTGCGGTATTTTCATTCCCGGCATAACAAGCTTGACATGAGTCGCATAGCTGGTCTGTACCAGGGTAGGAAGGACAAATGTAATCTCCACACCAAGCTGGTCGAGGGCTTTCGTAAGCCCGTAGCACGCCGTTCCCAGTCCTCCACTGATAAACGGCGGAAACTCCCAACCAAGCATAAAAACTCTCATTTCGGCCCTCGTTGCCTGAATGTTATAACCATTAAATTGTCAATGACTAACGGTCAAACGCCCTGATAAAGACAAACATCCCCTTAAGGCGGTTGGCATCGTAAAGTATCATCATTATCGACGGCGATATAGACCGCCTTAATCACATATAGATACAAAAACTTCCCAAATGCACTACCTTGATATAATAATCGGGATTTTAACCCCCATTGATTAAACAATTTTTGCGAAATGTCCCGATTAAAGCAGCGTCCTGCCTGATTTTACCGGCCTGACCCTTCAAAGGAGCTGCAATACGGTGATTTAAGGAATTTTTGTAAATTTAGGCAATTTGTTGAGCAAAATACCAGCCGGCGCCAACTTAGGACTGATAACATAGTGAAACCCCATAGTATTGGATATATCAGCTAAGGGATTCCCTTGTTGAACAATAAAATAGCCCTCCCACCCAGCACTGAATGGAAGGGCTCAAATCAAGGTATTTGCCCCGCTGGTAAAACCGAGGTTTTTCGGGGCTTGTGTTGAGGACCAGTTATAGATCCTGAGCTTTAATGGTGCTGCGACGGTTGGCCTTGGCTCTATTGGCAGCATTGTCGAGCATAGAATAAACGGCGTTACTAATAGCGCCGATTGCTTCCGATGAGGTCATCATCTTTTTGCTCTTAATATAAGCCCTTACCTTGCTGGCTACAACCAAAACTTCTCTTTCCTTTGCCATTCTAAAATGCCTCCATAATTCAGTTTAAAACTAAAGTTCAAACGAGCCGACACACACTACTGTGTCGGCAGATTAGATGACTGTTATGGCGGATAAACGAGTTATTTGCAACAAAAAAAACACCTTAAAAAACAAATTTTTATAGCCCCTGTCTTAAGGCCTGCCATAAATTCGATTGTGAAAAAGCGGCTTTTTTAATGTTCTGCTTAAGTTCCTGATAATCCCTGCCGAACAATCTGATGAATATATTTGTAAACGGTTTTAGCAAATTTATAAACGATATATGGGAGCTGCCAAATGACGAAGCGGAGCAGGAAAGCCCAGAGGTCCCGTTCGGGCACGCAGGAGCTTGTCATCATCTCAAGCACAGATACTATGGATGAGGCAAGGGATTATGAAACGCTGCTGAAAAACAATGATATTCCCGCCATTGTGAAAAGGCATCAGGATGAGCTGACAGGCGTAAAGCGTTTCGTCGTTATGGTGCCTGAGGAAATGGTTGATGAGGCGCACGTTATAATCGAGAGCCAGGATTCATACGATGACTTCTATGATTCCGAGCTTGACGACGAAATAAGCGAAGAAGATTTGGAAGGCGATATTTTCGATGACTGAAAATCAGCCGTCCGGCGTTGTCGGCGGTCTGGGCTGAATTGCAGCGGGCGCCAAGGCCAATAAACCGCGGGGCAAGAGAGGGAAAAAATGGAAACGGACAACCAGCAATTCGATGATTCGGCTAAACCCGACCAACAATCCTCACAGCAGTTCAAAGAACGCAGAAGCGGAGTTGAGCGGAGGAAAGGAACCGGCCAATGGAACGGGGTTGAACGCAGGCAAAACGTTGTTGACAGGCGTCTGGGCCTTGACCGCCAACGCGGTCCCGGCCGTCGGCGAGGCGATGACCGGAAAGCCGCCGAAGAAGGGTGTATGTCGGATGAGCAGTTTGAGTTTTTGATGGCGATTGATGAGTACAAGAAGCAAAACGCCAGGCCATTCCCTTCCTGGACAGAAGTCCTCGAGGTAATAAAAGCCCTCGGTTACCGCAAGGTAGCTGAGCCCGCTCCTCTTGCTGAATGTAGCGAGCAAGCCGGGAAGAAATAAAAAAAGACGCCCGGTTTGACCAATCCGGCTTTGCCGGGACAAAAGAAAACGAATCAAAAAATAATGAAGCTCACCTCGCACAGACCCGCCTAATCGCATTATCCTGAAATCGAGGTTTTCGTGGTCTAAGTACGAAAAAAGGGTTCGCCTCTTGCTATTGAGAAAAACTATGTCTATGATAATGTAGGCGGTATGATGTAATATCTCAAAGCAAAGACGTTCGATTCGGCGGCGTGGGTGGGGTTTTTGAAATATTAAACCGCACACGCCGGGCGTCGGTACCGTAAGTTTGATACATTTTTCGACGCAGGAATTTGGCCGGAGATTCGGGCAGGGCGATAACATGTTGAATCTTAAAAGACCAAGTGAGAAGACAGGTATCCAGATGTTGACGGCCCATATACCTGTCGAACAATTGCTTGAAAAAGAGTGGCTGCTGACAAATGGCGGGGGGGGTTACGCTTCATCAACCGTTGTCGGCTGCAATACAAGGAGTTATCACGGTCTGCTTGTCGGCTCTTTCGATAGGCCCGCCAACAGGATATTGGCGTTATCCAACTGCCTTGAAACAGTGTACTGGGGTTCGGGCAAATTTGAGCTTTCCACCTTCGAGTTCCCCGGCGGTATCCTGCCAGCAGGTTACCTTCGCTTAAAACAATTCAGTTGGGACGTCGGCACTCACTTTCATTACGAAATTGGGGACCTTCGCCTGATAAAGTCCGTTTATCTTCTTCGCGACCGCAATACCGCCGCGATAGTGTACGAATTCACCGACGTTGAACAGCCCGTTGAGTTTGTGATTCGGCCTTTTGTCGCGCTCAGGGACTTTCATCAGCTTCAGAAATCGTCCGCGCGTCTCGAATCGAGGCCGGTTGCCGGGGGCGCTCATATCTGGCACCCTTTGCCTGAACTGGGGCATCTGTTGCTCAATTGCAGGGGAGCGCTTTTTGAAAACGAACCCCAGTGGTGGTTCAATTTCGTTTACCGGCTGTCGAAGGAGAGAGGGCAGCAATTTGCAGAAGACCTTTTCAGCCCCGGGTTTTTCAAGTGTCTCATAGATTCGCCGCGAACGCTGGTTCTCTGGGCCGATTTTGATAAAGTGTATAAGCCGGGGCATTTTATCGCGCCGGACGTTGAATACGCCGTTGGAGAGCTTATTGAGCGTCGAAACAGCGTTTTGGCGCCGGCAAATGATGACCGGATTTTGGGCAAACTCTATCAGGCAGGCGACCAGTTTATCGTAACAAGCCCTAATCAGGGGGGGAATCGCACGACGATTTTTGCCGGCTACCCCTGGTTTGCCGACTGGGGCAGAGACGCCTTCATATCTCTGCCGGGATTACTTCTTGCGACGCGCCGGCTCGATGATGCCAAATCGGTATTGCTTACCTTTGCCCAGGTCGCCGGCCAGGGCGTCATTCCTAATCGCTTCGATGATTACACCAATACCGCCCATTTTAACAGCGTCGATGCCTCGTTGTGGTTCATCAACGCCGCTTTCGCCTGGCTTGCTGTATCAGGCGATATACGGACTTTTCAAAGCCGGCTTTTGCCGACGATAATTTCAATCATAGATTCATATCAGCACGGCGCCGTCCAGGGAATACATGCCGACAAGGATGGTCTTATTACCGCCGGCGACCCCGATACCCAGCTTACGTGGATGGACGCCAAATACGACGGTGTTGCCTTTACACCAAGATACGGTAAACCCGTCGAGGTCAACGCCCTGTGGTATAACGCCATTATGCTGCTCGTGGATTTTCTGACCGCCAACGGCGGCGATTTTGCCCGCCTGCTTGATGTTATGAGAGCCAGGGGTGATACGGTCCGGAAAAGCTTTAACGGCTTGTTCTGGAATGAAAAATGGGGCTGGCTGAACGATTGCATTTTTCCCGACGGCACGGCAGACGCGACGCTTAGGCCAAACCAGGTATTCGCCGTATCTTTACCCTTCTCACCGCTGGACCATACCAGACAGAAAGCCGTTGTGGACGTTATTGAGAAAAAGCTCCTTACGCCATACGGCCTGAGAACGCTCTCTCCGGACGACCATAGATACCACGGCGTTTATACCGGCCCACAGGCGAGCCGCGACAGCGCTTATCATCAGGGTACTGTTTGGCCATATCTCATCGGGCCTTTTGTCGAGGCATACCTGAAGGTCCACGGGGGGGCTGAAAAAAGCAAAAAGAAGGCAATGGCCTTTATTGAGCCGCTTTTGAAACACCTGACGGACGACGGCTGTATCGGTTCGGTCAGCGAGATATTTGACGCAGACAGCCCCCATAAGCCGAAGGGCTGCTTCGCACAGGCCTGGAGCGTAGCTGAGCTTATCAGGGCTTACCTGATGGTCAAAAGATAGCTGCTAACCATCAGGCAGGTCAGACATTATGAAATTTGGAGGTTATAAAAATGACGCGAATTAATGTTATCAGGGCAGTGGTAATAACACTCTTGATATTCACGGTATGTCTTGCCGTCGAGGTCAATGAGCCAAATGAGAGTGTCATCCCCGTCGTTAAACAACCCAGGCCGAAAGTCGAAACCGTCACAATGGTCGAATTCTATCTGCGCGACGGCAACGCCATATCAGGAAAGCTGCTCAGCGAGGACAAAAATCAGGTCGTTGTTGAGCTGCCCGACGAAAGCAAAATTGTCGTGAGGTCATATACTAAAAAAGAGATAGATTCCCGCACTCTCACAACACGTCCTCTTATCGGGTGGAGATACTACGTTCGGCTCGGCGATTATTTCGCGGCCAGAACGTGGGATTTTGTCGATGACCCCGATGATTTCATCGAGGCAATACGCTGTTACGAAAAGGCCAAACAATCGCTCTTGTCTCAGGGCGGCGACAGTGAAAGAACAGCCGAAATCGACGCCTTAATTGAAAAAACCAGACAAGACAAGGAGGTCTGGACAAGCCAGGTCGAGACACGCGCCAAGCTCAAACAGCTCGAATATCAGGCCGAGGCCGAGAACCGGCTTAAAAAACTCGAAAAGCAAATCGTTGAAAGCGGCGCTAAACTCAACGAGAGTATCAAAGCCCTCGATAAAACCGCTTCAGGCATACAGGACGATTATAAGCGTCTCGAAAAAGCAATGACCGCAATGAACAAGGATTTTGTCGAACAAATTAGAATCCTGCAGATACAGATTAATGATAATCGGGTGTTAATTAACGACCTCTGGAACAGGATTAATTTTTTATCGATAAAACCGCCTGCCGGGGGTTGATAATTGCTGCAATATGGCAGCTCTTTTGGCGACAACGTGTTCGTAATGTTAAAATTTCCCGGCCATCTGCCTGGCTTTTTCGATTGCGGCGTCGCGTCTTTGCCGGGCGACCTCTGAGCCGGCCGCCAGCGTCGGTTCAACGACCAAAGAACGAACGTCCGTCAAACCCATAAAGCCGAGTATCAGCTCGATGTATTTTTTCTGCATATCGAACGCTTCGCCGGGCGTGCCCGCCGGATATTCCCCGCCGCGGGCGTATGCGACGAAAACGGGTTTGTCCGTAATCAATCCCTTGTAATTTCCCGCCGTATCGACGGCAAATGTCAGCCCCGGCTGGACGATGATGTCGATATACTGCTTCAGCCGGTAAGGTATCGAGAAATTCCACATCGGGACCGCTATTACGTATTTGTCTGCGCTTTTGAATTCCTCGATTACAGCGACGACATTAGCCCAGGCGAGTGTTTCCTTAGGTGAGTGCGGCTGGCTGTGCATTACCTTGTATTTGCCCGAAGCCGCCGTGAAATCGAACTCAGGCAGCTTCTCCTCATAAAGCGCAAGCACCTTTACCTCGTCGTCGGGATGTAAATTTTTATATGTCTCGATAAACGCGTCCGCCGCCGCGACGGAATACGACCTTTCCCTCATAGGCGATGCCTTGATATACAAAACCTTGCTCATAATACCCTCCGAAAAACAGTTAAAATTTGGTTAACTACCTTCCCGCTGCTTGCTATTTCAGGGCCGCCTTGATTTTGCCGATAAACGATGCTGTCTCGCCGATTATGTGTTTCCTATTATTCAGATTTTTTTCGATAATATCAACTATTTTCGAGCCGATGATTACACCATCCGCACCGGCTTTGGCGACCTCGACGGCATGCTCGGGCCTGCTTATACCGAAGCCGACGCATACCGGCACATCAGTAACATTTTTAATCCTCGCAACCAATCCTTTAACCGAGCCGGATAGTTTCGCCCTGGTTCCCGTAACGCCCAAAAGCGATACCGCGTAAATGAAGCCGGTGGTTTGGGAGGTAATCACCTTTAGTCGCTGCGGTTCTGTATTGGGCGTTACCATGAAAACTGTATCAAGGCCGGCATTTTGGGCGGGGCCGGTAATTTCATCGGCGTCGTCGATACTCAAATCCGCAACGAGAACGCTGTTGACGCCCGCCTTGTGAAAATCTCTGAAGAACTTTTCGACGCCGTATTGAAATACGAGGTTGTAGTACATCAAAAGCCCAATCGGGATGTCTTTGTGCTGCTTGACCTCCTTGATAAATTCGAGCGCCTTTTTGGTCGTCATCCCGTTTCGCAGCGACCGCACGTCGGCCTTTTGAATCGTTGGGCCGTCTGCTATCGGGTCTGAAAACGGTATCCCCAGTTCGAGGATGTCCGCGCCGGCGTCTATGGCCGATTTCACGATTGCCAAACTTGTTTTGTAGTCCGGGTCGCCTATGACAAAAAACGGTATGACCGCCGCCCGATTCAATTCCGAGAAAACCTCTTTATACGCTTTCATTTCTCAATCCCTAAGTGGTCTGAATTTTTCAACGATACCTACGTCTTTATCGCCGCGGCCTGAGAGGTTCACAACGGCAATCGTTTCTTTTGGCAATTTACCCTTGCGGCTGACCAGGTATGCCAGTGCATGGGCGCTTTCCAGCGCGGGCAAAATTCCCTCTTGTTTACACGTCAGTTCAAAGGCGTCCAAAACTTCTTTATCTTCAGCCGCGACGTATTCGGCCCTGCCGGTATCTTTCAGTAAGCAGTGCTCAGGTCCGACCGCCGGGTAATCGAGTCCGGCACTTACGGATTCGGTCTCGTGGACCTGGCCTTCCTTGTCCTGCAGGAGGTAGGCCCTTGCGCCGTGCAGGATGCCGACGCGGCCGGCGACCAGTGTCGCAGCGTGTTTTCCTCTGTTTAAGCTTCTTCCACCTGCCTCGACGCCAATCAGTCGCACGTCCTTGTCCTCTAAAAAGCCCGTGAATATCCCTATCGCATTGCTGCCGCCGCCGACACAGGCGACAACCATATCCGGCAGCCGGCCTAATTTATCAAGACATTGCTGTCTCGTTTCCTTTCCGATGCAGGTTTGGAAATGTTTCACTATCGACGGATAAGGATGCGGCCCGCAAGCCGAGCCGAACAGATAAAACGTGTCCGTTACGTTGGCCGTCCAGTATCGAAGGGCGTCGTTTATCGCGTCCTTTAATGTTCCCGTTCCGCCCTCTACCGGCACAACCTTCGCCCCGCATAGTTTCATCTTATGAACGTTGACGCTTTGCCGCTCGATATCGGTTACGCCCATAAAAATCTTCGTTTCCATCCCGAACAGTGCGCCAATCATAGCGGTCGCAAGCCCGTGCTGACCCGCTCCGGTTTCGGCTATAAGCTTTGTCTTGCCCATATACTTTGCAAGCAGTCCCTGGCCAAGTGTATTGTTCACTTTGTGTGCTCCGCCGTGAAGCAAATCCTCGCGTTTGAGATACACCTTGAAGCCCACGTATTCGCTGAAGCGCTTTGCGTAATAAAGCGGCGTCGGCCTGCCAGCGTAGTCGGCCAGAAGCCCCGAAAGCTCGTCCACGAAACGCTTATCATGGTAGAAGCGATAAAACGATTCCTCCAGCTCCTCCAGAGCCGGTATCAGAACCTCCGGTACATAAAAGCCGCCGTAATCTCCAAATCTTCCCTTGTATTTCATAAATTCCGTCTTCCTTTTATCTTTTCTTCTTTTTGTTCTGCATTCTGTATTCTATGTTCTGTATTCTGTGTTCAAATCCACAGTCAGCAATACGAAATCGGGAATCGAAATTATTCTTTTGCGCCGGCTTTCTCAAGCATTTGCACGATGTCTTGATTTCCCCAACCTTTTGCCATTGCCAAAGCTGTTTCGCCGTAATTATCCATGACATTGGCGTCAGCGCCATATTCCAGCAGGAGTTTTACGGCTTCCTTTCGACCATTTCTCACCGCCCACAGCAGGGCCGTCGCGCCATGAGTCGTGTCCTTCTCATTGGCATCAGTGCCTTTTTCCAGAAGAAGCTTGACGGCCTCCTTATGGCCCTCTCCCGCCGCCATTATCAGGGCTGTTACACCATAGCTGTTCCTGGCGTTGACATCGGCGCCCTTTTCCAAAAGGAGCCGAATGATTTCCGTATGGCCGTTTTCCGCCGCCATTATCAGGGCCGTTCTTTCACGGCTATCCTTGGTATTGACCTCAACACCCTTTTCAAGCAAAGACCTGACGACCTCCGTATAACCTTTGTATGCCGATACCCAAAGAACTGCTATGTCGTTAGTGTCCCATACATTGACATCGACGTCTTTTTCCAGAAGAAGCTTTTCGATTTCCGTCTGGTCTGCAAGCCACATCAGGGCCGTTATACCGTCCTTATTCCTGGCGTTGACGTCAGCGCCTTTTTCCAGCAATGACTTGACTGTATCTGTATGGCCGTTCATCGCCGCCAGTATCAGTGCTGTGTTGCCATAAGTAGCGTCCCTCGTATTCACATCAGCGCCTTTTTCCAGAAGGAGCCGGACTATCTCCGTATTGCCTTTTTCCGCAGCTATCCATAAAGCCGTTACATCTTTGTTATCTCTGGCATTAACATCAGCGCCATTTTCGAGAAGGGCCTTG
Source organism: Sedimentisphaerales bacterium (assembly GCA_016932095.1). Classification (GTDB taxonomy): domain Bacteria; phylum Planctomycetota; class Phycisphaerae; order Sedimentisphaerales; family Anaerobacaceae; genus Fen-1362. The sequence goes on from JAFGDN010000093.1 coordinate 67,349, forward strand.
ACGATTTCCGTTCGTCTCATTCCCACCGCCCACAACAAGGCCGTTGCGCCGTTAATTGTGTCCTTCGCATTGACATCAGCGCCCTTTTCAAGAAGCAGCTTAGCGACCTCCATATTACCATTTCCCACTGCCATCATCAGGGCAGTTTGGCCGTTCTCATTCTTTGCATTGACATCAGCACCCTTGGCCAGAGCGGTTTTCACGGCCGGGAGGTTGCTATCTTTCGCGGCTTGAATCAATTGGGCGTTTTTTTCTAATATGTCCTCGTCGTTACACGATGTTACCATAAAAATAAACACTATGAAAAACAGGATTCGTTTCATCGGGTTCTCCTTTTTATTTTTAATCTCTGTGCCCTCTGTGGCTAAAAAACTCCGTTGCTTTTAGCCCCGCAAATCCTTTATCTTGTCGAATAGTTTTCGCATTTTGGCGTGGTCTTTTTTTCCGGGTTTCGATTCGATGCCGCTGCAAACGTCGATACCGTATATGCCAAGCCCGACCGCTTTTGTTGCGTTTTCGGCCGTTATGCCGCCGGCCAGAAAAACGCGCTTGCTGATATTGCCGATAATGTTCCAGTCAAAAACAAGTCCCGTTCCGCCGTATTTTTTCGGGTCGAAGGCGTCTAATAGAATCGTGTCTGTGAAATATTTTTCAGCGAGTTTGATATCCTTCGCGTCTTTGACCCGAATCGCCTTTATGGTTCTGGCGTTGAGCGAGCGAAACCGTTCGCAAAACTCGTTTGACTCGTCGCCGTGAAACTGAATCCAGTCGAGGCTGCACTGCTCGACGATTTGTTTGATACGCTCGAAAGAGTCGTTTACAAAAAGCCCCACGACGTCAACGAAGGCGGGCAGCCGGTTTATGATTTTCACTGTCTCGGCCGGCTCGATGTATCTGGGGCTTTTCGGATAAAAATTAAACCCGAGCATATCCGCGCCCATATCCGCCGCCGCGTAAGCGTCCTCATAATTTGTTAATCCGCAAATCTTGACCTTGACAGCTAACATTTTATCGTGCGTTCCTTCTTTAACTTTTTGAAATCTCAATCATTTTTTCCAGCCGTTGAGACGCCTGCCCGTTGTCGATTGCCTGCCTCGCCAGCCGAAGCGCCTCGCCGAAGTTTTCAGCCAGGCCTCCCACAATTATCGCCGCAGCCGCGTTTAGCACAACTATATCTTTTCGAGGGCCTTTTTCGACGCCGTTGAGGATATTTTTAATGATATCGGCGTTGTTCTTCGCGTCGCCGCTGCTTAGTGAATCGAATGCAACGGTTTTAATTCCGTAATCGCTCGGTGAAAACGACCATTCGCGTATCTTGCACTCATCGAGTTCCGTAATCTTCGTCGGCCCCGTAATGCTGATTTCGTCAAGGCCGTTGCTGTGCACAATCATCGCGCGCTGAGTGCCTAACAAATTCAGCGCTTCCGCGACGACCGGCATAAGCGACTGGTCTGCGACGCCCAAAACCTGTGCCTTTACGCCTGCTGGGTTTGCCAACGGTCCCAGAAAATTGAAGACCGTTCTGAATCCAAGTCCTTTTCTTACCGGCTGAACGTATTTCATCGCCGGATGGAATTTGGGCGCGAACATAAACCCGATTCCCGCCTCCCTTATACATTGTCCCACGCTCTCCGGCCCCGCCTCGATATTTACGCCCAGCTCCGCCAAAACATCCGCTGAGCCGCATTTACTGGTTATCGCGCGATTGCCGTGTTTGGCGACATAAACACCGGCGCCCGCCGCGACCAGCGCCGCCGCCGTCGATATATTGAACGTTTTTACCGCGGCCCCGCCCGTCCCGCAGGTATCGACGAGATTATCAACGCCGCCGTTAACTTTTACAGCGTGTTGTCGCAGCGACATGGCAAGGCCGGCAAGCTCTCCGGCGGTTGTCGGCCTGCAGCGCATCGCCGTCAGAAACGCTGCTATCTGAATCTCCGGGACCTCCCCTTCGAAAATAACGTCCAGCGCCCTTGTTGCCTGTTCAAACGTTAGGTTCTCGCCCCGCAATATCGGCTCTATGTATTCAGTTATTGTCGCCATTGTAAAATTCCTTATTCGCTTCGGTATCCTTTGGCTATCCTCAAAACGTTCTCGATTATCCTGCCGCCCGCGGGGGTCAGGATGCTTTCCGGGTGAAACTGAACGCCGAATATCGGCAGCTTTCTGTGCCGGACGCCCATATTGACGCCCTCGAACTGGGCTGTCTCCTCCAGGCAGTCAGGCAGTTTCAAGGCGCATAAGCTGTGGTATCGTCCTGCCTGCAGGGGATTTTCGACGCCGGCAAATACGTCTTTTTCGTTATGCGATACTCTCGAGGGCTTACCGTGCACCGGCCTGGGGGCGTGTCCAATCTCGCCCCCGAAATATTCCACTATCGCCTGATGACCTAAGCACACGCCGAATATCGGCAGCTTTTCCTTGAAATACCCGATTGCTTCGAGCGTTACTCCCGCCGTCTTGGGCGTCCCGGGCCCGGGCGAAATCACAAGCAAATCCGGCGTAATGTCATCTGCTACCTTTTTCAGGTCTTCAAGCGATGTATCCGACCTGTAAACCTTCGCCTCGCAGTTACGCTTGCAGAAATCATCGACAAGGTTATAGGTGAACGAATCGAAATTGTCGATAAATAAAATTTTTCTTGTCTTACCGCTCATAACGGATACCTCATTGTTTTTTCAGTGCTCGTATGCACGACCCTGCCTTGTGCTCGGTTTCCTCGAATTCTGTTTTCGGAACGCTATCGTGAACAATCCCGGCCCCGACGCGAATATACGCCGTGTGGTCTTTAATCTGCAAGCTCCTTATCGTGATGCAGCTGTCGAACTGGCCGTCAACCGTCAGGTACATAACCGCTCCGCCGTAGTATCCGCGTTTGGTCTTCTCAAGCTGCCTGATTATTTTCATTGCCTCGATTTTCGGCGCACCCGTCAGCGTTCCCATATTCATAGTCGCAAGATATGCGCTTAACGCGTCGAGGTCATTCGCCAGCGTTCCCTTGACGTTGCTGACTAAATGCTGCACCGATTCGTATTTCTCGACGGTCAATAATTCCGTTACGACCCTGCTTCCCGGCTCAGCCACCCGCGCGATGTCGTTTCTCGCCAAATCGACCAGCATCATATGCTCGGCCAGCTCCTTGCGGTCAATCTTCAGCTCCGCCTCGTACCTGAAATCGATGTCCGCGTCGAGCTTTCCGTTGACCCTGCCCCTCGGCTTTGTCCCGGCTATCGGCCTGATTTCCACGCTGCGGTTTTCCGTTCCGCTGACGCGCAGATTCAATTCCGGGCTTGAGCCGAGTATCGTCGTATTCGGCGTGTTTATGTAAAACATATACGGCGACGGGTTCAGCTCCCTTAATCGCTTATACACGTCCAGCGGCTCGTCCGGGCAGGGCTCAATCTTCGTCCTGCTCAGCACAACCTGAAAAATGTCCCCGTCAAGTATATGCTGCTTGGCCAGGCGAACCATTTCCTCGTATTCCTGCTGTTTAGTGTCTGTCGTCGATTCCGGCAGGGGGGCTTTGTGCTTTTGCCCCCTCGGCGTATCGAACCTCGTGATATTGGCATAGTAATCGAAACAGTCCTGCGCCTCTTGAATCGCCTGTTCCGGGTCGCCGTCGGTTATTATGACGTTTACAACCACGTATCCCTGTCCGTGCTCGTGGTCCATCAAAAAGATATTATCCGCGAAGTACAGCTCATAATCGGGATTGCCCAGCAGGTCAGAGGTGCTGGCAGGCAGTTTCTCGAACTGGTCAATAAAGTCGTAACTTAACGCGCCCAGTAATCCGCAGGTAACTCTAAAAGGTTTGCTCGCCATTCGAAATGAAAACGCGGCCATTCGCAAAACATCCATCTGGTTTGTGCTCGACAGCCGCGTCTGCTCGTCAACCAGCTTATCGGTTTGCTTGATGATTCCTTTTATTCTCTCGGCGTTAAAATCAATCCTCTCGCAAAACTCGAACCGCTCCGCGTTGCCGGTCAAAAACGAAATCATTCTCTTTCCCGTTTTGTTCAGAGCCCTTATCTCGAATTCCCTCCCCGTTCCTGTTATATACAGCGCCGGCCGGGCCGTGCCGAAGCTAAGGGCGCTGGTTCCCGCGAGGTATTCTCTCGATTCCAGAAGACAGCAGTTTTTCGACCGCCCGTAATCGCTTATCTTTGCGAAAAAGTCCATCGGGTCTTTCATCTCGATGCGCTTGACAATCGGGATTACCTCCCCCGGCTTTGCGCTCTCTATTATCTTCCTGTAATCTTCCATAAGGGTGTTCCCTTAAAAGCGTTATCTTTAACTGCTTATAGGCCGAATTACAATAAAAAAAGCGGCCTGTCGTCTTTATTCCAACAGGCCGCTTTTTTAACTCTTTTTTTTCTTAGTGCAGATTTCCCGCCTGCCCGTCGGATTATCCAACAGGCCGCCACCAACCAAACAAATTGTTTCGGCTAATCTGCATTATTTTATTATTTTACCACATCCTGCACTTTCTGTCAATGTCAAGTTCGAAAAATTTTGGGATAGCAAGGGAACATAGTATCGCTCTGGCAGGGAAAAAGGTGTTTTTCAGGATATATTCAAGAATTGTTAATTTGGGCAAGATATACGGCTCTTTATCGGTCTGATGGGGGCGTTTTCATTGAAATAATGGAGTGCAGTTTAAGGCATCGCCGATTACAGAACATAAGGGGCTGGCTTGTTATTTGGCAATGATAGCAGGTGAATCCTGAAAGGAGAATGAAAGTGGCAAGGCGATTGTTTGTGATAATGATGCTGGTTTTGGTGTGTTTCGGCCTGACGCAAGTTAGCGGCTGCTCGAATAACGCTCAAACGTATTGTTTGGTTGGAGGCGCCGGCGGAGCAGTTATAGGCGGGGTTACAGGTGGTGTTGGAGGGCTTGTTATTGGAGGCGCTATCGGAGGGGGCGCCGGCTACATCATCGGCAATGAAGAGGACAAAAAGTAACCGCCGGCTGGCAGGAAAACCTTGATTCGTAAAAGACCTTACTCTCTTCGCGAGCTATTTGTGCTTGTGGAGATTTCAGTGTCTTCTTATAATCGAATCTGTTGAGCACGTTCAGAGAATGATATGGAAGAGCGTCTAAGTAAATATACAGCCGACGGGCGCCATAAGGCCGATACACCCGTGCCACTGATTACCAGGGTCAGATTGCATATTTTCCTGATATTGGCTGTGAGAAATTTACTGCGTTTCCTGACGGCCTGGGCGTTTGTAATCGGTGTTGTTATCATTACACTTCGCGTGGTTTTAACCGTTACTGTTCCGGTTATGCTATGGATAACGGCCAGTATGGCGCCTGGTTTAATATGGGTTGCCGTTGTTTCCTGGAGGGCAACGCCTAAACATTCGGCCGTGCGCGCCCTGTTGGATAAGCTCAATAGCTGCGGCGGCCTGTTGATGACCGCGGCTGAGGTCCCACTTGGCCCCTGGAGGCAAAAAATGCCCTCTGTAGCGGGTCCCGCGATAAAATGGCACGGCTCTCGCACCATATCGGTCTTCGCGTTGTCGGTTGGCTTTGTGCTGGTAAGCTTCCTTTTGCCTCAAAGATTTGTGAATATCACTCTGGCAAGGCCGCTCGAAATAGGCCCCGATATCGCGAGATTGGCCGAACAGGTTGAGGCGATGCAGGAAGCGAATATCATTTCCGATGAGCAGGCCAGGCGTCTAAAGGAGCAGCTGGAACAATTGAGCCGTGAGACGAGCGGCTATGACCCCGCAAAGACGCTGGAGGCAATTGACCACCTTGAGGATGTATTGACCAAAGAAGCCGTTAAGGCGGCGTCCGACGAGCTGAACCGGATGCAAAACCTTGCTAAAGCGGAATCCCTGGCACAGGGTCTTGACGAAGGCGGCGATGAATTGCCCGAGGAGCTTTTGTCGCAGGCGATGGCCGAGCTTGGCTCTGTGATGCAGTCGCTTGCTGCCGGTGATGAGGCGCTCAAAAACGCTTTAAGTCCGGATACTCTTAAAGCGTGCAAAACCGGCCGGTTCAGTCCTGAGCAGCTCAGAGAAATACTGTCGGCCTTGAAAGAATTCAAGGGTGATATATCGCAGGCCACGGATAAACTTTGCAAAGCGGGCCTGATTGACCCCAATGCGCTTCAGGTATGTAACCAGCTCGCTGACGCGAACGCCGCGGGTCTTATCGCGTTTCTGAAGGAAAACGCCGATAAAATGGGTATGTCCGAAGCGATTTCTGCGTATTGTTCTTCACCCGGGTCGGGCGGTGTCTCCCGCGGCAGAGGCGACGCGCCGATGACCTGGGCGGATGAAAGCAGTAAGGAAGGCGCGGTTTTCAAGGAGCGGGTCTTGCCGCCGGCGGCAATGCAGGCCCTGAGAGATAGCATTAAGATGGGATTCAGCCCTGTTGCGCCTTCGGTTGAACAAGGCATTGAAAAACCGGTCGCCGGCGGCGTTCTCGACGAGGCGCCGGCAGGCAGCGGCGAAGCATTTAAGCAGAAAATTATGCCTCGTCACAGGAGCGTGGTGCAGCGCTATTTCGAGAGGGAAAAACAGGATAGCAAATAAACGTCAATTCACAAATATCTGGAGAGCGAAATTAAAATGGAATCGAAGGAAGCCGTCAAAGGTCTGGTGGACGTAGAGGAGTTGAAAACCGCTTCAGGTCTTGCTCGGCGGATGCTCAGCGAGCTCGACAAAATTATGCTGGGGCGAAGCGACTTGCATAAAATGGTGCTCGTCGGTATTCTTGGCCGGGGGCATATCCTGCTCGAAGGCGTGCCGGGCGTCGGCAAGACGATGCTGGTAAAGGCGCTTGGGGAATTGATGAACCTGCAGTTCAAACGCGTTCAATTCACGCCTGACCTTATGCCCGGCGATATACTCGGCACGCATATCCTGCAGGAAACCGACGGCGCAAGGCGTATGGTTTTCCAGCAGGGGCCTGTTTTTACAAACATTCTGCTGGCCGACGAAATCAACCGGGCATCGCCCAAGACGCAGTCGGCGCTGCTCGAAGCGATGCAGGAACGATGTGTAACGTTACTCGGAGAAACCAGGTCTTTGCCTGACCCGTTTTTCGTCCTCGCCTCTCAGAACCCAATCGAGCTGGAGGGCACTTACCCGCTGCCGGAAGCCCAGCTTGACCGGTTTTTGTTCAAATTGAGGGTCGATTGCGCAGATGTCGAAGTTATGAAAGAGATAATCTCAACGCGCCGTCGCGGCGAGCCGCCTAAGCCCGGCTGCGTGGTCAGGGCCGATGAGCTGGCCGGCCTCTTTGGCGTTATGGATAAAATTTTCCTGCCCGAACCCGTTTCGAACTATATCTCCCGTCTTGTGGCCGCGACGCACCCGGCAAGTCCCGAAGCGACCGAATCCGTTAAAAACTACGTCTCATACGGGGCAAGCCCGCGCGCCGCAATCGCGATTGCAGAGGCCGCTCGCGGCTGCGCTATTTTTGCCGTCCGGCCAAGCGTGGGTTTTGAAGACGTTCGTGCCGTTGTTTCGGCTGTCCTGAACCACAGGATAATCTTAAACTACAAGGCAAAATTCGACCAGATTGACACCATAACAATTATCAATGACCTGCTCGGCTCGCTCGATGAAACGGCTATGAATCTGCCGCAAGACGTTAAAATTCGGGAGACGCCAAATGTGTAATCGCAATCTGTTTTTATCGCGATTACAGGGGGTTCTCCCGGTTTTTACGGCGTTATTGCTCATCACCTGCCGACCCGGCGTCGGTTTAAGCGCCAATACGTATAATGATATTGGTATTTCCCTCAATACGCCGGCGTCCGAAGAAACTTTTCACGGATACGTCGAATACGGCGTATTGGTCACGAACAGCTCGGAAACGGCGACTCATTCGGTATCTCTCGTTGCTCCGAAAAGCGCCTATAGCGGTTACGGCAATTACATCGAACGGCTTTCACGCACCGTCGTTGTGCCCCCGTCATCGTCGGTAACGGTCCCGTTTTTGCAGCCGCCGGTTATGGTTCGCGGCTCTGATATAGAGGTTACTATTGACGGCAGACGCCAGCGGGAGGCAGTCCCGTTCCACAGCCGGCATTGCACATCATATTCCGGCTATTATTCTGGCTCGGCGCACTCTCCTCGCGTTTCTGTATTGCTGAGCAGAAACGTAAGTTTCGACGATTTCGAAAAAGGTATCGAAAATGCATACTCTTCCGGCGCTGCCGGTGCATGGTCGAGGCATCCTGACAGGTGCAGCTTCATCAAGGCGGAGGTGCCCGTAACAGAGTGGAATACCGGCTGGCTCGCATATTCCTGTTACGACGGCATCGTCGTTTCGGCTGAAGATATGAGGATTATGCCGACGCCGGTTCGGGCGGCAGTCCTGCATTATCTTCAGGTCGGCGGGACCCTTTTGGTGCTCGATTCCTGGGAGCCGCCGGAAGGTTGGCTGACGGTGCGAGGCAAGGAGGGCTTATTCGACCTTCGATACGTCGGTTTCGGAATGTGCGTTATAAACCAGAAAAGCAGCCGTGATACCGATTGCTGGGACAACGATAAATTCAAGTTTCTCAAGGAGCAGGTCTGGTCACCCACGGCGTCAGCGATGATATCGAGGAAAAGTGTCTCCGATACCAATGTCTGGTTCCCTGTTGTAGCCACCCTCGCTATGCCCATTAGGGGGCTTTTCCTGCTTGTTCTTTGTTTTGCAATTGTAATAGGTCCGGCGAACCTATTGATTTTATCCCGTAAAAACAGGAGGATTTGGATGCTCTGGACGGCGCCGCTGCTTTCTATTGTCGCAAGTTTGGCCGTCATATTTTACGCCTTCTTCGCGGAGGGCTGGCGCGGGCACGTAAGAATCCAGGCCATTACAATACTGGATGAGGCCTCGCACAGGGCGGGCACTGTTGCAATAAGCGCATTTTATTGCCCGTTAACGCCCCGCGGCGGGCTGCATTTTGATTATGAAACGGAGCTGACGCCTCTCGGGACAGAGTCGTATCGTGAAGGAACACCCAAAAGCATTGACTGGACCGCCGACCAGCATCTTTCTTCGGGCTGGATGTCGGCCCGCGTTCCCGCTCATTTCCTCGTTCGCAAAAACCAGATGCGAAGGGAACGGGTTAAAATCACTGGGGATGGCAGCAGCGTCGAGGCGCTTAATGGTTTAGGCGCTGAAATCAAGCGTCTCTGGTATTCAGACGGCCAGGGCAGGATTTACGAGGCAGAAAATATAGCCGCCGGCGCAAAGGTCGCCCTCATGGCCGGGCACGATTCACTATTAGACCCTCCAAATCCAGATGCTTTAAGAAAGGTCTTTTCATCCGGTTGGCTGAGCGGCTATAACGAGCTGTCGCGTCTGCCTCATCAGTACCTCAGGCCCAATACATATATCGCGGTTCTCGAAGACACTCCTTTTGTCGAACAGCCCCTGAAAAATCCAAAGTCCCGTAATTTAAAATCCGTCGTTATAGGATTTTTAGGAGAGCCGGCGGATGCAGGTTAAAGTGGATAACCTCAAAAAGGTATTCGGCAGGACGCTGGCTCTCGACGGCATCAGCTTTGGTTTCTCCCCCGGTCAGATAGTCGGATTTGTCGGGCCCAACGGCGCCGGCAAAACAACGACGATGCGAATAATGGCGACTATCGACGACCCGACCGATGGCGACGTGTTTTACGACGGCGTTTCTCTCATTCAGGACCCTGAGCAGGTCCGAAAAATGGTCGGATTTATGCCCGATTTTCTGCCGACGCACAGGGATATGACCGTTCATGATTATATTGATTTTTTCGCCAGGGCTTTCGGGATACATCAACCTCGACGCCGAACGGTCGTTGAAGGCGTTGAGGAGTTTACAAAACTCACCGGTATTCGCGACAAGTTCCTTAACGCCCTGTCCAAAGGTATGAAGCAGCGTGTTAGTTTAGCGCGGGCGATTGTTCACGACCCGGCCGTTTTGATTCTCGATGAGCCGGCCGCAGGTCTTGACCCGCGGGCGAGAATCGAGCTGCGCGAGCTTCTCAAGGCGCTGGCCGAGCAGGGAAAAGCAATTCTCGTCAGCTCTCATATTCTCTCCGAGCTGGCGGAGGTCTGCGATTCAGCGGTAATAATTGAAAAGGGCAAAATTCTCAGGGCCGGACTTATCAGGGATTTTGCCGTCAACAGGGCGTATAAAACTATCGTTATCCGTGCCGCCGGCGATTGTTCCATTCTGCACAAACGGCTGCTCGAAATGCCCAAAGTGGCGGCCGCCCGAATTGCCGGCGCTGCCGTCGAGGCCGATATTCGCGGCGCCGATGAGGATATAAGCGCTATCATTACGGCCCTGATACAGGGCAATTTCAAGTTACTCGAGGTCAGGCAGCTTGAGGTTGACCTTGAGGATGTTTTTATGGACGTGACAAAAGGAGAGCTTTCCTGATGGCAAGAACACCTTTTTTTACAGCCATACAAGACCGTATGAATCCCATTGCTGTAAAGGAGATGCGCCAGGCGGTCAAAGGCCGGACAATAATATGGGCGTTTTTATTCTTCCTTATTATTCAATTAGTTATTATCGGGGCCGTTCTCGTTTTACACGAAAATATACAAAGCGACTTTAATGTCGGTCGCGGCATATTCTCGGGCCTGCTCGGTGTTTTGATGGCGGTCTGTATGCTGTTGCTGCCCGCATACGCGGGTTTTAGAATCTCCTCCGAAAGGTCGGAAAACAACGTTGACCTTTTCTTTATTACCACTCTTAAGCCGACTTCAATCATATTCGGCAAATCATTTGCGTCTGCAGCGCTTACGATATTATTTTTCAGCGCGAGTTTGCCGTTTATGACACTGACCTATCTTCTCAGGGGGCTTGACGTTCCGTCGATGCTCATACTTCTGGCCCTCGATTTCCTGATAGTCATCGCAAGCATACAATTCGGCATCTTTATGGGCTGTCTGCCCGGAGGGCTGATGAGCCGGATTGTTCGCGGCCTTATCGGCCTTGGTATCCTGATGAGCATTTTTCAGACGACAATGGTGATTTCTTTGAGCTTGTTGTTTCACGGCGTGGGCAGCAGTTTCGGGACATGGGAATTCTGGAGCAAGGCACTGACCATAGCCGCATTCATTCTCCTCGGCACGGGAATGCTCTTTATTCTTTCCGTTACTGTTATCACCCCTAAATCAGCCAACCGTGCCGTTGGAATGCGCATATACCTTTTTATTGTATGGATTGTTACTGCATTCATTTTCGGCTTGTGGGCCGTTTCGACCCGCGATGAAGATACGGTATTATTCTGGATGATAGCAATCACAATATTGTTGTGCATCAATCTGTTTGTGAGCGTATCGGAGCGCCTCGATTGGGGGCCGCGTGTCAAACGTCAAATCCCGCGTAACGTCTTTATTCGTATCTTCACGTTTCCTTTCTTCAGCGGCGCGTCAGGCGGCCTGATATATTCCGTTATATTAATTGCCGCAACCATCCTTGTGACGTTTTCTTCTGTTAATTCCGGTTTTTTTGGCAAACTGGATAATGATGCGACGCACGCCTTTATGGTTGGGGTGAGTGTCGGCCTTTATACCTTCTGTTATGCCCTGACGGCCCTGACAATCAGGCGTATTTTCTTCCGCAACAGCACACGCGCTGATATCACAGGGTTGATAATAACTCTTTTGATAGTGGCCGGGACAGTGATACCGACAATGGTCGGTTTTATGCTGAGGACACAATCATGGAGGCGGCTTTCACCAATGTGGTTTATCGGCAATCCGTTTGTGGTTGTGGGGTGGAAGGAAATGTGGCCTGCATGTCTTGCGTTTTCGGGTATATGGGCCGTCTGCGTCATCGCCGTTACCCTGCCCTGGCTCATAAGTCAGTTCCGGTCGTTCAGGCCCGTTTTAACGGATACGCCCCAAAAATCGCAGGTTCAGAATAATGAATGAAACGTTTGGCAGGTATCTTCTCGACGGTCAGCGAGCCGGAACTCGATACGGTATCGCAATCCCGCATACGATTCAGCGAGGCCTTTTCGGAAATGAGCTTTCAAATCGTTCAGGCAGCTCCCTCGAGTTTATGGACCACCGGGAGTATGTTGTCGGCGACGACCTTCGCCGGATTGACTGGTCGGCGTTTGCACGAAGCGACAAGCTCTCAATAAAGCTCTTCCGCGATGAGGTCAATTCCCACGTCGATATAATCCTCGACTGTTCCGGTTCGATGGCGCTTGAGAATACCGCTAAACTGCGGGCGTCCCTCGGGCTTGCAGCCCTGTTTAGCCAGGCGGCCGCAAATTGTGATTATACGTTCACCGCCTGGCAGGCGGGTGATACCTGTCTGAAAATAGCCAATGGCGCCGACAGGCCCGTCCTGTGGGAAGGAATAAGTTTTGAGTCGTCCGTCGGCTGCGAAGAATCGTTCAGGAAAAGCGTTCCCGCCTGGCGCCGGCGCAGCATACGCGTTTTACTTAGCGACCTTTTCTGGATGGGAGACCCGTCCGCGACGCTTGGCATCCTTGCCGACGGGGCATCGGCCGTATTTATCATCCAGATACTTGCCGAGCGGGACCTTAATCTTCCCCGGCCCGGCAATATACGATTGCACGACTGCGAAACCGGACGGGTTGAAGATATGTTTGTCGATACCGTCGCACGGGAGCAATATCGGCGGAATCTCGCAAACCACCAGCACAACTGGAACCGCGCCTGCCGGCGGTTCGGCGCCGTTATCGCCACGGTTGTCGCGGAAAGAATCGTCGAGCAGTGGGCTCTTGACGACCTGGTTTTAGGCGGAGTTTTGAAGGTATTATGAGCGCTGTTTTTTTGTCGCCCTTTGCGTTTTTCGCCCTGTCGGCTGTGCCTGTCCTGGCAGCCATATACCTTTTCCGCAGCCGGTTTCAGCCCCTCTATGTTTCAACCCTGATGTTCTGGCATACGAGCAAAAAGCCCCGCCAGGGGGGCCTGCATTTGCGACGCATACAGACCCCTTTATTGTTCTTTATCGAGCTTTTACTGGTTATCCTGCTTGTTCTGGCGGCGGCGGGGCCGGCGATTCGCTCGATGAAAGACACAAGGCACATCGTCATTGTTCTTGATGATTCATTTTCTATGCTGGCTTCCGGCGAACGAACGCCCCGCGAAACGGCAATAAAGGCAATCGAGGATTTACTGGCAAAGGCCGGCAGGTTCGACGCCCGTTTCATTCTCGCCGGGACACAACCCCGGCTGCTTGACGTTACCGCCTCAACCGTAAAATCGGCGTCGGCTTTATTGGACAACTGGCGTTGTCTTGGCCAGGCCAGCGACCTTGAAAAGGCGAACGTTTTGGCCTCGGAGCTGGCGGGTAAAACGGCGAGAATCCTCGTAATTACGGACCATTCGCCGAAAAACATAATACAGCAGGACTCCCTCGAATGGCGGGCTTTCGGACGGTCTTTACCCAATACAGCTTTCGTTAGCGCAACCCGAACTACCGTGGATACCAAAGATAACTGTATGCTGGCCGTTGCCAATTTTGCCGACCGGCCTGCAGCCGTGAACGTCATTGTTGAAAAAGCGGATTCTTCGCAAATCATCCTGAGCAGGGAGATTGAAATACAGGAAAATGCCGTTGAAAGGATTTTTTTTGAGGTATCTTCTGAATCGCCCCCTTTGCGGGCGCATATCCAGCCGGATTTTTTGCAAATCGACGACCAGGTCATTTTAACGCCTGAGCCGGCAAAGCCCTTGCGGGTCCGTATTGCAATCGGTAATGAAATGCTCGCTTCTGCGGTTCAAAAAGCAGTCGAGGCGGTTAATTTCGCGCAAATTACGACTTTTTCGCCTCACCTTTTGATTACCGATAGCGCAGTCGATACGTCAAAGACGCCCGATGCCTGGATGGTGCAGATAATCGCCGAACAAAATGCCGTCGCATTTACCGGCCCGTTCATTCTCGACCGCACCCACCCTGTTACCGGGGGGCTTTCACTCGATGGGGTTATATGGGGTGCAGCCGAAAAAACCGACAGGGTCGGCGTGCCTGTAATAGCCGCGGGTAACGTGCCCCTCGTTACAGACAGGGAAACCACGCCGAATACGCATTATATTCGAATAAACCTTAACCCGGCGGTGTCAACTTTAACCAGGTCGCCCAACTGGCCTATCTTGCTGTATAATATCATAAGGTGGCGTCAGTCGCTGCTATCGGGTTTGAAACAGGCCAATTTCGCGCTTGGCGACGATGTTACATTTTTGCCGGAGTCCTCAGACCAGCCAATAACGCTCATCAATCCGGCCGGCGAGATTATTAGAATGCCGGCTGATTCGCAGATTGTTTCTTTGAAGGCGGAAACACCCGGCCTGTATATATTAACTGCGGCCGGCCGGCAACACCCCTTTGCCGTCAATGCCCTCTCAAACGAGGAGTCCAATCTCACTGCCGCATCATCGGGTAAATGGGGCAAATGGCAGGAGGCGAACCTGTTCTGGTGGGAATATCGTTCCGTCGATTGGCTGATTTTGCTTGTTGCGATGGCTTTGCTGACGCTTCATTCCTTGATTACAACCGGACGCCTGGGGGAGTAGCTGCGATGGTTCTTATAAATCCAGTATGGCTTCTTCTTGCGATACCCCTGGCGGTGTCGGTTTGGTTATTCAGGGCAAGGTCTCGATTTCTTGTTGCGGCCAGAGTCATAATGCTTGCCCTTATTTTGCTGGCGATGTGCGACCTGTCTATAAGGATACCAAGCCGACACGGCACAGTCGTAGTCATTGCCGACAGGAGCGCATCAATGCCTCCCGACGCCGCCTCAAGGCAAAAAGAGGCCATTGAGCTTATCCAGGCAGATACGACTGAAGCGGATAACCTGGCTGTCGTATCTTTTGGCGGTGTTCCCGTTATCGAGCATCCGCCGCAGAGCGGTAAATTTGCCGGTTTTATTTCAAATCCGTCTCCTGACGGCTCAGTCCTTGCCGACGCGATGGAAACCGCCTTATCGCTGATTCCGGGTCAGTCGCCCGGCAGGATACTCGTTCTCTCGGACGGGAGATGGACGGGTAAAGACCCTGTATCCGCGGCGTCAAAGGCCGCGACGAGGAATATCGCGGTCGATTATCGTTTGCTCGAACGCTCCGCGACCAATGACCTTGCGCTCCTTCGTATAGATACCCCCTCCAGCGTTACAACCGGGGAATCGTTCATTATCACCGCCTGGGTCAAGTCGCCCGTCCAGCAGGAAATCTCTTATCGTCTCGACAGAAACGGGGCGCTCATAGCCGCCGGCACAAAGCCGGTAGTGCCGGGGTTTTCCCGTCTTACGTTTCGGGACAAGGCCGGCGGTTCCGGTACTCTTAAATATGTTCTTTCCGTTTCCGGCGGCCTGAATGACCCTATTATCGAGAACAACACGGCCAAAATACTTGTAGGAGTGGAAGGCCAAAAGCCGTTACTGTGCGTTACAAATTCCGGTCAGAAAGGTTTGGTCCGGCTGCTCGCGGCGGGGGGGCTTGATGTGCAGGCGTCGCTGCCGACATCGGTCGAGTTGACTATCGAGGGGCTTTCCGGCTATTCGGCGATAATTATCGAGGACGTGGGCGCCGGGAAAATAGGAACAGCAGGTATGGAAAACCTGGCCGGCTGGGTAACGCATACGGGCAGCGGGCTGATAATGACAGGCGGGAAGGACTCATACGGGCTCGGCGGTTATTTCAAGTCGCCGCTGGAGACCATTATGCCTGTCTCGATGGAGCTAAGACGCGAGCACAGGAAGCTGTCTGTGGCTATTGTTGTCGCGCTGGACCGTTCGGGAAGTATGACCGCGCCTGTCGGCGGGGGGCGACGAAAAATCGACCTCGCCAATCTTGCCACCGTGGAAGTCCTGAAGATGCTTTCCCCTATGGACGAAATCGGAGTCATAGCCGTTGACAGCTCGGCGCACACAATCGTTGACCTTGGTTCTGTCGAGAAAAACATTGCAAGCCAGAGCAAGATTCTCAGCATCGACTCTATGGGGGGCGGGATATTCATTTACGAGGCCCTTTCCAGGTCGGCCGCTATGCTTGCCAATGCGACGCCGCTAACTAGGCATATTATTCTCTTCGCCGACGCCGCCGACTCCGAAGAGCCGGGTGAGTACAAAGAGCTGCTCAAAAAATGCACCGAGGCGGGTATTACCGTAAGCGTTGTCGGCTTAGGCAGGCCGGAGAACGTTGACTCGCCGCTGCTGGTCGATGTCGCCCTGAGAGGCAATGGGCGAATTTTTTTCACCGAAAGTGCAGAAGAGCTTCCGCGTCTTTTTGCACAGGATACCTTTGTTGTGGCCCGCAACACGTTTATAGATGAGCCGACTCAGGTCCGGATAACGCCTTCGATGATAACTATCGCGGGCCGGCAATGGGATATTGACCGAAGTATAGGGGGGTATAATCTGTGTTACCTGAGGCCGGGCGCCGAAATGCCGGCTGTTACCGTTGATGATTATAACGCGCCCGTCGTGGCCGCGTGGCATTGCGGTTCGGGCCGGGTTCTGTGCTATACGGGGCAGGCAGACGGGCCATTCACGGGTGATATTGCCGGCTGGGACAAAATCGGTCAGTTTCATACCAGTATGGCAAGATGGGCGGCCGGTGTTACATCGAATCTCGGCCCGGATATGGCGCTGACACAGGAGCTTATCGCGGGCAACTGTCTTATAAAGCTGCATCTCGACCCTGCACGCAAAGACCGGGGCTTAACCGCGATGCCAAAGGTCAGGACTCTCTATGGCGTCGCCGGCCAGACGCCGGCCGCACATACAACGACAATGCGGTTCGAGGATTCAGATACACTCGCAGCCGAAATACCCGTTGCCGGCTCATCAACGTATCTGTCAACGGTTGAAATCCCCGGCATCGGCCCTGTAACACTGTCTCCTGTATGCCTGCCTTATTCTCCTGAATTTGAGCCGGCAGAGCCATACGCCGGGGCGTCAACGCTGGCGAGGATTGCAAAGATAACCAATGGTATCGAACGCATCAAACTCAGTGATATATGGAGCGACCTGCCGAAACGGCCGCGCCTATCTTCAATGAAGCCCTGGCTGCTTATTCTTGTTGTTATTATATTGCTTATCGAGGTCCTGGAGCGGAGGATGGGTCTGATTGCGGGTGTCAGGTGGAATAGAATATTTAAGCCCATCGTTTTATTCGAGCGTCGTAAAGCTCAGGTTAGTCATAGAGTTGAAAGGCCGGAACCGCAGGCAGCGGGTATTCCTGAGCAGGCCCAGGCAAAGAGGGCTGCAAAAACAGAAGAAAAACCGGTCGCTGATGCCGGGCTGATTGACGCGATGAGCAAAGCCCGACGAAGCGCAAAGTCCAGAACGGACCATAAGTAGTTTTTGCAATGAATACGCAGGCGGGGGTTATGATGACGAGGACGTTGCTTCCTCAATCTTCCCGATGACCTCGGATACGTCGCCTGGTTTTGAAACGAAGCCGTCAAAACCCTTTTGCAGTAAAGCAGCCGTTTCGCTGGTTGTCAGGCGGTTGTTGGCAAGGGCGATAATCCTTATGCCACGTAAATCCTCGTCGGCGCGGATGTTTTTGCAGAGTTCCGAGGCGTCTATTTCCTTGGAAAGGAGGTTAATAAGCAGGACCTGGGGAGAGAATTTGTGGAGTATGGCTGCTGTTTCGAAAGTGCTTTTGACGATTTTGACTTCGTAGTCGGAATTGGCGTTGAGCATATCGGCCAGCGCCGAACCGGAGTCGCCGTTGCCGTCGGCAATAACCACCCGCATACTCCCTAATGACAGGGCAGGCAAAGGCATATTATTCTGCTTCATAAAGCGAATCAGCTCGTTGATAGGAATGCGTCTGTCCTTGCTGCCCGGAATGCGATAGCCCTTAAGCTGGCCGCTGTCGAACCATTTGGAAACGGTCCGTGGCGCCACGTTGCATATCTTGGCCACGTCGCCGGTCGTTAGAATGTTCTTGCCTTTTGCCATTTTTCAAATCCCTGCTCGGGTGCTGGATTGCAATTGCTTTATCGGCCTGATAAAGGGCGCTGTTTAGCAGGCCTGAACTTTTCACGCTCTGTTGCTGCCCCTGAATAGCTTGTTAAATAATACGTCCTATAAATCGAAACGGTTCCTTGCGAAAAAAAACGATTGATTGTTGATGGCGGATTATTGATAATTGAAAATTATGCGCATATACCTTTCACGTCCTGATATTACGGAAAAAGAGATTCAGGCGGTAACAGACGTGCTGCGAAGCCCGAACCTGTCGCTTGGACCCAAGCTGCCGGAGTTTGAAAATGCATTTGCGAAATACTCCGGCGTAAAGCGGGCGGTGGCGGTGAACAGCGGCACGAGCGGGTTGTATTTGTGTCTGCTTGCCCTGGGAATCGGTAAAGGCGACGAGGTGATTACGACGCCTTTTACTTTTATCGCGACCTCAAACGTAATTATGATGGCGGGGGCCGAGCCGGTGTTTGTCGATATCGACCCTGTGAGTATGAATATCGACGTGGGGGCGATTGAACGCAAAATTACCAGAAAAACAAAGGCCATTATTCCCGTCGAGGTCTTCGGTAATCCGGCGGATTTCGACAAAATTTGCCAAATCGCAGAAAAACATAAACTCATTGTTCTGGAGGACTGTTGCGAGGCGCTCGGCTCGGCATTAAACGGCAAAAAGGCAGGGACCTTTGGCAAAATGAGCGTCTTTGCGTTTTATCCTAATAAGCAAATCACTACCGGTGAAGGCGGGATGATTCTCACTGATGACGACGATTTAGCGGATATGTGCGTGTCGCTGCGCAACCAGGGCAGGGCGAAAGCGGGCGGGTGGCTCAGTCACGAACGGCTGGGGTATAACTATCGGCTCAGCGATATCAATTGCGCTTTGGGAATGGTTCAATTGTCGAGAGTTGATGAGATGAAAACCAAACGTCAACAGGTTGCCCGGTGGTATCAGGAAAACCTTGCCGGCGACGATAGGTTCGTAGTGCCGACCGAACCGGCGGGCTGCGATATAAACTGGTTTGTTTTTGTGATTCGTCTGGCTGACCGGTTTACCCGTCAGAATCGTGAAGAGATTTTACAAAAGATGCGGGAGGCGGGTGTTCAGGTGAGCAATTATTTCACGCCGGTTCACTTACAGCCGTTTATGGTCGAGCAATTCGGCTTCAAGCCGGGCGATTTTTCCGTTACCGAATCAATCGCCGATAGGACGATAGCGCTGCCTTACTATAACAATCTCACAAAAGATGAGGTCAAAATCGTCTGCGACGAGCTTCGCAGGGCGGTTGATAGTTTATAAAAAAAACGCCGTCCCGGCGAGCCGGGACGGCGCATTTATTTGCTGCGGCGATTACTTTGGTAATTGGTCTGCGGTTATCTCTCGCACGGTCAGGTCGGCGTAAATGACGCGGTAGTTTTCGCTGCCTGTCGGCTTATACCAGAATATCGGCGTATCGGGAGTGTCGATTTTGACGCCGTTACCCGCGTATCGCCAATTGCTGTCTTCAGGAAGCTTCCCGGTAAAAAGCAGCGCCTGGTACATTAGCTGGGGGTCAGCGTTTTTCCATACCTCTTTGAGTTTGCCCTGTTTTGCCATTTCCATTGTAATTTTGGCTATTTCAGGACCCACGACTATGGGCGGGAAGGTTTCGTCAGTATTAGATTCGGCCCACCATCGCAACCAGTTAATGAATGTTTCTTCTGTCTCCAGGGAAACATCGCTTTTAAGCTCAACATTTTGTGCCTTTAAACCGGCAGGCGGCGTCAAACTGAATAGTGTTTCATCCAGCTCGACATCGAATTTGATATTCTTGATGATTTTGTTCATTCCGGGGG
>JAFGDN010000094.1 GCA_016932095.1 Sedimentisphaerales bacterium
AGTGGAGGTCATAGTAATAGTGCTTGAACCCGTAGCTGTAGGGGCTGTTGCCCAGGTCGGGTCCGGCGTCGGCGGGTCATAATCCGGTTCAGGTGGTTCGAGAGCCGTTTCAATCTCGAATAGCTGCGTTGACGTGCCGGGTTCAAGCTCAATTACGTGTAATTCGGAGCCCTGGCCCGGGGCGGAAAGGGTTATTTCATAAGTGCCGTGGAATCCCCTGAAATCAACTTGCCCGTAAGAATCAGCGATGTCTGAATCGCTGGTGGTCCATTCGTCCATCAGGGCTTCGTAACGTGTACCTCTTTCGGTGAGGGTGCCGCCGGAAGTTACAAGATACGCGTTGTAACGCCACATCTGGTTCTCCATAAAACCCCAGAATATAACGCCTTCAACGTTGGCGTGGCTGAAGCATATACGAAGGAAGTTCTCAATATTGTCGGCTGAAGTCGTTACGTTAGAGTGCGAGGCGTCAAATTCAGTAGCCCAGATAGGCAGATTCTGTCCTGCTAATGGCTGGAGAACGTTATCATAATAACTTTGGGGTTGAAAGGTTGTGTTTTCCTGCAGGTGCGCCTGGATGCCGATGCCGTGGATTGGTGCACCTTGATTGCGAAGATTGTTAATGAGAGTAACGTAAGGCCCGGAATCGTAGCCGCCGAATGAATTGCCGGAATACTCATTAACGAATAATAAGCAATCCGGGTCTAACTCGTGAGCCCTTTGATGCATCCAGACCCTTGAGTCCACATCCGAGGGGTTATCCTCAAGCCGGTCAAAGAATGAGTCGGATAATTGTTCGTTATCGACGTCCCAGTGGAGGAATTTGTTCTGGAAATGAGGAACCACGCTATTTAGCCGATTCTGGCAGGCCGTGTATAAAGCCGAAGTTTGTGGCCAGGGTGCATAGCCCAGACCCGGCAGCCACGATGGGAGACTGCTTTGCTGCTCCCAGAAGATACAATGGCCTCGCATAGGGATTCCGTTGGTGTTACACCAGTCGTAGATGTAATCGGCATCCGTATAACTGACATTGCCCTGTGTTGTTCCCTCGTTATAGGTCCACTTTGATTCATTTTCACAAACTGCCCAATTGAAGTGGCTGAGAATGAAATTCCTGTAAGTGGCGTTATTGCGCAGAGGTGAATTGGCGATGCAGGTGCCAAATGCAAATCTCTTTTCAACCTGGTTTATGTCAACGTTGAGGCCGGGAACGGGCGCACCATTTGAGTCAACTATTGTGATTTGGGCGTCTCTTTTACGGATTTGCTCGATTCTGGTATTTGCGTCTGATTCCCAGTCGGCTTTGGTCATTGCCGGGAGTCCCAAAAGCGTCCAAAACGCAAAGGCCAGTATAATTACTTTATGGTTGTGTGTGACAAAACAGTGTGTTCTGATTCGTCGGCTTCTCATAATCACCATCCTCAAAAAAAGTCCAAAAAGAGTCTATTCAGGCGTGAACAAAAATAAATTTATTATTGCTCTTAACAGCCGACCCCAAAAGCATAATAATATCATATCAGAACCGTCTTCATAATTCAAGTTTCTAAAGGCATAAAAACAGATTTTTTTGGAGAAAACTGGTGAATGCTAAAAGAATCGGCTTGAAAATAGCGCTTTTGGCGGGTTTTTTGACGCTTAATGCGTCCTGTCAGAAAGCGAATGAACTTAGGCCGAATACAGTTCCGGCCAGGAAGGTTATAAATTTTAATCGCGACTGGAGATTCGCAAGAGGCGACCCCATCGACGCTGAATCGGCTGATTTTAACGATTCATCGTGGAAGCCGGTGCGATTGCCGCATGATTGGGCAATAACTGGCCCGTTTAATCCTCACGAGGACGGCTACGCGGGAAAACTGCCTTGGCGGGGGGTCGGCTGGTACAGGAAGGCCTTTACGCTCGACAAAACCGATGCGGGAAAGCGGCTGTATTTCGATTTCGACGGCGTTATGGCGTTTCCGAAGGTTTATGTAAACGGTCGGTTGGCAGGGGGGTGGGACTATGGCTATATGTCGTTTCGCGTCGATGCCACGCCATTTGTCAGGTTTGGCGGGGTAAACGTAATCGCCGTCAGGGCCGACACGCGGAATCACGGCACGAGATGGTATCCCGGAGCAGGGATTTATCGCAAGGTTACAATGACGCTCAATGAGCCGGTGCATATCACGCACTGGGGCACTTATATAACGACTCCCAAAATCACAGCCGATTCGGCGACCGTAAACATCCAGACAACCGTTGAAAACCACCTCAAGAAGAAGACAGATGTTATGGTCTCGACTCTGATACTCGACCCCCAAGGACAACCTGTCTGTTTCTCGCGTGCAAGAATTATAGCTGTTCCTGAAAATGGCTCTGGTAATGCAGAACAATCATTCGTAATCAAAAATCCGCAAAGATGGGACGGAAATACTCCAAAACTTTATACAGCAGAGACATTCGTTCAAATGGGCAATGAAGTAGTCGATTCGGATACGACGACCTTCGGCATACGCGATTTCAAATTCACCGACGACGACGGCTTTCACCTCAACGGCAGGCGAGTGCAACTGAAGGGCGTCTGCCTGCATCACGACTTAGGCGCCCTCGGCGCGGCCTTCAATACCCGCGCAATGGAACGGCAGCTTGAGATTATGCGTGATATGGGCGTCAATGCCATTCGGACGAGCCACAATCCGCCTGCGCCGGAAGTGCTTGACCTTTGCGATAAAATGGGTTTTGTTGTTTGGGATGAGGTATTCGATAAATGGGACAGGACAGCAGACCGCGTTAATGACCAGCCGCCTTTAGAGGAATACGGCGAAAAGCAAATTAAAAATTTCGTGATGCGAGACCGCAACCACCCTTGCGTGGTCGTGTGGTCAATCGGCAACGAAATACCGAGTATGACCTCTGATAAGCAGGGGCTAACGCCGGCGCGGGTGAAATTTATGAGCGATTACTTCCGCGAATATGACCCGACGAGGCCTGTCGGGCTTGCCTGTAATGTCCCTGCGATTGTAAACATTCGCGTCATCGACCCGCTTGACCTTACCGGCTGGAATTATGGCCGTCATTACGCAAAATGCCGCCAGCGCTATCCTGACAAGCCCATCGTTTACAGCGAATCGGGCTCGGCGTTCAGCACGCGTGGTTTTTATGAGGCGCCTTTGCCGCAGAAGAAAAACGACTATTCCAAAGGTTACTACATCAGCTCATACGATCGATGCGCCGCAAACTATGCGGACATTGCCGACGTTGACTTTGATTTGATGGAAAAAGACAGTTTCGTCGCGGGAGATTTCGTATGGACGGGTATCGACTATCTAGGCGAGCCCGTGCCCTTCAGCAAACAGGCCAGAAGCTCATATTTCGGCATCGTTGACCTGGCAGGCATTCCAAAAGACCGTTTTTACCTGTATCGCAGCCATTGGGCGCCGGAAAAAACCACCGTTCATATATTGCCGCACTGGAACTGGCCTGACAGAATAAATCAGAATGTCCCCGTCTATGTTTACACAAACGGCGACTCGGCGGAATTGTTCCTGAACGGAAAATCGTTAGGTAAACGTTCGAAGGTTACGAAACCTGAACCGCCATTGTATTACAACATCATCGATAAGTATCGTCTGTGCTTCAATGATGTTAATTATGAACCGGGCGAGTTAAAAGCAATTGCATATAAAGATGGCGTGGAAATCGGCCAGGCGATTATGCGAACGGCAGGAGAGCCGATCAAAATTAAACTCACCCCTGACAGGACACAGCTTTCGGCGACAGGCGATGACCTGTGTTTCGTTTTGATTGAAGTACTTGATGCCAACAATACACTCTGTCCGCTTGCCGATAACGAGATTCATTTCAAAATTGAAGGCCCCGGCCAAATCGCAGGCGCCGATAACGGCGACCAGCTTTCTTATGAACCATTTCAGGATGACAAGCATAAACTGTTTTTCGGCAAGGCCGTTTTGATTGTGCGTGCCAGCGAAGGGCAAGCCCTTTCGACTGGTTCGACAAGCTCACCACAGGTAAGCTCAGGGCAGGGGGGTGAAATAAAAATAATTGCCGAAAGTGACGGTTTTGCCTCTGCTAAAATAATCATACAAAGCAAATAACCACTAGTAAGCATAAATAATTATATGAATCATTTACACTGAAAAAACTGGCTAAATATGACTTGTAGAAATTAACAACATTCATTAGACTTCTTAAAATAAGCAACATTTACGTAAACATTAAACCGGTCATAAGGAGTTGAGTTATGAATTCTTCTGATTACAATCTTGAATATTTCAGGTTTATTCGTGATGAGATAACAAAACGTATTCAGACACATTACAGAATGGTTTTTGCAAAGATAATCATTGTTGGAGCGTTGCTTGCTTTTCTTTTGAAGGGCACATGTAATATTCCTGTCTCTCCTTATGTTATTCCATCAATCTTCGCTTTGTTAATGGATGTAATAATACTTGAAAACTTAGGGTGGATTCGTAGCGCTGGAGCTTATGTTAAAAAAAATATAGAAGATATAGATCTGCCCATTATCAAATGGGAACATGATTTTGCACAAACAGGGGGCGAGTGGGCCTGTTTTGGTCCTCTTGGTTATATTCTCGGTGTATGGATAATTGGTCCTGTTCTGGGATTAGCAAACTTATGCTTTACATTAGATCCCCAAAATAAAGTAGATTTGTTTCTTTTTGTTATTGATTGTTATATGGTAGCTTACAGTCTTTGGCTGGTCATGAAAAATATCGGGGGGAAAAATCCACCGATGATAAGCAATACAAGGCAAAGCCCGATATCTCCGAAATAAAACATAATGTTGTGAGTTCTATGTCAGAGGGATAAACCCTACTCTACGAAATCCGGATGCACCCTTTTTATGCGTGGCGAAATTAGTTGCATATTCGCTTTAATGCCTTTATTATCTTGCGGCTATGAAACGCAAGGGCGTAATCCTCATTATTTGCGTCGTAGGGTTTTGTTTAGGCGATATTACCCTGGCCGATGACGGGTATCAATTGTGGTTAAAATATAAGAAAATCGACGACCCGCTGTTACTCAGGCAATATCAGGAGTTGGTTACCTCAATCGTTCTCATTGAGGATTCCAAAACCCGCTCAATCATACGCGACGAATTAAAAAGGGGCTTGAAAGGTCTGCTCGGGAAAAACCCTACCTTCACGGAATCAGTCGATAAGGACGGCGCTATAATTATTGGAACCGGTAACTGCACAATCATAAAAAATCTGAATTACGCGAACGAGTTGGAACCCTTAGGCGGGGAAGGATATTTTATCAAATCAATCAAAATCACCGGCAGCAAATCAATAGTCATCGCGGCCAACGAGGACGTCGGGCTTTTATACGGCGTTTTTCATTTTCTACGGCTGATTCAGACGCGTCAGCCCTTAACCGATTTGAACATCGCCTCGAAACCGAAAATCCAGTATCGGCTGCTCAATCACTGGGATAATCTCAATGGTGTGGTCGAACGCGGCTACGCCGGCAAATCACTGTGGAAATGGAAGGATTTACCCGGCGACGTCAACAGCCGATACGCCGATTACGCCCGCGCAAACGCCTCAATCGGCATAAACGGGACCGTTCTCAACAACGTCAACGCAAACCCGAAAATCCTTACAGCCGATTACCTCGAAAAAGTTGCCAAACTTGCCGATGTTTTTCGTCCTTATGGAATTCGGGTGTTCCTTTCGATAAATTTCTCTTCGCCAAATAAAAGAAGCGGCGTAGGCGAACTTAATACAGCAGACCCGATGAATCCAGAAGTGCGGTTATGGTGGAAGAACAGGGCAAAACAAATTTATGAGCTGATACCGGATTTCGGCGGCTTTTTAGTCAAGGCAAATTCCGAGGGTATGCCCGGCCCGCAGGACTATAACAGGACGCACGCCGACGGAGCGAATATGCTGGCCGAAGCGCTTGCGCCGTATAATGGCGTCGTTATGTGGCGGGCGTTTGTTTACGACGAGAAGGTTGACCCTGACAGGGCTAAAAGGGCGTATATGGAATTTGTCCCGTTAGACGGCAAGTTTAATTCCATTGTGTTTGTTCAGGCCAAAAACGGCCCCATTGATTTTCAGCCGAGGGAGCCGGTTCAGCCGTTGTTTGGGGCGATGCCGCAAACGCCTTTAATGCCCGAATTGCAAATCACGCAGGAGTATCTTGGCCATTCTACCCATCTTGTCTATCTTGCCCCGATGTGGAAGGAGTATTTCGAGTTCGATACATACGCCAAAGGGCGTGGTTCATCGCTCGGTTCAATCGTTGATGGAACCTTGCATAATTACCGGATGACGGGTATTACCGGCGTGGCAAATACCGGCGATGACCGTAACTGGTGCGGGCATTTCTTCGCGCAGGCAAACTGGTTCGCTTATGGCCGGCTTGCCTGGGACCATACGCTCTCAGCCGAACAAATCGCAGATGACTGGATACGGATGTCGTTAAGCGCTGATGATAAAGTGGTTTCAACGGCCAAATCAATGATGCTCGGGTCGTGGGAGGCCTGCGTCAATTATATGACGCCGCTTGGCCTGCACCATATTATGCAGGCCAATTTCCATTACGGCCCTGAACCTGATTATGAAAAAGCGCCGAGATTGGACTGGACCTCGGTTTATTATCACCGGGCGGATGCCAACGGCATTGGCTTTGACCGAAGCTCGACCGGAAGCAACGCGGCAGGGCAGTATTTCTCGCCACTGCGTGAGATGTTTGACGACATCGATACCTGCCCCGAAAAATACCTGCTATGGTTCCACCACGCCGGCTGGGAACACAAAATGCAATCGGGCAGGACGCTATGGGGAGAGCTTTGCTATAAATATTATACGGGAACGAAATACGTTGAAGATATGCTCAATGCCTGGCAAACGCTTGAAAAGGATATAGACCCTGAAATTTACGCCTCTGTCAAGACCCGGCTGGAAAAACAGAAGGTCGATTCCGCCGTCTGGCGAGATACCTGTCTTGACTATTTCAGGAAATTTAGTAAAACACCTGTTTCTGAATCAAACTAA
This sequence comes from Sedimentisphaerales bacterium, assembly GCA_016932095.1. Taxonomy (GTDB): domain Bacteria; phylum Planctomycetota; class Phycisphaerae; order Sedimentisphaerales; family Anaerobacaceae; genus Fen-1362. The sequence goes on from JAFGDN010000094.1 coordinate 7,023, forward strand.
AATATAAAAATTGAAGGAGAAATGTATGCAGGACCAGACGCAAAAACTTTCGATTGTGGAAAAAGTGGGTTACAGCTTGGGCGACAGCGCAGCAAACTTCATTTTCCAGACGGTAATGATGTTCCTGATGTTCTTCTACACCGACGTTCTGGGCATATCGCCGGTGATAGCGGGCTTTATATTCCTGGCGACAAGGATATTTGACGCGGTCAACGACCCGATGATGGGGGCAATCGCCGACCGCACTAATACACGCTGGGGCAAGTTTCGCCCCTGGATCCTGATGACTGCCGTTCCGTTTGGCGTTATTGGCGTCCTTATGTTCACGGCGCCGAATCTCAGCGCGATGAATAAAATCATATACGCCTTTATAACCTACAACCTGATGATGATTATATACACCGTAAATAATGTCCCGTACTGCGCATTGACGGGCGTCCTCACCGGCGACTCGATAGAGCGAACAGGACTGGCTTCGTATCGTTTTATATTCGCTATGCTTGCCACTCTTGCCGTTCAAAGCTTGAGTATTCCGCTTGTAAATCGTCTCGGCGTTGACAATAAAACCATCGTGCAATGCGAAGTCAGACAGGACCTGCTTGCAATCAACCCCAAGACCCCAGGGCTGGCGAAAATCATCGTCCGTGCTAGCGACCCGAAAGGCAGCGTGACCGAAAAAGAATTTTTCACCAAGGTTACAAAGCCCGTTCCCGAAATACCGACCGTAAGAACGTCGTTGTCCGACCTGACTCTCGAAAGAGGTTTCGGCAGTTATGAAATAGATTTAACACCCGTATTTGACACCGGCGCGTATGGCCCCGTTGCTTACGAGGCGGCTGTGCAAAACGAAAGTGTCGCAAAGGCCGAAATTACCGGAAATAATCTTAAGCTCATCGAGGCCGGTATCGGCGTTACTAATGTTACCGTTACCGCAAAAGACCGTTTGAAAAGCACTGTAAACAGCCAGTTTTCATTGGCCGTGAAGGTCCCGGGCGACAAGGCCCCCGTGGTTAAAAGCAGGCCGGAAATTGTCCTCGACAAAGGTTTCGGTAAAAAGGAGGTTAATCTCGGCGAGCTTTTCTCGGATACTGACGGCGATTCTCTCGTTTATAAGGTCAAGACCGACGGCGGTATAGTCAGGGCCAATATAGCAGACAGCCGGTTGACTATCGTCGAAGTTATCACTGGTAATGACCGGCTTACTGTTACAGCCGACGACGGTAAAGGCGGCCAGTGTTCGCTGGTAGTCCCCGTCGTTGTAAAGACCGGCCAAAATATGCCGCCTTTTATGATAACGCCTCTGTCCTCGAAAACGGTCTCCTCCGAATCCGAGCCGATTCAAATCAACCTGTCCGAGCACTTCTCGGACCCCGACAGGGACAACCTTACATACGAAGTATCAGTCGTAAATCAGGCAAAGGGGTATCAACTTGCTATGGGTATATTTTGCTCCCTGGCCGTGATTTTCTTCGTTATCACGTTCGTCACAACAAAAGAACGCGTCAAGCCAGACCCGAAACAGAAAACATCATTGAAACAGGATATCAAAGACCTGACACACAATCCGGCCTGGGTGGCTATTTTCTTTTTGACGGTATTTATATTTGTTTACCTTGCTCTTCGCGGCTCGGTAACACTCTATTATTTCACTTACTACGTAAAGAGAGCCGACTTATTCAGCTTGTTTAATGCACTTGGAATGGGCGTTACGCTCCTTGGAATACTATTCGCGAAACCGCTTGCCGTGCGCTTTGGCAAACGCAACACTTTCCTCGTGTGCCTGTTCCTGACGGCCGTATTCGCAACTGTGTACGCCTTCCTGCCGCCAAACGCTATATTCCTGATTTTCGCCTTTAACGTATTGCTTTCGCTTTCATACGCCCCGACAATCCCGATGCTTTGGGCGATGATAGCCGACGTGGCGGACTACGGGGAATGGAAGACAGGCCGAAGGGCCACCGGTATGGCCTTCTCCGCTACAACCTTCGGGTTAAAAATGGGGCTTAGCTTGGGCGGCGCGCTGGCGGGCTGGTTGTTAAGTTACTTTGGATACGTTGCCGGCGCTGACCAGACCGATTTTGCCCTCAAAGGGATTGTCTGGATGATGAGTATCATTCCGGCTGCGTTCTTCTTCGTCGGCGTCGCGGTTCTTTTCCTGTATAAAATCGATAAGCACACGGAGATTCAAATGACCGAGGAGCTAATCGAACGCCGCAAGCACTACGCATCCGAGTCGCCGGCAGCCGAAGGAGCATAATGAAGTTGAAGAAGTTCTTTCAAGTATTTGTGTTTGCGTTTTTATTACTCGCCGCCGTTTCATGCTGCGGCAGCGACACGGCATCGTTGCAGCCGGCCCTTAAGGACGCTTACAAAAACGATTTTCTGATAGGCGCCGCTCTGAATGACAACGTTGTCAACGGCAATGACCCCAATGCAGCGGAAATTGTCGAAAAACAGTTCAGCGCCATTACCGCTGAAAACGTTATGAAGTGGCAAATCATTCATCCGTCGCCGGGCGATTATAATTTTGCTCCGGCGGACCGCTTTGTTGAGTTCGGCCTGAAGAACAAGATGTTCATCGTCGGCCATACCCTCGTCTGGCACCATCAGACGCCCCTTTGGATCTTCAAGGGCGAGGACGGCAACGACGTTGACAGAGAGACGCTCCTTGCAAGGATGAAAGACCATATTTTCACGGTTATGGGCCGGTATAAAGGCAAGGTCAACGGCTGGGACGTTGTTAATGAGGCCCTATCCGACGATGGCAGGTTACGTCGAAGCAAATGGCTAACCATTATCGGCGAGGATTTCATCGAAAAGGCATTTGAATTCGCCCACGAGGCCGACCCCGACGCTGAATTGTATTACAACGACTACAGCTTGGAAAACCCCGGCAAATGTCAGGGTGCGGTTCGTATCGTTAAAAACCTTCAGGCCAAAAGCGTCCGCATTGACGCCGTCGGCTGTCAGGGTCAGGCCTGGCGTCTCGACCCCGGCTCGCCGTCAAGAAAGGATATTCAGAATTTCATCGACTCGTTTTCGGCACTGGGCGTAAAGTGTATGTTTACGGAAATGTGCATAGATGTCCTGCCCGAGGCTTTTAACAACGCGGGCGCCGATATCAGGGCCAATGCTCAATTGCGCGATGAGCTGAATCCTTATGTCGATGGCCTGCCCAATAAGGTGCAGCAGCAGCTTGCGCACAGATACGCCGAGCTTTTCACTATTTTCCGCGAGAACTCAAAAAAAATCAGCAGGGTAACCTTGTGGGGCGTTTACGACGGCACAAGCTGGCTCAATTACTGGCCCGTCAGGGGGCGCACCAGTTACCCGCTTTTATTCGACAGAAAATATCAGCCCAAACCTGCGTTTTTCACCGTAATGAAAACAGCTCAAACAAAACCTTAACAATTTTATTCAAAGGAAATGCCAGATGAAAATATGTAAATTGATTTGCTCGACCGTCCTGTTAGTCGGTATGTTCAATACGATTGTCGTCGCGGAAGACATCCCCGCGTTAAAAGACGTGTTCAAGGATGATTTCCTCATTGGCACGTCTCTCGTTGACGATATCGTTCGTGGCAGAGACCACAACGCTGTAGCTATTGTCAAAAAGCACTTCAACGCCATAACCCCTGATAACGTTATGAAGTGGGATTTCATTCACACGCAGCCCAAAAAATATGAATTCGACGCGGCAGACCGGTTCGTCGATTTCGGCCGGAAGAACAATATGTTCATCATCGGCCATACGCTTATATGGCACGACCAGACCCCCGGCTGGGTATTCAAGGATAATCAGGGAAAGCAGTTAAGCCGCGATGAGCTGCTGGAGCGTATGAAAGACCACATCTCGACCATCGTCGGCCGGTATAAAGGCAAAGTCAACGGCTGGGACGTCGTCAATGAGGTGCTTGACCCCAACGGCTCGCTGCGAAATTCCAAATGGCTTGAAATCATCGGCGAGGATTACATCGCAAAGGCCTTCGAATACGCCCACGAGGCCGACCCAAACGCCGAATTGTATTACAATGACTACTCAATCGAAAATCCTGAAAAACGCGAGGGTGTCATTCGCATTTTGAAAGACCTCAAGGCCAAAAACACATACCTTACGGCCGTCGGCATACAGGGCCAGGCCTGGCGCCTCGATAAACATTACCCCACAACCGAAAATATCGAGGCAATCATTAACGCCGTGGCCGAACTTGGCTATAAGGTTATGATTACCGAATTGACTATCGACGTTTTGCCCAACGCCGCCAAATACGAAGGCGCTGATATAAAAATGATGGCCAGAATGGAAAAAAAGCTTAATCCTTACCCCGATGGCCTGCCCGACGATGTGCAGCAGCGACTCGCTGACCGTTACGCCGAGCTTTTCGGAATTTTCGTAAAGCATAAGGATAAAATCAGCCGTGTTACCGTCTGGGGCATTTACGACGGCAAAAACTGGCTAAACGACTGGCCCATCAAGGGGAGAACCAGTTACCCGCTGCTGTTTGACCGCAATTACCAGCCAAAGCCGGCGTTTTTCGCGGTCGTTAAAACCGCCGAGAGCAAATAAATTAAGACAGGGGTTCCTGGATGAGACACTTGATAATGATTACGTTGGGACTCGCGTTGGCGGCCGGCTGCGCACCGCAGCAGGCGGGAACGTTTAATAACCCCGTCATACCGGGTTTTTACCCCGACCCGAGTATCTGCAGGGTGGGCGACGATTATTATACCGTTCACAGCACCTTCGAATATTTCCCAGGCGTTCCGATTATGCACAGTAAAGACCTCGTTCACTGGCGGCTAATCGGCTACTGCCTCACCCGCGAAAGCCAACTGCCGTTAAAGAAGGCCAGGGCCTCAGGCGGAATATTTGCCCCGACGATTCGGTATCACAAGGGCACGTTTTATATGATAACAACCAATGTCAGCGGCAAAGGCAATTTCTACGTTACCGCTAAAGACCCGGCAGGCCCCTGGTCTGAGCCGGTCTGGCTCGATTCAGGCGGGATGGACCCCTCGCTGTTTTTTGACGATGATGGCAAGGTCTATTACATCCGCCATGAAGGCCAGGCCGACGGCTATATCGCACAGCGGCTTCTCAATCTCGAAACAGGCAAATTGGAAGGCCCCCTCAAAAAAATATGGGGCGGCACAGGCGGCATCTGGGCGGAAGGCCCCCATATGTATAAAATCAACGGCAAATACTACCTGATGATTTCAGAAGGCGGAACAAGCTATGACCATAGCGTAACCATCGCCCGAAGCGACTCGCCCTGGGGGTCGTTCGAATCCAATCCGAAAAACCCCATCCTGACGCACAAGAAAAATCCGAAGCACCCGTTTCAGGCCGTCGGCCACGCCGACTTGGTAAATACCCCCGACGGCTGGTGGTTAGTTTGCCTCGGCGTCAGGCCACAAGGGGGCAAATTTCACCATATCGGCAGGGAAATGTTCCTTGCGCCGGTCGTTTTCGACAGCAACGGCTGGCCGGTAGTTAATAAAACTGGCACTATTGATTTAGTGATGGATGCCCCGAAACTGCCGCAAAAGATATGGCCTGAGGGGCCGGCTAAAGACGACTTCGATAGCAAGACCCTTGCGATGCAGTGGAACTATCTGCGTAATCCGTATCCCGAAAATTATTCACTTACCGAACGCCCCGGCTTCCTGCGTCTTTATGGCTCAGCGATGACCCTCAACGACAAGGATTCGCCTGCTTTTGTGGGCAGACGGCAGGTTGACTTTAGTTGTGTTGCCTCGACACTGCTCGAATTTGAACCAAAAAGTGAAAATGAGGAGGCCGGCCTTGTCGTCCGGCAAAATGATAAGTATCATTATGAAATAGCCGTTACACTCAAAGACGGCAAACGAATGGTCCTTTTCCGTAAAGTTCTCAAAGGCAAAGTTATCGAGCCCGTCCAATATGTGGATATTCATCCAGGCCCCGTTATTTTGACGGCCAAAGCCACTCCTTTGACTTATGAATTTTCCTGCATTTCCTCTACCGGTGAGGTGCAGGTTCTGGGCACTGCCCGGACGAGGGATTTATCGGTTGAGGCGATTGGTTTTACCGAGGGTATGTGCTTTACCGGCGCTTATTTCGGCCTATACGCCACAGGCAACGGCCAAAAATCCTCAACCCCTGCCGACTTCGACTGGTTCGAATACGCGGCTACAAATTAGCTTAATTGGAGGTGCGGAATATGAAGCCGAATCCCAAAAAATTTGGTTTGATATTATTTTGTTTTGTTTTATTGATTTCTCAAGAGGCCTTTTGCAGGGTCAAACTCCCTCTCCTGGTCAGCGATGGAATGGTGCTGCAAAGGGACGCCAACGTAAAAATCTGGGGCTGGGCGGATGCAAATGAAAAAATCGTGATAACGTTCAACGATAAGTCATACGAGACGTCAGCCAGTGCGGACGGCAAATGGGCGGTAATACTTTCTGAATTAAAAGCAGGCGGCCCGTTCGTTTTAGATATTAACGCGAGTAATCATATTGCCCTAAAAAACATTATGGTAGGCGATGTGTGGGTATGTTCAGGGCAGTCGAATATGGAGTTGCCTATGAACAGGGTAAAATACAAATACCCGGAAGAAATCGCTAGGGCCGACAATCCTGATATACGCCTGTTTAACGTCCCGCGAAGACATGATTTTCAGCAGCCGCAGGACGACTTCGAATCGGGCCGCTGGGTCCCGGTTAATTCCAAAACCATTCTCGATTTTACCGCCGTGGGTTACTTTTTCGCGAAAGAGTTATATGAAAAATATCACGTCCCTATCGGCCTGCTCAACGCAAGCTTGGGCGGCTCGCCCGCCGAGGCGTGGATGAGCGAGGATGCCTTAAAGGAGTTTCCGGAATACCTGCGAACGGCGAAGAAATATCAGGACAGCAACTACATCAAACTGGTCACAAACAGAGACAAAGCCGCCAGCGACGCCTGGTATAGCCGTCTTCAGCAGCTTGATTACGGTCTGGCAAAAGGTCAAAAACCCTGGTTCGATCCCAATTTTAACTCCTCAGGATGGCCGACTATGAACATACCAGGTTACTGGGCCGATACTAACCTCGGTAACGTCAATGGCGTCGTCTGGTTCAGGAAGGAAATCGACGTCCCGGCTTCTATGACCGGCAAGCCCGCTCGGCTCTGGCTCGGCAGAATTGTGGACGGCGATTTTACTTACGTCAACGGAAAACAGGTGGGGTCCGTGGGGCTGTTGAAAAAGTCGCATAAATATCTATTTCAAGCAATTATCCTCAAAACCAAAAAACATTTTTGACATCTTAACAAAATTCG
>JAFGDN010000010.1 GCA_016932095.1 Sedimentisphaerales bacterium
TGAGCAACAATGACAAGTTGCATTTTTAAACAAAAAACCAAAGAACGACCCCAAAGAGCGTGGGGATGGTATAAAAAAAGGGCTTCCTTGTTGATTTTAATGGAAAAAAACAGGCAGGGAAGCCAAAAATGGCCGGCCATACCGTCTCATCGGCCTGGATTATAAGATTAGAGCCGAGACGATGCGCGGCTTTAAGAATTGGCCAAAGGCATTGGAACATTGCTATTTGTCGGAATACCCGCGGGGCAGGGATGGCGTCTGCCCGCCTCGACTCGCCCGCAAGTCGGGCGAGGCGGGCGATTTGCGAAAAGTAATCTGAGGAAGCGGGCGATGCGGCCGAACCACGAAAATTCCCCCGCAATCTTCGGGACGATTACATTAATGCCGAAAGATTGACATTGTCCGCCGGCGGGGTTAAAATGCCGGTAATAATTTTCGGGCGTTTTGAATTATGTTTGCTTTATCGGATTAACGAATGGCAAAAATAACACTGCCGGATAGCTCCATTATAGAAGCTGCTGACGGCGTATCGGCAAAACAGATAGCCGAACAAATAGGCGCAGGCCTTGCCAGAGTTGCCATCGCCGCCAAAATAAACGACCGTATCGTTGACCTCACCGCCCGGATTACAGGCGATGTATCGCTGCAAATTATCACCTCCAAAGACACCGCTGGACTCGATATTATGCGCCATAGCTGCGCACACGTTATGGCCGAGGCGATTTGCGACCTCTGGCCCTCGGCCAAACTGGTCTATGGCCCCAACGTTGAAGAGGGTTTTTATTACGATATAGACCTCGATGAGCCGATTCGCCCCGGCGATTTTGAGCGCATCGAGGAAAAAATGAACCAAATCGTAAAGGCCGACAAGCCCTTTATCCGCAAGGAAATGCCCCGAGCCGAGGCCCTGTTGAAATTAGCCGGCGACAAGTATAAAACTGACAACGTCAACCGCGCCGCCGGCGATACGATTAGTTTTTATTCCTCGGGCGACGGCTTTGAGGACCTCTGCCGGGGTCCGCACGTCCCGAGCACGGGCAAAATCGGCGCGTTCAAGATTATGTCGGTCGCCGGCGCCTACTGGCACGGCGACCCGACCCAGAAAATGCTCCAGCGGGTTTACGGCACCTGCTGGAGAAACAAAAAAGAGCTTGACGATTACCTGATGCGCATCGAAGAGGCCAAGAGGCGCGACCATCGCGTCATAGGCAGGCAGCTTGACCTGTTCAGTTTCAACGACGCGGGGCCGGGCTTTGCCTTTATGCACCCCAATGGAATGATTATCTGGAACTTGGTTGTTGAGTTCTGGCGTGACGTCCACAATAAATTCAATTACGAGGAAATAAAGACGCCTATTGTTCTCAACAAGGAGCTTTGGCACAGGTCCGGCCACTGGGAGCATTACAAGGAAAATATGTATTTTACCCGGTTCGACGACGTTGACTACGCGATTAAGCCGATGAACTGCCCCGGCGGCTGCCTCGTCTATAAGACCCGCAAACATTCCTACCGCGAATTCCCGCTCCGCGTTGCGGAATTAGGCCTTGTTCATCGCCACGAGGCCAGCGGCGTTATTCACGGCCTGTTTCGCGTGCGCCAGTTTACCCAGGACGACGCCCATATATTCTGCACCCCCGACCAGATTGAGTCCGAAATCATAGGCGTCATTGAATTGACCTTCGAGATATACAGGGCGTTCGGCTTTGAGGATTTTCACGTGGAACTATCGACCAAGCCCGAAAACCACATCGGCTCGGACGAAATATGGGAGAGCGCCACAAACGCGCTCAAAGAGGCGCTTCGCCACAAGAAAATCGATTACAAAATCAACGAAGGCGACGGCGCGTTTTACGGCCCCAAAATTGATTTCCACATCCAGGACTGCCTCAAGCGTTCCTGGCAATTAGGGACCATTCAGCTCGATTTCTCGATGCCGCAGCGGTTCGAGCTTGTCTATACCGACAAAGACAACACCGAAAAAACGCCGGTTATGATTCACCGGGCGGTCCTGGGCTCGTTCGAGCGGTTCATCGGCATCCTCATCGAGCATTATGCCGGCGAAATGCCCCTGTGGCTTAGCCCGGAGCAGGCGAGAATTATGCCTATAAGCGAAAAGTCAAACGATTACGCCAGGGCGCTCGAAGCAAAGCTGAAATCGCATAAATTACGATGCTCCTGCGATTTATCAGACGAGAAAATCGGGGCAAAAATAGCGGCAGCGCATACGGAGAAACTGCCCCTGATGCTGGTTGTCGGGCCCAGGGAAGCACAATCGGATTCCGTAAACGTAAGAATTCGAGGCCGGGAACAAACCAAAACGATGAAAACCGACGAGTTTATAAAAAGCGCGGCGAAGAAAATCGCCGATAAAGAAATTGGATTAAATTTTTAACCCCAGATAGAAATCGGGGGCTTTTCGTAAAACGTTTTATTGTTTTTTTGAGAAAGGTAAGGTGCAGTGTTAATTAAGGTTAAGGGTTTGAGGGTAAACGGAGGGATTCGGGCCGACAAAGTTCGGCTTATCGACGAATCAAATAATCAGGTCGGCATAGTTGACAGGGAATTTGCCCTTCAAAAAGCCCGCGATACGGCGCTTGACCTCGTCGAGGTGGCCCCGACCAGCCAGCCGCCCGTTTGCCGGATAATGGATTACGGCAAATGGCTCTACGAGCAGAAGCGCAAAATCCGCGAGTCGCACAAAAAATCCCACCACGTAGGGACGCTAAAGGAGATTCGCCTGCGGCCTGAAACCGACCACCACGACGTCGAAATCAAGGTCAATCACGCCCGCGAGTTTCTCAGAAAAGGGCACAAGGTGCTTTTTACGCTTATTTTCCGCGGCAGGCAAATGATACACCAGGACAAGGGTTACGAACTGCTTAATAAGATTGCCGGGATGCTGGCCGACGTATCCCAGGTCGAGCAGAAAAGCTCGATTATAGGCAAACGTATGACTATGGTCCTGATGTTCAAAGCCGAATCTACGGGTCGTAAAAGCGCAAAAACAGAAGTAAAAACCGAAAATCAGGATAAAACCAAAAGTTAAGAAATCTTTGTTCCCCGGCGGCAAGTAACTGTCCCAAAGAGTGTGGGAATGGCGTAAAGAAAGGGACCTCCTTGCCGATTTTAATGGAAAAAAACAGGCAGGGAATCCAAAAATGGTTGACCATACCATCTCATCGGTTACCGCTACGCTAGAACTTCAAAGACGCTGACCGGACCAACAACGCGACAGAACGGCTCATCGGCCTGGATTATAAGATTAGAGCCAGGACGATGCGTGGCTTTAAGAATTGGCCAAAGGCGTTGGAACATTGCTATTTGTCGGAGTACTTGAGGGGCGAGGATGGCGTCTGCGATTTGCGAAAAGTAATCTGAGGAAGCGGGCGATGTGGCCGACCCCCGAAAATTCCCCCTACAATTTTTGCGATGATTACCGTTGCCGGTGTTACTTGCCAATAGAGATTATTTGTGATATATTTGGTCATTACCGGGGTGTAGCTCAGTTTGGCTAGAGCGCTTGGTTCGGGACCAAGAGGTCGCTGGTTCAAGTCCAGTCACCCCGATTCAAACCACTGATTTCCACAGATTTTTAAGGACACCTTTCGACGCGCTGCGCTTGCTCAGGGCAGGCAGAGAAATAATTACAATAAATCAACAGGGTCAACGTCGACGGCAATGGTAACGGCGGGACGGACAGGGGGGGATTTGCGGAGAGTTACGAATAACCGGTGCAAAATCGTCGGCGAAGGGGCCTGAAGGATTATTTGCAGCCGATGAAAGGTCTGGATTCGGCTGATTGTGGCGGGGATGGGGCCGCGGACCTTGACCTGCAAGTTCTCATCATAAACAATCTGGTCGATATTTTCGCGCATTGCTTTGGCGGCAAGTTCGAGCTTTTCGTAGGTTCGGTCGCGGAGGGTAATTAAGGCCAATCGCCAGAACGGGGGCAGGTTGCAGATTGCGCGGTGTTTCAATTCCTCTTTGACGAAGCCGTCGAAATCGCCTTTGAGGGCGAACTGGATGGCGGGCTGGCCGGCGAGAAAGGTCTGGACGAAGACGACTCCTTTTTTGGCGGAGCGGCCTGCGCGGCCCGCGACCTGGCTGATTAGCTGGAAGGTCCGTTCGTTGGCGCGGAAGTCGGGAAGGTAAAGCGATGTGTCGGCGGAGATTATGCCGACCAGCGTTACATTGGGGAAGTGAAGGCCCTTGGCCAGCATTTGCGTGCCGGCGAGGACGTTGATTCTGCCTTCGCTGAAATCCCGCAGCACGCGATAATAGTCGGCGCCTTTCATTGAGTCGCTATCGACGCGGGCGACTTTGGCCTGAGGGAATTTTCCGGCTAATTCCTCTTCGAGGCGTTGAGAGCCGAGGCCGAGCATAATCATTGATTTTCCGCAGAGGGGACATTTTTCGGGGACGAGGGTTTGCGAGCCGCAGTAATGACATATTGCATAACCTGTGCTGAGGTGACGGCCTGTGATTGTGGGGATTTGGGCGGTTTGCCGGCCTGGCATTCCGCCACGGCGGACAAGTTTGTGAAAGGTGAGGGTTGCGTCGCAGTTTCGGCAATGGATGATATGTTTGCAGGATGGGCAGAAGATGAAGTTGCTGTAGCCGCGGCGGTTGAGGAGCAGAATGGCCTGCTCGTTTCTGGCAAGGACGTCGCTTAGGTGATTGGCGAGGGGTTCGCTTAAGAGGGTTATCCCGTCTTTGCCCGACGCGAAATCCTTCATATCGATAAGGCGCATTTCGGGGAAGGGGAGGTTCATCACCCGTTTTGGAAGGCGGACCATATTGAAAATGGTCTTTTTAGTAAGGCAGTTTTGCAGAGTTTCGAGTGAAGGGGTAGAGCTGCCTAAGATGCAATGGGCGTTGCAAAGCTGGGCGCGTTTGATAGCGACGTCCCGGCCGTGGTAGCGGGGGGCGGTATCCTGCTTGTAGCTCGGCTCGTGCTCCTCATCGACGATGATTAAGCCGAGATTGTTCAGGGGGGCAAAAACGGCTGAGCGTGCGCCAATTACGACGTTTGCCTCGCCTGACTTGATTTTTTGCCACTGGGAGTTTCGCTGGGGGGCGGTCAGGCCCGAGTGCATAACGGCGATACGCTCGAAGCGGGCGCTAAATCGCTGAATGGTTTGAGTGGTGAGGGCGATTTCGGGAAGCAGGACGATAGCGCTTTTGCCTTTTTTAATGACTTCGTCGATTGCCCTTATATAAAGCTCGGTTTTGCCGCTGTCGGTAACGCCATATAATAATGTTACGGCGAATCGGCCTGTGTTTAGCCGGCTGGTTATGGTCGAGAGGGCTTTTTGCTGGTCATTGTTAAGGATGACTTTTTCCTGCCTAATTAACATACTTTCGGGTATGGCGGGAAGCGACCGCAGGACGGTTCTTTGGACGATTTTGATAACCGCCTTGTCGGCGAGATTTTTGAGGGGTATATCGGTGCAACCTACATCAGCGAGGAGTTCGCTGAATTCGACGGCGGTCTCCGGTTCGTAAGCGCCTGATTCTTTAAGACGCCCGATGAGCAGTTTTTGTTTTTTGCCTTTAATTTCAGTTTCGACTTTGTCGATTTTCTCCGGGCCGGAGGCGAGGTAAACGTATTTTTCTTTTTTTTCGCCTGCGCCTTTCTTGACGGCGCCTGGGACCATAGCGGCAAGCACTACTCCGAGGGGGCAGACATAATAATCGCTGAGCCATTCGGCCAGCTCCATTAAGCCGGCGTCGAGCAGGGGAACTTTATCAATCACATCTGATATTGTTTTGAGTTTGAATTTTTTCCCAAAATCTGTCCGGCTTATATCGGTTTCAACGCAAAAGCCGATTGCGAGCTTATTTGACCTGCCAAAAGGGGCCTCGACTCTCTGGCCCGGCTGCACAGGCCAAAGCTTGTCGGGGACGAGGTAATCGAATTGTGAATCGACGCCCGCCTCGAACGCCACTCCAATGACGTGACTGGCGGGCGGCTGGGGTTGCGAAGTATCGAACAAGCCGGCGGTATCGTGTTTTGTCATAGGGGGGAATTGTCCCAGCAGTTGCTAATACTGTCAAGGTCGGCGAAAGTTTGGATAAGCGCCTGGCCGATTATTATGTTGGGTCGAATTTGAAGGTTCGGTAACCGAATTGATTCTTGAGAGGGCTGTAAAATGTATTCTTTTGCGAAGGTTTTCCCTGTGATTGTATGCGGTATTCTCGCTTTGGCCGGCTGTGCACCGCCACAATACGAAATATCCCTTATTCACCCGTATCGCGAGGGCAGGCCGTTTGAGGAGTGTTCCATTGACCTCGGTTTCTATAAGCCCGTTCAGCAAAGGCCTGGGCAGGACCCGAATATCGTTCTGGTCGTCGCGGCGTCGGGCGGGGGCTACCGCGCCGCTAACTTCGCCGCCGGCGCCCTGCTGGGCCTCGAAGAAATACAAAGCCGATATTTGCCGGCCGGTAACGTCCTTTCCGAAGTCGATTACTTCTCCAGCGTCTCAGGCGGCGGGTTTGCCGTCGGCGCGTATTTCTCGACGCTGCTCGATTACCGGCGTTTCAACGGCACAACCAAAGGTTATTCCTTCGCCGCGGCGATTGCACCGACGACATCGGCCTGTCCCTGCAAACACAGCCCGCCACCTCAACAGAAATCCGACCCGTGCGTCAGGAGACATCTGCAGGGGTTGTATAGTGATTTCATAGGGGATTTTCTGCGAACCCTTCTGCCGTGGAACCATCTCGGTTTTGACGACCGGAACCTGCGATTCGAGAAGGCAATCGACGACGATACGCTCAGTTACCGCTGGCGCAGAAAAAAGCTCGAATCCCTGCAGGACCCCAATGCCGACAAGAACGCCGCACTGACTCTTGCGGATGTATTTGTCCGCGCAGACGACCCCGGCCGGCAGGTTGTTATGCCTTACTGGTTTGCCAACGCGGCGGTCTATCAAAACGCCGTCATATTTCCCTTCTCTCCCGAGCATCTCCGGCTTTATGAGGCCACCGGTTATTACCACCGGGGCAGGAAAAAAATATGCGAACATAACTGCCCCGATTTGAATGACTTCGCCCTGAACACGCCTCTTTCGTTAGCCGTTGCTTCAAGCGCAAATTTCCCAATTGCGATGCCGCCTCTTCGTTTCGCAAGCAAAATGGACGCTAATAACCGCTATTTTTATCTTTTTGACGGGGGCATTGCGGATAACCTCGGCGTAATCACCGCGTTTCGCCTTCTCGAAGACAAAATAAATGAAAATGCACTCGCCAGAGTCCTTATTGTCATCGACTCTTATCAGGGCGGCCTCATCCCGTTCACGGAAGAAAAAAAGGCGCCCAGCGAAGCACGCACCGCCGTCCGCATAATGGAAACGGGCCTCGACTCCTGGCGGACGAGATACCGTGAGGTCATAAATCGGTTATGCGAGCAAAAGAACATTAAGCCGATATACATCAGTTTCGACGACCTTGTTGACGCCGACTTCAATGATTTGTGTCCGTTCGGCCTGAATGAACAGGATAAAAATGACCTCTTAGCCCATAAGCCCAGGGGCTGCCCCAAAGCGACGCCTTTTTACATTGCCCGCAGCATATCAATGACCTCGCCTGTTTTCTGGGGTCCGAAGGGTCTGGAATACCGGATTCCCGACTCCCAGCAGAACCTGCTCATCGCCGCGGGCAGATACGTCGTAAGCAAAAAGCAGGGCGAAATCCTTGCCGCTTTGGGCTGGAACTGAAAATATGAAATTTCGTCTGTATATCTTTTCTCTTTTCATCGCCTTTCTTATATTATACCCAACCCGCCCCTCGTTTTTCACGAAAATTATCGGACGAACGATTTGAAAATCCAGTTGTCAAAGCACCTGTCTTTTTCTTAGAATAATCGATTATCAATCATCAATAATAAATGGGAAACGTCCCCGTGGCGCAACTGGACAGCGCGTTGGCCTCCGGAGCCAAAGGTTGTGAGTTCGAATCTCACCGGGGATAATTGAATACGAAGATAATCGGCTGGCCGCCAAAGAATTGCAAACTGCGGGCGTTCGCGTGTATCCGGCCTCTATATTACTCGTTACCCCAGACAATCCCAAATTCGGCAAAATCGAGGAAATTCACCGTTCCATCGGCGGTGAAGTCGCCTTCGGGGCCGGCCAGCAGCCAGTTATCGGCAATCACGTCAACGTCGCCGAAACCAATTGAGCCGTCGCAGTCGAGGTCGTAAACGTTATAAGCGACGTAATTCTGGTTAACCCTGTCGGCAAGCACGTCCACGTAGCCAATCTGACCCGGGTCAAAAATGTAATGGCTCTTGCTCGGCGTAACTGCGCCGGACCAGTTGTAATCCACCCAGACCTCGTAGAAACCGTTAACGTCGCTAATACTTTGGCCGCCGCCGTTGTCGGCGCTCACCAGCACGCCTGAAATCGGCACGTTACATTCGTTCCTTATCCAGCCGGTAATTCTATAAGTTAGCAGCGTCCCAGTGTAATCCTGGTTTTCATAATTTTCATTAACGTCCTGATAGAATATGCTGTTCGGCTCGAAGGCGTATGCGTATTTGGCGGGCGTAACGCTGCCCGACCAGTTGTAATCCACAAGCACCTCGTAGAAACCGTCCGCGTCTGTCAGGCAAACCCCACCGCCGTATTTACTCGTCCACGCCCCGCCGCCGTATTCGGCAGAGACGTTGACGTCGCTTATCGGCGTAGAATAATCGGGTTCAAGCACATACCCCGTGATAGCGTATGTATTCAGCCAGGCCGTGTAATTGGCGTCATTGTAATCCTGTGTGATATTTGTGTATGTAATTGCGTTTGGCTCAAATGTGTAGCCGTCCTTTTGCGGCGTTACTGTTCCCGACCAGCCGTAATCAACCGTAAATTCGTAAAAACCATTTACATCGGTCATCAGATTAACGTCGTCGGTATGTATGACAACGCCCTCTACTGCCGTTACCTCGTCCGGCTCTATAACGTATCCTGAAATCGAGAACCTAAGTATCTTAAACGTTACCGATATCGTATTAGCAGCAGTAACATTTGTCAGGTTATAAGTTAAGCCGCCGGTCTGGACGTCAACACTATCGACCTGCCATTTATCGACCTCATAGCCCGTATCGGGCGTCGCCGTAAACATCTGGCTGCCGCCGTAATTGACATCTGCGCTCGTCGGGGCTATTGAGCCGTTTTCTCCTGCCGTGCCGCTGACTGTAAACGTCATTATCTTGAACGTAACGTTTACAGTGTGGTTGGCGGTGATGTTAAACAGGCAATAACCACCGCCTGTTTGAACTTCGTTGCCGTCTAAATACCACTTATCAATCTCATAGCCCGTATCAGGCGATGCAGTAAAGCACTGGCTGCCGTTGTAATCGACTACCGCGCTTGTCGGCGCTACGAAGCCGTGGGGCCCGGCCGAGGCGGTAATGCTGAAGGTCTTAATCTTGAATGTTACATTAACCGTATGGTTGGCCGTGATATTAGAAAGTGTATAAGTATTGCCGCCCGTCTGAACGGGATTACCGTCGAGATACCAGGTATCAACCTCATAACCATTGTCGTGGTCCGCCGTAAACATCTGGTCGCCGCCGCAATTGACGACCACACTCGGCGGTGCCACTGAGCCGTTAGGTCCTGCTGACGCAGTTACAGTAAAGGTGTCAATCGTAAAGTTGGCGGTTACGGTTATATCAGCAGTCACGTTAAGGTCAGTTCTCGGGTTGTCCGTAGAGCCGTCTGACCAGTTGACAAAGTGATAGCAGGCATTAGGCACCGCAGTAACGGGTGAGCCGTCGTCGCCGCAGTTGACCGTCTGAGGGGTGGTCCCGCTTATTGTGCCGCCTGTGCCGGCGTTATATGTAAGCGTAAAGGTGTCAATCGCAAAGTTGGCCTGGACAGTATAATTTGCATCTACAGTAACTGTCGTTGAAGCAGCGTTAGGATTATTGACTTTGCCTGCCGTTACGGCTGTACCCGTCCAGTTGACGAAATGATTGCAGGTATAAGCATTCGCTACGATAGGATTAGTGGAGCCCTGGTTATACCAGTATGTGCCTATGCCGGGCGTAGTTACTGTGCCGCCCGCCGTTGCAGAAGTCGTTAATGACCTCGTGTTAACCGCGAAATTGGCCTGAACGGCGTAGTTGGCGTCCATAAGAACGGTTGTGGAACTAGCGTTGGGATTAGCCACCTTGCCCGCCGTTACGGCGCTGCCGGTCCAGTTAACGAAATGATAATTGGGATTAGCCGAGGCGATTATGCTTGCATTTGAGCCGTCGGTGTAATCAAAATTCCCGATGCCCGGGGTTGTTACTGTTCCGCCTGTCGACGATGAAACCGACAGCGTTCTTGTAGGTGGAACAACCGCCGACTCGGAAGGCGCAAAAACAGCTATCGAATGAACCATTGCTCCGCTGCTGCCGCTGTAAGTCCAGCTTACAGAATTCAAACCCGGCGTCGTAACCGCTTTTGTGCCGCACGCTCCGGTATGATTACTGGTGCTTCTGTCCCATCGCTCCGTAGTAGTCGATGATGAAAACGAGCCGCTGTTGCTGTGACCGACAACGTCGATAATCCACGCGCCCTCATTAGGGACCGTAATCGAGGTCGAAACGGAGGTTGCGGTAGCGGCGTTGGCGGCAGCCGCTTCGGGGGCCTGCTGTTTTACATTCCTCAATGAAACAGCCCCGCCGATGCGGCTGGTAACGCTGCCGTTATAGGTAATAAGGACGGTATATGAGCCGACGGGGGGATTAAGCATATAATACAAGGCGGCCCGCAAGGTGCGGCTATAGCTGCTTCCGCTGTAAACGGTCCGGCTTTTAGTCGAGCCGGGCACGGGCGTCATATTGACGCCGTTGAATTTCACGCTGCTAATAATCTCGTCGGCTGCCACGCTGTCCTCGGCAACAATACCCACTACCAAGATGCGATTATTGCCGCTGCCGACGGTATGCTGCCAGCTTAATGTGCTGCTGGCAGATGAGCTGCCCTCGCTGGAGGCGGCGTCAAAAGCAATTGTCTCAGCAGTAACAACCGAACCTGTGTAATCCTGTGCGGTTTGATTGGTTCGCACGTTGGCATACGACCTTTGAGTAAACGCATACCCGGATTTTAACGGTGTAACCGTTCCTGACCAGCCGCCGCCGACATACGCTGAATATTGCCCGCTGCCGTTGGTAACTGGATTGCCCGGCAGACCGCACATTGTAACTCCGGCCAGCGCCGAGCCGCCGGCAGTAACGGTTCCCGAAACGGTATATTGAAAAAGCTCTAAATCGAGCTGGCTTATCAGCGCACGCAAAGCGGCCTCAACACCCGCCGTGCCGTTGGCGGGGCTTACACCCGATGCAATATGAGTAAAGCCGGCTCCAACGCAATAGTACTGATCGCAGGGGTCGCCGTGGATGCTTTGATACCAGCCGTCGTGATATGCCATATACTCACACAGGAAATGCCCCGGGTCCTTGTCCCAGTCAACCCAGGCATTTATGCCTAACCCTGCACTATTTACGGCCTCAGCTATGGCTTCAACGGGCAGCGATGAATGTCGCACATACCCGGAAGCTTGCGTAGTATCAGGTGGCGCAGGGGTCGGCTTTGTGGGAGACAGATAGTCACTACTCCAGCTTGATGAAGGCAGGTTTCTGGCATTGTATTCTATTTCCCAGGGGCCGGCGCCCTGTCCAAAACTCATAATTGCCACAGGATGAATCTCTCCGGTAATCCGCCAGAAATCACCGGTAGGTTCTGCCGGCGGTTGCCAGGATGCAACATCCTGATAATCAACCTCGAAATCGCCGTCGCCTTTGGGATTACTGCCCGTCCCGCCCGGAAATTCGGGAAAGAAGGCGTAAACATCGTAGCCGCGACCTTCCCAGTTTTGGCCCTGCCAGCCGCCGGGATTCTGAGCCGGGTTGGTGCTGAATTTGCGAAGCATCTCGTTTGTCGGAGGCCAGTAACCCGTGAGGAGTATGCTTTGGGTGTGGCCTGCCGGACAAACATTCGTCGCCAGCATCAAAAGAAGAAACCAAGCACAGAGGTTTGTACAGGGTTTCCTGTTATTCAAAAGGCCATTTATCACTTTATTTCTTATTCCCCGCCTCACACAGCAAAAAATAATCTCTGTTTAGAGATAGATTAAGCTTGCGAGCAAAACTGTTAGTATGCGTTCTGCCGCTCCTGCTTCAAAATCACTATTAAATCTTGTTAAAATAAGCAACCCAGCGAATATAGGTATTATAGCGGATTTGGGGTAAAAAAGTCAAGCGAATTTCGATGTAGTATTAGCCGGCAGAATACCCGGAATCATTGGATGGAATTAGACATTTTGTTAGAAAGAGACAACGTCTTTTTTCCCGTTGAAATCAGGAGCAAATTCAATCCGACAAAAGACGACACAAAAAGGATAACCGCCTTTCGAGCCTTTCGAACGGTCTATCCGATGCTGAAAATCGCCCCCGGCCTTGCAATTTGCCCCTGTGAAAAATTTGTAAAAATCTCCGAAAACGATTACGCCCTGCCCTGGGACTGCATTTAGACGCGGATTAGCACCGTTTTTTAATTGAAAATCTTAGTGCCTTAAGTGCTTGTTTGCCCCTGTAAGTCGTAAACAGGGAGAGGTAAAGAACCGCCGAAAAAATGGCGGTAAACCTCATTTTTACGCTAAAAACCTAAGAATATCATCAAAAAAGGATGACCATCTTAAATATAATGCAGTTATAAGCAAAACGGCTGTAAGAAATCTAAGATTGTCATAGTTTATGGTATAGGGGGTATGGTCATGTTGCGTTTTTACCCTAAAAAACGTTGTATGTGGTAGTATGTGCTAGTATGCAAAGGTTTTATGGTATGCAAAGTTGCATTTTTACGCTAAAAACAAAGATGGACACAGATGGACAGGGATATGATAAGGAGAGAAAACCTCATTTTTAAGCTAAAAAACGTAGTTGGCCATAGGTAGCCATGGTTTATATTTCAGGCACGGGTTGGCGTAGTTAGAACTCAAAAGGGGGGTTGCCCCTTCTGGCTCTGGTGGCGCCCTAATCTTTATACAGCATTTTGTTAATTTAAGAAAATTCATAATTTCGTTTTATTTATAGGACTAGCACCTCCCAAAAACAAAAACACCCTTACGAGCATTAGACACTTGCTCGATAAGGGTAAATCATCCCTCCGGAAATACCTTCCGGATTTAATTGTCTAAAAATTGAAAAACTAAAAAGTTAAACTTTTTAGCATTTTTAAGCCCTTTTCAAGGCCGCTATTATATTTGAAGTATAGCATATATTTTAAGAAATCAAAATTAAAAAGAGATAATTTCTTAATAATTGTGAATATTATATTATTGGACTATACTTATCCTTCTCCTAAAAGAAGGTAAAATTCCTTTTTCTGGTTTTTCTCAATCCTTGACAATAGGGGCGGGTTTTACGATAGTATTCAGCGTTCAGCGGACAGCGTACAGTGGACAGGAAAAAAATAGTGGAAAATAGAAAGACAAAAACATTCAGAGACCTGATTGTCTGGCAAAAAGGATACCGGCTGGTCCTTGAGATATACAAAATAACAAGGACGTTTCCCAACAATGAGCAATATGGCCTGATTCAGCAGATGAGAAGAGCGGCTGTTTCTATACCGTCCAATATAGCAGAAGGTTACGGCAGGAAACATAAGCCAGAATATAATCAGTTTTTACGTCACGCCTACGGCTCATTACTTGAATTGCAGACTCAACTTCTTTTATCCGTGGATTTGGGACATACTGTTAAGAACGCAAATATAGAATCCTTGCTGGATGAAGTAGGTGCGATGCTGTACAGGATGTTTAATCCTGAATATTAATATTATTAACTGAATGCTGACCGCTGCACGCTAAATGCTATTTTCTGAACTCTGCACGCTGTCCGCTGAACGCTGGAATTATAAATGTTCGAGAAATTCAGCAAAGCGATAGTGAAGCTCTTCGGCTCGCGAAGCGACCGGCTTGTCAAGACGTATATGGTCGTCGCCCGCAAGGCGGGAGAATTTGAGGAACAGGTTAAAAAACTAACCGACGATGAGCTAAAGGCCAAAACGGCTGAGTTTAAGGATGCGCTTAAACAGGGGAGAAGGCCGGAGGACATTTTGCCGGAGGCGTTTGCGGTCGTGCGCGAGGCGGCCCGGCGAAACGTGAATATGCGTCATTTCGACGTTCAGTTGGTCGGCGGAAACGTCCTATACGAAGGCAAAATCGCCGAAATGGCGACCGGCGAAGGAAAAACCTTAGTCGCCACATTAGCAGCATACCTTGTTCATCTTACGGGCAGGCACGTTCATATAGTTACGGTCAACGATTACCTTGCCAAGCGAGACGCGGAATGGATGGGGCCGATTTATAAGGCGCTTGGATTGACCGTCGGGGCGATTCAGGCGGATATGGATACGGCGGGCGACGAGAGGCGCACGCAATACGAAAGCGATATAACCTACGGGACCAATAACGAGTTCGGCTTCGATTACCTGCGCGATAATATGAAACTTTCCTTAGAAGATATGGTGCAGGGAGAGCTTCAATACGGAATCGTTGACGAGGTTGACTCAATCCTGATTGATGAGGCGAGGACGCCATTGATTATATCGGGGCCTGCGTTCGACGATACGAGCAGATATAAAAAAGCAGACGACGTCGCCAGAAAGCTGATGGGTTTGCAATCGGGCTACGACCGGATTAAAAAGCAAATTGATTCGGCTGAAAAGACGCTCGCAAACGCACGCGGGGAATTGAACGAGGCGAAGAAAGAGAAGGCAGAAGACAGAAGACAGAAGGCAGAAAA
>JAFGDN010000011.1 GCA_016932095.1 Sedimentisphaerales bacterium
GCCATGAGTAGCATCCTTGCCTTTCTCTGTAACGTTCAGCTACTCATGTTATCGGTTAAATATACCTCATTTTGTTAGAGGCTCTTATTCTAACGGCATCTTCAGCGTTCGACATCGTGATGGGTACAATATGGACAATCATCCGATAGTAGACGTTAGCTGGTATGGGGCTAAAGCATTTTGTGATTATTATGGCTATAGACTACCGACTGAATGGGAATGGCAGGCTGTGGCTGATTATCACGGCAGTTATACGTATGGCTGCGGCACAACAATAGACTCAAGCAAGGCGAATTACGACTCGAACAATCCTATAAACCTATCCGACTATCCCTATACAACGCCAGTGGACTATTACCCTTTCTATGGCTACGGGATGAACGATATATCGGGTAATGCTTGGGAGTGGACATCATCAATTAAAAGTGATGGTAAATACGTTCTTCGTGGCGGCAGTTTCCTCAGCAGTGATAACTACTGTCAGGTCTCAATGAAGGTATTTAACACCCCGACCACTTGTAACTTCGACAAGGGATTTCGGGTGTGTCGTTGAGAAGAAAATTTTAGATGAAAATGGAATAGTAGAAAAAGCGTGAAAGGGTTATATATTATGAAAACCATCTCAGAACAAAGGATAAAGGATTGTTTGGGAATCTTGAATAAAGGAGAAGCGGAAAAACCAATCGTCAAAGAACGCCTTGAAAGATTATCATTTCAGCTTGTACATCTCCTCGATGAGATAGAAGAATTCAATCAAGTTGTGTATTGTAAAGGGGCTGCGGCCTGTTGGCTTGAAAACGATGTTTTGAAAATGCTTTCCGGTTCCAAGTATTATTATGCTGGTTGGAAAACGCTTGATAAGGACCAATACTATAATGCTCCGAGTCCAGCCGCATGTGCCGCACTTGGTAGAGGAAGTGCCAATGGTTGGAAAGAGTGGAAAGACAAATCAGGCAAATCAATGCGTTGATTACAGAAAACAAAAATTCAACCATGAGTCAATCTCTTGCTTTTCGGCCTCGGTGCTTTGCTTTTAAGAAAAACCCACTGATTCCCGCCAATTTGTTTCGTCGTGTGTCGTGCGTGATGCGTATTGCGTAATTTTTTCGCACAACGTGCGACGCAATTCGTTGCGAGTCGCGCAACCGCAACCGATTAACGACCTTCTGCCCTCCGTCTTCCGTCTTCTGCCTTCTGTCCTCTGTTATCCGTCCTCCGTCCTCCGTCTTCCGTCCTCTGCCCTCCGTCCTCTGTTATCCGTCCTCCGCATCCGGCGGATTCAAAAATCGAAAATAGAAAATATAAAATAGAAAATTGAAAATCCCCCTGTCCCCCCTGCTGCCGGACGTCCCCCCGATATGAGTATTTTTGCAGTTCCAATTAAGCATTCTGCCTATGGACAGTTTTTCACATCCTGACCACAATAGTGACAAGGTTAGTGACTTGAGCTCATTGTAAAACTGAATAAACGAATCAAGCTGGGAGGCGAAAAAATGAAAAAGATGCTGACTAAAACACTTGTTCTGAGTGTAGTTGAAGTAATGGTCCTGGCGTTGGCCAGCGGCACACCCGCCTTTGGCGAGGTCTCGCCAAGGGGCGGACAGGCAGGGATAATTCTTCCGCCCGCCTCTTCACAAACTCCGGCAGTTACCGTGTTTTGCATATCGGATAAAGGACATTCGACCTATATTGTTTTTGTGCCGACGGGTAGTTCCGGACATCCGTTGGTCACGTCCGCACAGGTCCTAAGTTGCCTGTCGATAAACAATATAATCGGGCAGGATGAAGGCAACGGCATACAGTATTCTTCGCTTTTCAACGCTTTGCCTGAGCCGCAGACCATAGGCGCTCTCGGCCTGGCCGGTTTGATGGCGGGGCGACGGAGAAAGAGACAAGCGGCTTTTAGAGATTTGCCTTTATGTATTTGACGGCGTTGGCAAAAATGGTCATACCATCGGCGTCCTGGTCTTGTGTCTTGTGTCTCGTGTCTTGCCTGTCCTCGCATGTCGCAGGCGGGGGTGTCTTTAATCGCGTCCATCGCGGGTGCTGGGTATGTCTGATATGTCTTTCGGGATGCGGCATAAGGCCGAGAACCCTTCCAGTTGTGTCGGTCAAGCCGGCGATTGATTCAAAAGAGCCGTTCGGATTGACAGGGTAATCGCCGACGTTTCCGTTTTCATCAACATATTTGAACGCGACAAAGCCCTCCATCCCAAGCTTTTCGAGCGTCTGTTTGTCTCTGGTAACCACCTTGCCTTCGCCGTGAGCGATGGGCAGATAAATTCTTCTGCCCTGCTCTATAAAAACGCATCTGTCGGTTTCTGGGGCGAGATAAACCCACCTGTCTTCGAATTTATTGCTGTCGTTATAGGTCACGGTGACGGCCTGTCCTGACGAATCTGCGAAGGGCAGTATCCCCGCTTTAACCAGGACCTGAAAACCATTGCAAATCCCTAAAACCAGCTTGCCGTCGTCGATAAACTTTCGTATGCCGTCGTAGATGTGATGTCTGATTTGATTAGCCAGTATTTTGCCCGCCGCGACGTCGTCGCCGTAGCTGAAGCCGCCGGGGATTACTAATATCTGGTAGCCATCGAGGATGGTCTTATCCTCGATAATCCTGTTTATATGGATTCGGTCCGCCTGCGCCCCCGTCAATTCGAGGGCGAACTGCGTTTCGAGGTCGCAGTTAATCCCCGCTGCCCGAAGGACTATTGCTTTTACATTTTCCATCATTCGCTTTTAGGTAATCAATCCGTTTTACCGCACTGCAGTTTGGCGAGCTGCTCCATAAGGGCATATCGCTGTACCGCGTCGGCGTTGGCTAATTTCATCAATTGCTCGGCCGCCTCGGGTTTCGACTGCTTCAAGCTGCGATAGCGGGTCTCATTGTAAGCGTATTCGTCGAACTTAATCGTCGGCGGCTTCGAATCGAGCTGCAAGGGGTTCCTGCCCTCGGCCTTAAGCCGCGGGTCAAAGCGAAACAAAGGCCAATGCCCGCAGGCGACCGCCTTTTTCTGCTCCTCGTAGCCGGTCCTCATATCAATTCCGTGATTGATGCACTGGGTGTAAGCGATTATCAGCGACGGCCCCGGGTACGACTCCGCCTCGACGAATGCCTTTACCGTTTGATTTGTATTTGCGCCCATCGCCACCTTGGCGACGTAGATATTCCCGTAAGTCATCGCAAGTAAACCGAGGTCTTTTTTCGGCGCCGGCTTGCCGCCCGCGGCGAACTTGGCGACCGCGGCCCTCGGCGTCGATTTCGACATCTGGCCGCCCGTGTTCGAGTACACTTCGGTATCCAAAACCAGCACGTTGACATCCGCTCCATTTGCCAGCACGTGGTCGAGGCCGCCGTAGCCAATGTCATAAGCCCACCCGTCGCCCCCCAGCGCCCAGACCGACTTGCGGACAAGGTAATCGGCAAGCGTCAATAGTTTTTTACATTCGGGGCAATCGCTCTTTTTGCATTGCTCTTTGAGTTTGGCCACTCTGGCTCTCTGCTGTTCAATCGCGTCCTGCGACGGGTCGTTGGCGAGCACAGCGGCGCTGATTTCGCCGGCCAGCGCCGAATCCGCGCAACCCTTCTTTGCCGCAATATCGAGCAGTTCCGCTGCCTGCTGTTTGAATTTATTGACCGTCAATCGCATACCGAGAGCGAATTCGGCGTTGTCTTCAAACAAGCTGTTGGACCATATCGGCCCGCGGCCGTCTTCTCTTGTCGTGTAAGGCGTCGTCGGCAGGTTGCCGCCGTAAATCGACGAGCAGCCGGTGGAGTTGCCTATCATAGCCCTGTCGCCGAACAATTGCGTCAGCAGTTTCACGTATGGCGTCTCGCCGCAGCCGGCACAGGCGCCTGAATACTCGAACAATGGCATAATCAACTGGCTGCCCTTGACGCTTTCACGCTTGAACAGTTTCGGGTCGGTATTAGGTATTGACAAAAAATATGAGTAATTTTCCCGTTCCTGCACCCGTAATGGCTCCTGTAACGACATATTTATCGCCTTTCGGCCCGTCGGCTGCTTGTTGGCGTCCTTTTCCTGCACGGGGCACATCTGCACGCACACCCCGCAGCCGGTGCAGTCCTCAGGGGCAATCTGGATTGTCGCCTTCATTCCCGCAAATTCCTTGCCCTTCGCGTCTGCGCTCTTGAACGTCGCCGGCGCCTTTTCAAGGTATTTCTTGTCGTATGCCTTCAGCCGAATCGTCCCGTGCGGACAGACCAGCGAGCAGGTCCCGCACTGGATACAGAGCTGCGGCTCCCAAACGGGGATATTGACCGCGATGTTGCGTTTCTCATATTTGGTCGTGCCTGTCGGCCACTTGCCGTCGATTGGCAGCTTGCTTACGGGCAGCTTGTCGCCCCGAAGCGCCATAATCTCTGCCGTAACGTTCTTGACGAAATCAGGCGAATCGCCCGGCACAACGTCCCTCATCCTTATCTTGCTCGTAACCTTATCCGGCGCCTTAACCTCATAAACCCGCTCCAGCGCGCCATCGACTGCCGCGTAATTCATATTCACGATTCGCTCGCCCTTCTTGCCGTAGCTCTTTTGAATCGCCGCCTTTATTGCCTGAACGGCCTGTTCGAGCGGGATAATGTTGCTGATTTTGAAGAACGCAACCTGCATAATCGTATTGATTCTTGCGCCAAGCCCGATTTCCTGTGCAAGCGATATCGCGTCTATAACGTAGAATTTAAGTTTCTTGTCGATAATCTGCTTTTGCATCTCCATCGGCAGCGTATCCCAGACCTTGTCTGCCGGGTACATACTCGTCATCAAAAACATAGCCCCCTCCTTCGCCTGCGAGAGCAAATCATACTTTTCCGGAAAGCTCGGGTTGTGGCAGGCGACAAAATCGGCCCTTGTTATCAGATAAGGCCTGCGAATCGGCTTCTTGCCGAAACGCAGATGTGATATCGTAATCGCCCCTGCCTTTTTCGAGTCGTAAACAAAATAGCCCTGAGCGTAGTTATCTGTAAGCTCGCCGATGATTTGTATCGAATTATGGTTTGCGCCGACGGTCCCGTCCGAGCCAAGCCCATAGAACATCGCCGTATAAATTCCCTCGCTGGGCAGCACAAATGACTCGTCGAAATCCAAACTTGTGTTGGACACGTCGTCGATGATACCAACGGTGAAGCCGTTCTTCGGCTCTGCGGCGTCTAAGTTATCGAACACCGCTTTGACCATCGCGGGCGTGAACTCCTTCGAGCCAAGCCCGTATCTGCCGCCCACAGTAATCGGGTATTCCGTAAACGACGTCTGCTTTTTCGACATCGCCTCGCCAATCGCCGTCCGAATATCCATATATAACGGCTCTCCCAGCGAACCCGGCTCTTTTGTCCTGTCCAAAACCGCGATTTTTTTAACAGTTTTAGGAAGTGCATCGATGAAATCTTTTGTGCTGAAAGGCCTGAACAGGCGCACCTTTATCACGCCGACCTTCTGACCTTTCGACGCTAAGTATTCCGTCGTTTCGTGCGCCGTCTCCGCTCCTGACCCCATTATGACTATCACCTTCTCGGCGTCCGCTGCCCCGACGTAATCGAACAGCCGATACTGCCTGCCGACGATTTTCGCGAACTTGTCCATCGTCTCCTGCACAATACCCGGCGCGGCCTGATAAAACTTGTTGACCGTCTCCCTGCCCTGGAAGAAAACATCCGGGTTCTGCGCCGTTCCGGCGAGCATCGGCCGGTCGGGCGTCAATGCCCTCGCCCTGACAGCCGCGACAAGCTCATCGTCAATCATTGCACGCATATCATCGAATGTCAGCTCCTCGACCTTCTGTATCTCGTGGCTGGTGCGAAAGCCGTCGAAGAAATGCAAAAACGGGATTCGCGACGCTAATGTCGCCTGCTGCGCTATCAATGCAAAATCCATAACCTCCTGAATACTATTGGAGCTAAGCATCCCCCATCCAACCTGCCTGCACGCCATTACGTCCGAGTGGTCGCCAAAAATCGATAGCGCGTGCGTCGCCAGCGACCTTGCCGATATGTGGAACACCGTCGGCAGCAGTTCGCCCGCGATTTTATACATATCCGGTATCATTAGCAAAAGCCCCTGCGAAGCCGTAAACGTCGTCGTCAGCGCGCCGGCCGTTAATGCGCCGTGCACCGCCCCTGCCGCCCCGCCTTCCGACTGCATCTCCGTAACCGATGGAATCGTGCCCCATATATTGCTCTTGCCCTTTGAGCTCTTGTCGTCTGCTATTTCGCCCATCGACGAGCTTGGCGTTATCGGATATATCGCTATTACTTCATTTGTGGCGTGCGCCACGTGTGCAATGGCTGTATTGCCGTCTATCGTTACCATTTTGCGTGCCATAAATCTTTAACCTCTCATAAATCGTATTTCGTGAATCATTTGTGCTGCTCAAACGAATATCGAGTGCCGAGTTTCGAGTAGCGAGAAAATATACGTCAAAAACTCATTCAAAGACAAACTTTATACAACTTTTGACGCTACGCGTCAACAAGTTTAGCTGTCGCCTTTCCGTCGACGCAAATCACAGAGATGGATTATCCTGGCAAAAATATTTGAAGCCGGTGCACTTTTAAAATAAACAGGCCGGGGTATTTAATAGCCCCGGCCTGTTTGTTTTTTGAAAAAAACGCAGCCCTGGCTAATAAAGACGGATTTCAGCGTCTTCGAACGTTTTAGAATCGCTCGGCTTATCGAGATTCTTATACGTCACGGTTCCTTCCGCGTCCTTGATTTTTAGCGACTTAATAAACCCGGCAGACAATCCAAAAGGCGTTTCGTCGTTATCATTATCCGGATAACTCAAAGAAGCGCTTAGAATATTTGCCGCCGCGATATTGCTGTTGATAGTCCAGGGCGGTAATTCACCTTTGATACCCTTTATCTTAATTATCTTTATCGTTGTTGGTGCAATATAATCAATATCTACCGAAGGATCGGGTAAATCAAGAACACCATCTAAATCTATATCGCTTGTGGAAGTAGTTCCTGCAAAACAGCTTGAGTCAATAATCGCGCCCGCAGTAATCGTGCCTATATGACCCGATGAACGTATTCGGATCGAATCTATCCAGTACTTGGCTGTGAGTTTTCCCAAGGCAAGAACTTTAACTTTTGAATCCGGCAGCTGATTTAAAATCAGATTGGCTTCTACAATATCCACAGCAGTTATACTCTTCACAGCATTACATGACCATTCCCCCGACAATGTCCCCGCGACTTTAACACTGTTGATATTACTATCCACGGCAACGTTAACATCCAAATCACCTGCTATTGCCCGTTTCTTATCGCCCTTGATTGTCAACCTTTCCATCGATGGAGCGTTAATTGCCCCGCCAATCCAGTCTGTCGCCGTTAGTGTCTTTATCGGTATTCCACTATTTATTGTAAGGCCTTCTGCCCGGTCGATTGTTATAGTTGTCTTTGTTTTCGGGTTCGAAGAGGCCTCGATTGTAATACCGCCAAAAACAGAAATTTTTGAGGCATTGATACTTTTTATCGGCCCCTTACAAATTATGTTTCCAACGCTTGAGCGGGCTTTGCCTTTTGGCGAAATCGTCAGCACCGATGTATCGGTGGTATTGTAAAGGGAAATATTCGAAAATGTACAATCCTGAGAATCAATTTTACCATATCCGCCGCCTGTGATGGAAAACGTTACATTATTGTTGTTACAATCATTCAATGATACTTTTACGTTCTTTTGACTGTCTGTAGTTCCAAATGTTGACCAGGGAGCAAAATAAACAGAGTCAGGGGTTGAAACAACGGGAAAAGTACCAGAATCAATTGTAAGAGGAAAACGGACAGGAGTCAATTCTGCTCGCCATGCAAGCAATTCTGCAAATAATCCCGGCCAATATCCTATTATTTCCTTGAGATTCATATTTCCATGATAAATCAAAGCTGAACTTCCACCATTGAACGTGATAAAACCCGCTTCACTGTAAAGTTTTCCGCCCGGACTAAAGGTAATATTATCTCCTGTCAAAGTTTCTTCTGCATAAGCATCCATAGATAAAGTTACACCTGCGCCGCAAAAAGGAATTCCGCCAGGAAAAATAAGAGCTGTCACATCCGCGTTAGCTACGTTTTGTTTACTAATAGTATCAGATACAGTCACACTGCTGCCTAAAAGAAAAGGAGTAAAAGATTTGCTGTTTTGGAAAAGAAAATCAATTGATGGGAAACCTAAAAGAGCCAATACATCAATTTCTTTATTCAAACCGATAGCAGGAATGATAAAACGTGCCCAAACGCCATAAGAAAGACCAAAATCAAGTGCTATTCTTCCCTGATTTGCAGCTCCCGTAACACCCATCGAACTTCCATCAAACCACACCGAACCTGGTAAAGCCCAATCTAATGGTGAGCAGTTAATTTTCCCATACATGCGTAATTGCATTTTGCCCCACGATTCGTTGGCGCCGATATAACCTGAGTCAAGATTAAAATCGGGTAATTGAATTGGAAAATTAAAGTCAATTGGATTTGTTGCATTGGACTGAATTACAGCTTTGCTTTCATATTTAATGGCAGATTTTTTGACGGCCTCGCTGAAACTGCTCTCAGTACCGGCTGTATCCATATCAGGTTCATTTTCGTTTGTATATATATAATCCTGATTCATTGTTTGATTGGTCAGGAAAAAATTCGTTAAAATGTTAACAGGGACAAGGTCTCCTGCATCTGTCCGGGAATATTTCAACATACTGGATGAAATACACTCTCCATTAATATATTGATCACATCGAACAACGGCATTGTCTGTTTTTCTAATGTCAAGTCGTATCAATTTCTTGCCTTCATACGTGCCGCCAATTACAATACAAGATTTTCCATCCACGATAGTATCTTCGCTTTCAACAAACCACTGAACTTTTCCTTCAGTTTTCTTAAAAATGCTTTGTATATCAAGCACAATCGTTAAACTCCCGGCCTCTTTGCTCTTTATCCCCTTTTCCTTGTGATAACTCATTAAAACACGTTGCTTGTTTACGGACTTAAGATTTTGGATTGCAATACCTTTTTCCGTTATTTCTGATGCTACCTCAACCGTATACGTATTTTTTATTGTGTGAACCTTTTCAGCATCAGATATCCATTCCAATGAGCTCTTTTTACTTTCTGCATATAACTCCGAATTTAAAGCAAAGAAAAAAGCAGAAATTAAAAACAAGCATATTTTAACTTTTCCGCACATTTTTACGCCTTTCATTTTTCTTCTCCTTTTTAAAAATTATTATTTGTTATTTGTCGTTACAATAATTACTATAATTAGTTTATTTGAGTCGAATATGTCGGGTATTGAGATAAAATGAAGGTGTTTGTGTAATTCCTCTGAACATAGTTCTTCTCCTATCCATCCTCCTTCGTCCTTAAGAGACTACGGAGGACAAGTAAAACGTTACAAAAAAATGTCATTCTCCAGTGTTGTGTATCACCGTTGTTATTGCCAATATACTCCAAAACACCCGAATTAGCAAGAGCTTCTTTTAATTTTTTCACCACAAAGTCATAAAGATAACTTTTGTGCCTTCGTGTTAAAAAACGTATTCATTTGGGCAAACTTTGACTCGCCAGAACTCAAAACTAAGCACTAAACACGGAGCGACCTGTCCTCCGTAGCGATAGCGAAGGGGGAAGCGACGAGCCCGTTTCGGAAACGAACTTGGCCAGCTTAAAATCCTTGTCTAAGTGTGTCTAACTGTGCCCATCTGTGTTTTTAGCGTAAAAATGAAGGGGGGCAAATCTGCTTGCCTCGGCGAAGTCCTTCGACGAAGCCGGGTTAAAAAGTGTTGAGGTTATCGCTTGTTATCTCACGGGGTAAACGATTTTCCGACAGAACGCCAGGTATTCCTTTTCGATATTCTCGAATTTGCCGTCGATATATTTCTCGAACAGCATACTTCCGACCTTTTTGTTCCAGCCGACGGTTATGGAGATATTACGGTCGGCTGCGATTCGTTTGTCCCCATCAGATAAAGGCCATGCGCCGTTGAGCCCGTCCAGGAGAAGGTTTTGATATTTAACCAGCCGTTTGCCGTAATCATCCTCGCGCAAAAATCGCACCAGCGCGTATGCCTGGCTGTAGAAGGCGAGTGTGTCATTTGTGTCGGCCACGACTTCGCCGGGGTTGATGCCGACAAGCTCACGAAGCGGGATGATATTGCCTTTTATGAATGTCCGTTTCAGAGAGCCGAGGCGGTTGAAGTTTCGTTCCGGCGTAAAAACGAAAAATCCCTTCTCGTATTCGCTTATCTCGAACATCATCGCGATGCCCTCATCTAACCAGCTCGGCAGGCGGTACTTGAAATATCGCGAGTTATACTGGTGCCACCCCTCGTGGCCAAGACACGCGAATGTGTCTTTGAGGCCGATGTTATACGTAACGCACGCCCCGTTGAGATAATAAGCGCCTTTTTTGAGCTGCATATAAAGCGGCGCCTGCGGGCCGGTAAATTCAGTTGTGAATACCTCCCATTGCTGCCGGTTGGCGAAAAGATAGACCGTAAACAGGGTCGTAGTTTCGATGGGTTTGGGAAGCTGGCTTTGGTAGCCGCGATATGCCGATTCGAGAAAGCCGGGTATTTGCGAAAGCATCAGCGGTTCGAGAAGGGTTGTGAAAACCTCGTAATGGCTGGTTTGCAGCTTGATGCCTGTGCCGAACTGACTGTCCCAAAGCTCAACGCCTTTAAGGGCTGGTATATTCCTACTGTGAAGATATAGAATCATACCGTCAGGCGTATTGATTGGGGCGATTGTTTTTAAAGATGGGCTTGACTCACAGCCCGAAACGCAAAAAAAACAAAAAATTGCGCAAATTACACCTATTTTGCTGTTTTTTTTCATATTTCGTTAAATTTTGCCCCGAATACCTCAGCCGTGAATAGATATACCTCCGTTTTAGTATCTTTCCAGGCGTCCGCATCCAGCCCCGCCTTGTGCGAGCAGCAGTAAGAGAGAAACTCTTCTTTAGACCAGCCCGTTTCTTCCGCAACTTGAGGAAGGAAGCATCCTGAGAGGTAGCCGCGTTTGATGTAAATGCCGTCGATGCCGAGACGAAGGGAGAGTGGGTCGGCGGTCTTTTTCAGGGGCGATAGGACGGAGATTTCAATGTTAAGATGGGCAAGTTCGTCTGGTGTGATTGGGTCATCTAAGAAACGAGGGTCGCCCGTGGCGGAGGCCCTGGCCATTTCGACGACCATATTAACAAGCGGTCTGTCGCCCGTGAAATTACCTATACAGCCGCGAAGCTGGTCGCTGTTTTTAAGGGTTACGAAACAGCCGCAATGGGTAGCGAGGTCGGGGTCGTCGGCCTCGACCTTAGGGGGGCGTTTGCCGGTTATGACGGCCTCGACGGCGTCTTTTGCGACCTTCAGCAATGCATGTTGTTGGGCTTCGTTCATAAATCTGGATTCCCGCTTCCGCGGGAATGACAAAACTAAAAGATTTGACCGAGTTTTTTCAAGGCATAAGCAACTATGGCAAGCAATATGATAACAACAACGGTAGCAGTGTTGAAATACTTTTCAATGATTCGTCTTGCCCTTTCGCCGAGGAAGTAAAACAGGACGCCCTCGCTGCCGAACCGCATAGGCCTGAAAATCAAGCTTACAATTACGAACTTGAGCAGCGAAACCTCGGCCATACCGCCAAGCCAGCTAAATAACATATACGGAACGGGCGTCAGGGCGGAGATGGAAATCGCCCAAAAATCGTATTTTTGATAAAGTTCGAGGGCCTGCTGGGCCTTTTGGCCGAGGTCGATGGGGACGAAACTTATATACTCGAAGAAGGCAATGACCCGTTCGGGGCCGATTGCCAGGCCCAGCGAGAAGGCGATTGTGCCGCCGAGAACAGAAAAAAAAGAACATATCAGGCCATACCATATCGCCCGTTTCGGCTTGCCGAGGGACATCCCGATAACCATTACGTCGGCGGGAATCGGGACGCAAATCGGCTCTGTTATGGCGAGCAGGATAAGGGCCAGCATACCATAGCGTGTATCGGCCCAGTGGACGACCCAGTTATAGAGATGCCGATGCCAGTGCCACCAGGCGACCTTCGCGTGGCTCGTGGCTCGGCCCTCGTCGCTCGTCTGACCACTCAGTTCTTTTTCCAGATTTTGTTCCACCATTCTTTCAACCTTTGCCATATCGTCTTTTCATCTGCAAACCTTCCTGCCGGGCCGCCGGCGGTAAATAATACCGCAAAGCGCGTTACCAATGCACCCAGAAGAACATATCCTAAAATTACCTGCAACATTAATAATGTCTGACCTATCCAACTATCTGGGTTTGCGGCGATATCACCAAAACCTAACGTTGTCATTGTAACAACCGAAAAATACAACGCATGCCACAATCCTCGAATGTCACCAACAACTCCATTGACTATTACACAGCTCGGCCACAACATATAAACAAAAGCGAACGAAAACGCCAGCACAAAGAACCAAATTATGACTTGCCAAGTGCTAATCCCATAATCACTAAAACTCCAAAACAAACGAACCGGCCATTTAAGCAAGGGGTGCTTGGAATACCATTCCTCCCAGTTCATCCGCCGGATATTGTATTCCAAAAGCTGTTTAGTTCCCGGGTCTATCCGCGCCATATCTAAACTCACACCACTAAAATTCGTACATTTTCTGTGTACCGAAAACCTGTCAACTTTACACTCCCAAAGAAATGTGGAGCCATCGACAATAGCCTTTTCGAAACTTGCCCCTTCCAAATGAGCCTCGATGAGATACGCGCCTTTCAGCCCAGCGAAGAAGAACGACGCTCTTTCTAAATGAGTACTGTTGAGCACAGCGTCTTCGACATCAGCAAACTTAAGATCTGCCCCTTCCAGATGGGCAGCAAGCAGGTTCGCGTTTTCTAAATGCGCCTCACTAAGCCACGCGTCCTCCAGATGTGCACCCTCTAGTTTCGCTTCCTCCAAATATGCCCCTATGAAGTTCGCCTTTTCCAGATGGGCACCTCGGAGATCCGCCCTTTTTAAATGGCCTCCGTTTAGATTAGCATCTCTCAGATATGCTGTCTTAAATACCTCCTGCCCTGGGCTCACTCGGCGGGCTTGGGCGATATTCGCTCCTTCCAACAATACATCTTCCTCTGGATTTTCTTCACGCCACTTATTCCATTCTGTAATATCATTTTTATCCGAGCAGCGTTTGAGCATCTCGTATTGGTCAGGGTCGCAGCGCAGACCTTTCTTTGGAAGCTCAGGGTCGAGCCGGCGTTGCTGATTTTCATTATTTTTATTTTGGTCTGTCATTTTGTTATCCGTTTATCAATTTTGGTATCCAGAATACGGACAGAGGAGTATAATGTCAATAAAAAGCGGTAGAAGAAGATTTCGGCGGGCTAAAGCCCGCCCTACAAATTCTGGATTCCCGCCTGCGCGGGAATGACAATGATGAGCGAGCAATTTGAAAAAGTGGGCGAGGGATTACTGGTTCGTGCGCCTGGGAAAATCAATTTATCTCTATTGGTAAAAGGCAAGCGGCCTGACGGGTTCCATAATATCGAATCGATAATGGCGAAGATTGATTTGTATGATGAGATACTCATCAAGCAGAAGACGGAGGACGGAGGACAGAGGACAGAAGAAAGAACAAAGAACACAGAACAGAGAATGCAGAACATAGAATTGATATGCAAAGGGGAATATAAAGTGCCGGAGGGTGAGGATAACCTGGTTTATAAGGCGGCGGTAGAAATATTAAAAATCAAAAATCAAAAATCAAATAGTAATGAGGAGAGAAATACAGGATTAAAAATAACATTGACGAAAAATATGCCGGCGGGGTCGGGACTGGGGTCTGGCAGCAGCGACGCGGCGGCGACGCTGTTGGGTATCAACAAGTTTTTCGGAATGGGTCTGGGTAAAAAAGAGCTGAGGTCATTAGCGGCGAAGTTAGGCAGTGACGTGGCGTTTTTTCTCGACGGGCCAATAGCTTTTTGCACCGGAAGAGGTGAAAAAGTGAAAAAATTAGAGAAATGTGAATTTAGGGTATTTTTGATTGTCCCAGACGTAAGTGTTTCCACCAAAAGGGTTTACGAGAATTATCGTCACGATGAAAGCCGATACAGACGCCTTCGAGAAGAAATAAACATATATATTGAAAAAAAGCGTCTTGATTTAATCAGCGGTTTGTGCGCAAATATATTAGAGGAAAGCTGCTTCGCATTGCATCCGGAACTTGGGGTATTGAAAAAGAGGATTGAATCGCTTGGAATCAGGCCGGTATGTCTGAGCGGAAGCGGTTCGTCGATGTTTGTCTTTATTAATGACGCGAACCGGGAAAGAGCAGAGACATATAGAAACAGGATTGAGCGAGAATTAGAATGCACGAGTTTTATCGTGAACAACAACAGTTGGTGAACAATATTAACGAGGCGCTTTTATGCAAATCAGCGAAGTGAGAGTAAAGCTCATAGAGAACAAGGACGACAGGTTGAAGGCGTTTTGTTCTGTGACGATGGACAACGAGTTTGTGGTGAGGGACATCAAGATAATCGAAGGAACGAACGGGTATTTTGTGGCGATGCCGTCAAGGAAGATGAGCGACCACTGCGATAAATGCGGCGGTAAGAACCATCTTCGGGCGAAGTTCTGCAACAATTGCGGGGCTGCTCTGGCCGAAGACAGGGTTCGAAAAGACGTAAAGGGCAGGATGAAGCTTCACGCCGACATCGCACATCCGATAAACGCCGATTGCAGGAAGAAGATTCAGGAAAAAGTGGTTGCCGCGTTTAAAGAAGAGCTTGACAGGTCCAGGCAGCCGGGATATAAGCCGGTCGATATGGATGAGCCGGACGACGAAATCCCCG
The DNA here is from genome assembly GCA_016932095.1 of Sedimentisphaerales bacterium. Lineage (GTDB taxonomy): Bacteria > Planctomycetota > Phycisphaerae > Sedimentisphaerales > Anaerobacaceae > Fen-1362. The sequence continues at coordinate 14,846 of JAFGDN010000011.1, forward strand.
AGGTAGTAACGTAAAGGGTTTTCTATTTAAGACCTGCTTACGACGGGCCCGACTTGAAGAATAAAAAATAGAAAATTAAAAAATACAGCCCCGGTAAAACGGGGTAAAACGGCAGCTGGGTACGGTGGGGCAAACCCGGCTGCTTTTTTTAACCATCAAGTCACCAAGACGCCAAAAAAATAACAATTAAAAAAACTGATGTCTTGGCGTCTCCTTTTCAGACATTCAGGTCATCGAGGACCTTTTCGAGAGCCATATCGAGTCGTTCGTTCAGGTCGTATCTTCCCTGGGTGAGCTGCTGCCGGACGCGAAGGACTTTTTTCCTGCTGACTTCCGGCATCGCGGCAATCTTTTTCAACACCTTGCCGATGGGCGTCGTGTTCATATTCTCGAGGATTTGTTCCATAAGCAAATCATCATCAATGGACAAACCATCAAATAATGAATTCGCATCAGTAGTCGGGTCGAAATTGTCCTGTTGTTCCTCGAACCAGTTATTTCGCGTAGAATCCGGCATTCCAGTAACCTTGTAAATCAAGCCGCAGGCGAAAGATTCCATCTTTACGACCTATAAGCTATTAACCACTATATCTTGTATGTCCCATAAATCCCTTCTGGGACCCAGTGCTGCTTTACAGTGTTATTATCGACAACGCGTATTCAAAAACTTTAACAAAGTTGGGTTTTCGCTTAAACCCCTGTGAGAGCGAAAATTACGTTAATTTTCGGCAAAAAAACCGGCTCCCAACGCTGAAAATATCGCAAAAAATTAAAAAATAACACTCAATTTCTTTCAAAATGATAATAAAAAGACGGCGTTAAGTTTCGCCGAACATATACTATATGTAGTGGATAAGGTACGGTAAATAAATAAAAGGTTATAGCTTTAAGCTGGGGGGATATTCCCGGACTTTTCGAGATAGAGAAGAAAATGCAAGGGAATCAGGTTATCAGGGAAAAACGCACTATGCCAGTAATACAAAGAGCCCCCCGAGTTTGAACCTGTGGGTCTAAACAAGCTGATAACAATAATATCCTGATTTAAGGCAGAAAGACGTCGGTCTCTTCGTTGAAAGTTCCAAATGTGATTGTAAACGGTACGGTATCGCCTGGGTCGATATTGATTTTAGTATTCTTTATCGTCAGCTTAAAGGTGCACTTGCTGAAATCGAAAGTCGCGGCGGCGGTGAACTCGGGACTATCATATAAATCAACCATCGGACAGGTATATTTGCCTTTACCCGGCTTGAAGACGCCTTCGGGGATTGTAAAGGTCTGACCGCCGATTGTTGCGGAGAATGAAGTGGCTGCCATATTCACATCGGTGGCCAACGAGAACGCCCCTTTAACAGACAACCGGTCGGAATTCGGCCTTGAGCCGCGTTTGAGCTTGATTAAGTCAACCCGCAGGGAATCCTCGACGCCCATTAAGAGGTTTATGGGAACAAGTTTTTTACCGTTGGTAATTGACTCGCCTATATCGACAGAACCGCTCGAACCGCCGATTTTTACGGTTAATACTATGGGGCAGGACAAACCCGATAAATTGACATTTTTGGCGGAAAACGAAAACTTCAAGGTTTTCGTATTGAAGGCAAGAGAAATTTTCGACGCGTTATCGGTCAGGGATGATTTGAACCTGCCTTTTTTGAAGGTCGAGCCATTAATCGGGAAATTACAGTCAAGCGGACTCGGCATATTATCTGAATTGACAGTAATTCTGATAAAATCAGCGGCTACGATATCATCGACGGTCGCATCCATAAAACCCGAAATTGATACGGCGTCTTTTCCCTGTGTCCTGTCTTTACCGGCCCTGACGGTGCATTTGGCAACAGAGATATCAATATCGGCATCTAACGGCGGTTCATTCATGTCAACGGGCTTTGTTGTTATGACGAGGTAATGTGAGCCAAAGGCACTGATAGATAGGAAGCCGTTACAATTAGGCGCCTGATAAAAACCAAAACCACTGGCGTCGTAGCCCCAAGCGGTGATGTAGCCATCGCGCGTAAGCGCAATTGATTTTTGAAAGCCGGCGGCGATGGACATAAAGTCATTACCTGCCGGGGGCGCCATAACGGTCGAGGCGTCCCTGCCCCAGGTTACGAGGGAACCGTTGCTTTTTAAAGCGACGTTGTAATAGTAACCGGCGCTAATGGCGGCGAAATCATGTCCTGCCGGAGTATTCAATAAGTCAGAGTAATTTGCGCCCCAGGCGACTATAGAGCCGTCGCGTTTCAAGGCAAGAGAATGGAAGTTGCCCGCGGAGACGGCAACAAAGTCGTTACCGACAGGCGGACTGGCCTGTCCACAGGAATTGTTGCCCCAGGCAACGATAGAGCCGTCGCATTTCAAGGCCAAGCTGTGTATATAGCCGGCGCTTATAGCGACAAAATCATGACCGTCTGGAGGCGAGGCCTGGCCATAGATGTTCCAACCCCAGCCGGCAATAGAGCCATCGCTTTTCAACGCAAGCGAGTGGAAGCCGCCGGCACTAACGGTAACGAAATTGTGCCCTGCTGGTGGATTTGCATGGCCGTAGAATTGGGGATTTGTCGCTGCCCCATTTGTATTGCAGCCGAAACCGACGATGGAGCCGTCGCGTTTTAGTGCCAGGGAATGATTCCAGCCGGCTGAAACAGCGATAAAGTCGTTACCGTCAGGTGGACTTGCCTGGCCGTATTCGTTAAGACCCCATGCGTAGATTTCACCGCCTGAGACACCAAATGACTGCGATGAGTTATCGACGTATCCTTTATCGATTAAACCAAATGAGCTTTTACCGCAGGCATTGACGGCCCTGACCCAGTAATAATAAGTCAGGCCCGGGGTAACGTTATTATAATCGTCATGAGGAGGCGAGGCGAAGCTGCCCAAATTAACAATCGGCTCGGAACCGCCGCTGACTGCTCGCCAAATCTCATAAGAATCGGCTTCCGAGACGGTATTCCAGTCAATCCGAATATGGTCGCTGTATTGGCCGTCGCTCGCGGACACGTCGGTTGACGGGGGAATGCAGACATAGCCGGAATCTACCGGGCTGAAAATGCCTGTTCCACAGCTATTCCTGACCCTGACGCGGTAATAATAGGTTGTTCTGGCAGAAACGAAGTCGTCAAAAGACGGCTCAATGGACTCGCCGATAATAGACGCGGGGGTCATATCGCTATTAGGGCTGCGCCATATTTCGTAAACTTCGGCGTTTGGAACCGGCTCCCAGTCCAGGTGAATATAGTCGGGGAAATCACCGTCAGAGGCAGATAAGTCATTGGGAGCACCGGGCTTACAAAATGGGACCAGCGCTACGCCGTGCCGGCCGCCTGCGGCTATGGCTGTAAAATTGCTTCCTTGTGGGGGTTCGGCCTGGCCGTAATCGTTACTGCCCCAGGCGGCCAAGGAACCGTCGGATTTTAGGGCGACGCTGAAGCTGTCGCCGGCGGCGATTGAGACAAAGTCGCTGCTTTCTGGAACGTCAATTTCGCCGAAGTCGTTGCAACCCCAGCCGACGATAAAGCCGGCGGAGTGCAAAGCGAGAGAATGACCCCAGCCGGCGGCGATTGCGATAAACTCATCGCCGTCGGGGGTTTCGGCCTGGCCATACCTGTCCCAGCCCCAGGCGACAATTGAACCGTCGTATCTGAGCGCAACGCAATGATACCAGCCGGCGGCAATGGCGATAAAGTCGTTGCCGGATGGCACATCGGTCTGGCCGTCGTCATTGCAGCCCCAGGCGATTATGGATCCGTCTCGTTTGAGGGCAAGACAGTGGTCTGCGCCGGCGGCTATTGCGACAAAATCAGAATTGGGAGAGGAAATTTTGCACTGGTTGAAATCATTGTTACCCCAGGCGACAATTGAGCCGTCTTCTTTCAAGGCGAGGGAATGTTCGCCTCCAGCGGCAACGGCGATGAAGTCATTGCCGGGGGGCGCGTCTGCCTGGCCGAATGAATTGTAACCCCAGCCGACGAGCGAGCCATCCTGGCGGAGCGCAAGAGTATGGCCGAGGCCGCCGACGGAAACAGATACGAAATCATCGCCCGTAGGCGGGACGGCCTGACCATCATCATTGTTGCCCCAGCCGACGACTGTGCCGTCGGTCTTCAGGGCAAGGGAGTGAAAACCACCACCGACAATGGTCGAAACGTTGTTTAAGTCGGAGGGAGGCATTGCCTGGCCAGCCCAATTGCCGTAAATATCGTAGTTGCTGCCCCAGGCGACGACGCTGCCATCGGCAGTTAAGGCGAGAGAATGGTCTGCGCCGGCAGCGACGGCAATAAAGTCATTGCCGTCTGGAACGTCGGTCTGGCCGAAGTCATTTTTACCCCAGGCGAGAATTCCGCCACCAGTTGTGATAGCCAGAGTATGAAAATCACCGGCGGCAATATCTGTAAACAACCACGGGATATAGCTTTCGGGAATGATGGTTTGGCCGAAGCTGTTATCACCCCAACAAACGACGTAGCCGCCGGATGTAAGGGCAACTGAATGCCAGTAGCCGGCGGCTATAGCGACAAAGTCATTTCCAGCGGGAAGCGTTCTTTGACCAAAATTATTGAGGCCCCAGGCAATTATTCTTCCGTCGGCTTTGAGGGCGAGGGAGTGGTTACTGCCCGATGCTATTGCGACAAAGTCGGAATTGGGCGCGGGAACGTCGCACTGGTGGGACTCGTTAAATCCCCAGGCGACGACAGAGCCGTCGGCTGTAAGGGCCAGCGAGTGGTTTTCACCGGCGGCGACGGCGACGTAATCGGAGCCCTCCGGTATTTCGGACTGGCCGAAGAAATTACGGCCCCAAGCAACAATAGAGCCGTCGATTTTGAGGCCAAGCGAATGCCAGCCGCCTGCGGCGACGTCGATAAGCCCTGTAAGGTCGGTATTTGTTTTAGTAGCGCCCCAATCGACGATTGCGCCGGGAATAACGTGTGCGGCGTTTCTGGCAAAAAATGAAATAGTAGTGATTGATTGCGGAGGCAGTGAGATTGGGTTTGAAAAAGAACCTAAGAATACCCAGTGCTCTGACGCACTGCTTCGGTAAACTTGTGAAGTGAAGGGTTTATAGGCGTTCAAGTTAAGCGTCAAGCTTTCGGCGGTAGTCGATTTGTTGAGTATCACGACTGTAAGGCGGTTGTTTTCAGGATTTTTGAAGGCGGTCATACGCAGATTATCAGAGGGCTGTGCGGTGCAATCGAGGACGAACCAGCCGGGGTCGGTGAAGTGGGCGTATGCCTTGAAGAACCAGTAAAGGTCGTGGATGATATAACCATAATCAGAATGTCTTGGATATGAATCGGGAGTATAAAGATTTACCATACCGCCTTCAGATGTTGGGTCGTGCCGGAACAAAGTCCAGTGGCAATATGAGGTTACGCGCATATAAGTGAGGAAATTGTGAATATGCCAAGCCAGATTGACAGCTTCATTAAAGCCGGAGACCATACCGTTTTTGACATATTCCGTCATAAACAATGGCTTGTAGTTGTAACGGGGATCATTGGCATAATCTATCATACTTTGGAGAAGATAATCAGGATTATCATAGCCATAATTCCCATTGCCCTCGACGTAACCGTCGCTATAAGGATGGAATGCGAAGCCGAAGCAATGGTCCTGGTCTATGAGATTATCAATATAATCACGTGAGCCGCGAGGAGAGTAATAATATTCCCCGACAGAATATCCAGCAGTATCAGGGCCGAGCATTTTGGGCATATCAGGGCCGAAACGGTAATTCAGTTCCTGCCAGACCGCCTCGAAAGCCAGGTCGTAACCTGCAACGGTTGCATTTTCTGTGGGGTCAAATCTACAGGTGTCATAGTTGAAATTCTCGTAGTCGGGCTCGTTTTGGATACTGATGTAGTCAGGATAAACGCCGACGCTGTTCCAGCCGTCTGATGCAGTTAAGCTATCGGCCCACCACTGGGCATAGTCGTCATATATGAAATTACCAGAGGCGTTTTTTTTAAGGGTTCCGCCCTTGTAGCTGTCAGTGGTTTTGAGGTAAGGGGCTGGCGACCAGGGAGTCAGGAGAGTTTTTATATTGGGGTTACGTTCTTTTGCTTCCGAGAAGATTGTGCCAGTGGCGGTTATATTTGCATTGTCATAACCATAGGAGTTTCGTATCCTTAAAATGTCAAGACCGAGGTCTTTGAAAAGAAGTTCGTAAACCTCTTTTCTATATGGGTGAATCGATACTTGGGGTGTGTCATAGACAGCGGCACCTCCAAAACCCTCTAACTCTTGGAGCGGGGCGTTATAATTTATAGTGCCCTGCGCAACATCAGCTTGCACTATAGTAGTTAAAGACAGGCAGATTGACAGGACTGCGGTAATGATTATTATAGTACTACCGATAAATCGGAACGAAGACCTGTTTTTCATAAAATCACCCTCTATATCATTTTTTATTGATTATTGATGATTTATTATTTTCAAACGGCAGGATACGGGCACAATCCCGGTGTCCGTGCTGCATAATCGCAATAGTCAATAATCAATTGAAAATCAACAATAGATAATACCAAATTAGCCCGATAAATTCAAGCTTTTTCGGTCTTAGGGGGCCTGCCACAGCCAGTCATCGCAGAATATGGCAAGGTCATATATATCGACGTCGTTATCATCATCGAGAGATATAAGCTCGTTTGGCTCGTTCCAGGCGGGGGCAAACAGCGAATAATCGAATAAATTAATGGTTTTATCGCGGTTGTAATCGGCCTTAGGCCAGTAAAATTCATCCGCGCCGAAATCGACCCGTAAGGCAGATGTTCCAAAAAGGATTCTGCGCTGACCATCTATGTCCGTATCGTTAAAATCATTGAAATTCGGGTCGCCTGCGTCTATGCACGGCGAATTTGACCTGAGATGAAAATCATTGTTATCAGCATCAATAAAACAGGGGTCGCCATCAAACCACGAATAGTTGGACATTTTGGTAACACCTTTAATGCCACCCAAGAGAATGCAATTGGATACTAAAGGATTAATTCCACCTGCCCTATTGATGCAATATTGCTCGCTGACAATTGTGGTGTTACGAATAATAGCTAACGCGCCATTCGTAATATAAACTCCTGCGTACCCATTGCGGTAAATCCAATTATTTTGAATAATGGAATTAGAATCACCACGTAGCCATATTCCTTCTTGATTCTCAAAAATCTTACATCTTATGACGACCGTAGAAAAAGAATTATGAATAGAAGCATTTTGATTATAGATGCCGTACATATTATTATAAATTGAACAATCTTGTACCGTAACAGGGGCATTGACCTCTCGAAGGTGTATTCCAAATCCATTGTCGCATAAGATACTGTTTATAACTTTCGTTTCTGAAGAATAATTCACGTCTATCCCAAAATCGTTGTTATCCTGAATAATGGATTCAGCGACAATGAAACTCGAAAAGTTCGCTGATATCCCGGCTCTATTCCCTGTTATATGACAATTCGAGACCAAGAGATTGCTATCGACGACTTTGATACCTAAATAGCCCCCAACGATTTTGAAGCCATCAAAGATGTTATTTGGACTAAGATCTAAAGCCGTCACTACATTTTGATAGGAAATACCTGTTCCTTTGAGAGTTGTTTCTTTATTGGTATTATTAAAGTTGCGTTGGGAAATAGATGTCTCGTTACCATCAAAATGACCATATAATGTAATGCCATCAATGAGTTGGAAAGTCGGATTGTTTGCTGGGACGGATGGCATATAATTTCCGTCAGCGACCCAGATTTGTGTAATATTAGAATCGATACTTGCCCTGTCTAAGGCGTCCCGTAAATCGAGATACGCATCAAACCAAGATATTCCTGTATCAGCACCATTTAACCTGCTACAATCGACAAAAATCACCCCTGGAATCCAAATACATACAGGAATATTTACTTCAGAAGATTTATATATGGAATCGCCGCGAATTTCACAAATGTTTGTAATTACACTACAGGGTTCCGCCTGATAATTTACCTGTGTATTTATTGTAAATGTTCTCTGGCCATTTGGAGGGAGATTGCCGATGTTCCAGGTTACGGTTCGCTCACCTGCATTATAGACACCCTCCGGCGAAGATGAATTATAGTCAAGTTCTATCGGCAGATAATCAACAATACTGACGTTTTTGTCAACGGCCCCATTTGCATCATAAGTAATTGTGTAGGTTATAGGTGTCTCGGGCGAAACGCAGTTTTCATCGTTGATATTATCAAAAATATCGAGGCAAACACTCCCCTGGTTCCACGTGCAGACGGGCGTATTTACTTCAGAGGAACGATAATAAAGGTCGCCGTCTATCTCGCAACGATTAGTTAAAACAATACCGGATTCCGCCTGATTGTTGACCATAACATTGATTGTAAAAACACCGTTGTCATCGGGAGTTATATTTCCAATATCCCAGGTTACGGTATCATCGAAGGGATAGTACTCACCCTCAGGAGAAGATGAAATATAATCCACATCCTCCGGCAGATAATCAACTATCTTGACGCTACTGTCGAAAACACCATTGGCATCATAAGAAATCGTGTAAGTTATGGGCGAAAAAGGAAATACGCAGTTGCCGTCATTTACATCATCAATTTTATTGATGTAAATATCTCCCGGGTTCCACGTGCAAACGGGCGTATTTACTTCGGCGGAACTTTCATCGTAATCGCCTTCAATTTCGCAGAAATTTGTGATGATGCTATTGGATTCTGCCAGAATATTGACCTGAGCATTTAGCGTAAAGACGCCGTTATCATCGGAAGCGATAGTGCCAATATTCCAAGTTACAGTACCATCAAAGGGATAATATTCGCCTTCCGGAGAAGATGAAATATAAGTTAGCTCGTCCGGCAGGTAATCGACGATTTTGACGTTACTATCGGCAACGCCATTGGCATCATAGAAAATAGTATAAGTTATTGGTGAAAATGGTAATACACAGTTGCCGTCATTGATGTCATCGACCTTAATAAGGTTTAGGCCAAGTTTTTGGGAAACATTTCCAACCAAGGAATAAAGCTGAACAGGTTGCGGAATGTCAAATCCGTTTACTTCTACCGTCCATGTACCACTGACGGGATTATCAACGCAAACCTGCTCAATATTATTAAGACGGTCTTCTCCATGAACGGCTGGATAATCCTCATGCCCACTGTTGACGTCGAGAACCCAGGGATAATATCTTGTACCGTTCGGGTCCCTGACAATCAAATCCAAATCATTAACGAGCGCTTTTTCCGCAGCCGGATCTCCCGGATAATCATCCCAGACCAGTGTTATTTTTAATTTTGGCTGGTTCGGAAAAACAATAAAAGAAAATTGTTTTTTGTCCCCCTTGTCAACAATCGTATCTTCCAGTATAATATTATTCAAATCTTCGCTTATAAAATCTACCGCATCTTTTATATTGACTCTTCCCCAGCCATAAGTGAAATCCGGGCCGCTATTGCCTAAATCCACCGCAGTATGAAGCAATATGGCCTTTATCGTTGAAGGCAAAGGGTCTGGTTGTCCTGTGTGGGTGTTTCTCCAGTGCTGTAACATCAGGGAAGCACAACCTGTTACTACCGGTGTCGCCGTCGAAGTCCCGCACTGACGATAATAACAATTGTACGTCCATGTCGATTTAATCCCACCATCTCCTCCAACTTGACAGCCGGGTGCAACTATATCCGGCTTGATTCTGCCGTCGGCCGTCGGCCCTCGACTACTTTGATTATAGATTGAATCATCATTGGAATTTGTTGCTCCGACAGATATAACGTTCTTAGCTACGGCATTGACTCTTATCGTATGCCAACTACCACCCTGATTATGAACACACCACAACATTGGGATTCTCTTCCCACAAGCCCCAATAACAACATTGTCTTCCGCATTACATACAGTACTATATACGTCCCAACTAAGATTCCCCCAAGAATTTGTTGACAAATCTATGTGATATTCATTGATTGCTTCATTAAAATCGCTGTAAAGTTTAAAAGTATCTGTCAACCACCATTTATAAGAAACGAGGTTAGCTTCCGAAGCCATTCCTTTCCATTGTAAAGAAGTTCCTCCACACTCTGCGCTTCTGATTCCATTTCCCAACATAGTGCCAGCCCCATGTGTGGCATGTAAACTCATGTCGCAGCAGTCCCTTTTGATAACTCTGCCTTCAAGGTCATCGTGCGTATCATCAACACATCCTTCATCCCATTCTCCAACTATTACACCTTGGCCGGTAAGATTATAAGGCGTGCCTTGAACAATATCTGCACCACTCACAGCTCTTGCACCATCGTTAGCTGTTGTCGGCTCGTAAAATTGTTCTATATATTTAACCGCGTCGTTATTCGCGAGCTCAAAAATCAAGTCTTTCGGGAAATAAACCTCCAAGGCGTTCATCTGTTGAACTTCTGCTCTTATTGTTCCACCGTAACCGGAAATTATTGAAGAAGCATCTATTAAAGAAACATCTGAAAAGAAAAGAATCATCATCCTCGCTTCCCCATTTAAATTGGTTGAATAATCATTTACTCCGTTTTCTAGGATTGCGGGAGCGATTTTATCTTGAGGAAGGATTTCGATGATAGCCCTGACAATAGGAAGAGATATAATTTCATCTATTCTGTTAGAATCAATTGATGCAAACCATGTCTTATTCGGGACATATGTCAACAATCTTACTCCTTTGGTCTCCAGTTGCTTTCTTTGTTCTATTGTTGTAGTGTTCTCCAACTGTATAAGAATATGAACCTTTCCCTTTATTTCCTTTATGCTTGCCTTAGTAGAAGCGGTCACTCCAGGCGCAGGAATGAACTGTCTGGATTTAAGAAGGATTTCATTTGCATTGTTTGCAAGAGTTGAATTTATGAAAATTAGAAATCCGGACACAAATAAGAATCTCATTTCAATACCTCCTGGCCGGCATAAGGCCGACGGAACAATTGAATATTAGAACAGGAAAGCCGCCGAAAATGCAAAAATATCGTCTCCTGCTCACCTTTTTTATTACGTAGCCCACAATACTAAAATTTCCGGCTAAAATCAAGGAAATTATTGGCGGTGCAGACAGAGGACGGAAGACAGAGGACGGATAACAGAGGGCAGAAGACGGTGGACGGAAGACAGAATGCAGAACAGAGAATGCAGAATGCAGAGAGAATCAGTAGGGGCAGACCTGCCTGCCCTCGAATGTTGTTATCGTGGGTGTGTCTGCCCTGAAGGATATGGCATAAAAGGGTCAAATAAAGTATAGTGGGCAATAAGCTAAGGTGAAGAATCCAAAGTGAGAAAAAGAGATTGCTTCGCCCCACTGCTGTCTTGCGACAGCAAGACGTGGGGCTCGCAATGACGGGTTATGAGCGGGAAAAGCAATATAATCGACGAATTGAGGAAGAAGCTGGCCAAGGCGGCGCTGGCGGGAGAGCGCGGGGTGATTTTACAGCCGGGGTCGCTCGGGGATTGTATCCTGACACTGCCCTTGGCGGAGCTTATGAAGGAAACGGTCTGCCCGGGGGGCGTGGATATAATCGGGCGAACGGAATATACCGGTTTTTTGCCGGGGAGAAGCTGTGTTGATGGGGTGCGAGCGATGGATTCGATGGGGCTGCACCGGCTGTTTGTCGGAGAGAAGGATTTTGCCCTGGCGGACGGCGACCCGTTGATAACGGCGTTCGCGGAATACCCCTGGATTGTTACGTTTCTTGGCGAGCCGGACGGCGATTTCGAGAGGAACTTAATTTTCACAGCCCATTGCAGCCATGGGGCAGAGGTAATAACGCTGGCGATGAAACCGGCTGTTAATTGTAATAAGCATATCGGCGATTTTTACAGGGAGCAGTTCATAAAAGAAAGCGGATTGGCCGAGGAGAAGCTAAACAGCCCGATTGGTATGCCTATGATAAGGCCGACGGACGCGGATATGAAAAAAGGTAAACAAATCCTGGCAGAAGCGGGTGTAACGGCGGCGCGAAAGCCGATAGTGATACAGCCGGGAAGCGGCGGGGCTGAAAAGTGCTGGAACATAGATAATTTCGTTTCGATAGCCGAAACGCTGGCCAAAGAAGGCATAGAAACGGTATTTATTCTGGGGCCTGCCGAATTAGAACGGTTCGGCACTTCTGTGAAAAGTAAAATGGGGACGGCCGGGAAAACGCTGGCAAACCTGTCACTCACGGAGGCGCTGGCAGTATTAAGCAACGCCGCGGGCTATATCGGCAACGACAGCGGAATAACGCATTTATCGGCGGCTTTAGGCATAAAGACGGTTGCGGTATTCGGGCCGACAGACCCGGCGGTTTACGGGCCAATCGGGCCTGCGATAACGGCGCTGCAAAGCAGTGAGAGGGATTTCGCGGGAACGATTTCGGAGGAGCTGCAAAAGAAGGCGGCGGAAGCGCTGGTTGGATAAAAAAGCGAGTGCCAGCAGCATAATGAAGCAGGTTGGGTCAAACGGTTGCGGTTGCGCAGCTCATATCGGTTGCGTAAAACGTCCATCATTGTATCATACGCAACCATCCAGCGAGTAACGAAACGAGCCGCGCAAGCGAATAGACGATAAACGCAACCCCCCGCAAAGAAGAACCGCACGCACGGTTAAACGAAAACGAAAAGCATCAGTTGACCAAATTAGGGCATCTGCTATAATACGCCGGCCTGCGAGAAAGCAGGAAGCAGGCATAAACTGCAAATTTTGGATTGCCCGGCTTCGTTTAAGGGCTACGCCGAGGCGAGTGCATTCCGCCGCAGGCAGACAAGTTCGGACTGGTGAAATTATGGAAACAAAAACATTAGGTGAATTGGCGCAATACGTCGGCGGACGGGTTCGCGGTGACGCAAATGTAAAAATACATTCGGCGGCGACCTTAGGCCGGGCGGGCGAAGGCGATATAAGCTTTTTGAGCAACGATAAATACGAAAAGCAGCTCCTGACGACCAGGGCAAGCGCGGTCATCGTGGGAAGCGACACTGTCGCAACGTCGGTTCCGTTATTAGTGGCCGAGGACCCGTATTACGCGTTTATGCAGATAATGGTTCTTCTTCACGGCCATCGAAAGCACAAGAAGCTCGGAATAAGCCCCAAGGCGATAATTTCCGACAGCGCCAAAATCGGGGCTGATTGTCATATACACGAGTTCGCGACGATAGCAGACGGCGCCAGGGTAGGCAACGGCTGTATAATCTATCCCTGCACGTATGTCGGCGAGAACGTTCAAATCGGCAACGACTGCATTTTGTATCCCAACGTGGCCATATACGAGGGCTGCCGGGTAGGCAACCGCGTCATAATCAATGCCAATGCTATAATCGGCGAAGATGGATTCGGCTTCGCGACGCATAACGGCGTTCATCACAAGATACCGCAAATCGGGTGCGTTGTTATAGAAGACGACGTTGAGATAGGGGCGGGCTGCGGAATTGAGCGGGGAACGCTGAACGATACCATAATCGGGCAGGGCAGTAAATTAGGCGATTTGGTGGCGATTGGACACGGGACGAAGGTGGGGCCTCATTGCCTGTTAGTGGCGCAGGTGGGGATAGCGGGTTCCACGAGCTTAGGTAATCACTGTATCGTCGGCGGACAGGCGGGTATCGTGGGGCACATCATAATCGGCAACAACGTTGCAATCGGGGCGCAGGCGGGCGTGATAAACAACGTCGGCGACGGCAAAGTAGTGCTGGGGTCGCCCGCGATAGAAGCCAACCAGGCAAAACGGGCATACGGGCTGATTCAGTTTTTGCCGGAAATGCGGCAAAGCATTCGCGAGCTTCAGGAGCAAATCGAGCGGCTTGCGTCGGGCGGCGGGCCTGGCCAGCCGCAGCGTCCGGATGAGCCATAGGTGTTTTCAAGAGATATGAGCAGCGAAAATGTTATCGGCTTGATAGCAGGCGGTGGACGGCTGCCGTTTATGATAGCAGAGGGCATCCGAAAAACGGGATTAAAACTCATCTGTGTAGGGCTTGCGGGCAGCGTGGACAGCACAATAGCCCGTGAAACAGACGTTTATTATAAGGCGGCTGTGGCAAGGCCCGGAAGCTGGATTCGCAGGATGAAAAGACACGGGGTAACAAACGCGGTAATGGCGGGCAGGGTTGAGAAGGGGCAGATTTTTACGCCGTTTAGGATACTGCGATATCTGCCGGACTGGCGGGCGGTGCGAATATGGTACTGGCGGCTTCGCAAAAAAAACAAGCAGAACGAAACGCTGTTATCGGCGCTGGCCGATGAATTAGCCAGCGGGGGAATAATGCTGGAGGATTCGACGAAATACTGTAAGGAGCACCTGGCAACGCAGGGGCCTATGACCGTGGGAAACCCAGGCGGGACGATTGAAAAAGACATCGAGTTCGGCTGGCCGATTTTGAAAAAAATAACGGAGATGGACATAGGCCAGGCAATAGCGGTCAAGGAACGGGAAGTTCTGGCGGTGGAAGCGATAGAGGGCACGGCAGCGATGATTGAGCGGACGGGATTGCTTGTTAAATCGGGGGGCTGGACACTATTGAAGGCGGCCAAGCACAAGCAGGATATGCGGTTCGACGTGCCTTGTGTCGGGCCGGATACCATCAGGGCCCTTGCCAAAAACGGCGCAAAGTGCTTAGTTGTCGAGAAGGAAAAAACGATAATTATTGACAAGCCGGAAACTATAAAACTCGCAAATGAGTCGGGCATCGCAATCATCGGTCGTTGAAACAATCCCGGCGCACCGGAGATTCCCATTTGAGCTTTCGATACGCCTGCGGGGACGAAACGCCGGGATGGAACGCGTTTTATGCAAGGCGCTGCTGCGGGCAATTCCGAACAACAGGGAGGTATTTGACGCCGAGTGGAACAACAAGGCGGTAATCGTTAAAGTTTTTTCGCAAAGATTGGTTTCCCGAATTCGCTTTCGGAGGGAATGGGGAGGTTTGGCGAAGCTTGGCCGGCGGGGAATAAATGCGCCAAAACCGTTGTTTTGCGGAAAAACAGCGAAAGGGAAACTTGCGATAGTTACTGAGAAAGTGGCTGATTCACAAACCATAGCAGAGGTTTACAGGAAGCAAGCCGACAAAGTAAAACAAGTCGAACTACTGATACAGGTAGCCACAGAACTTGCGCGCCAGCACGAAAAGGGAGTGTTGCAGAAGGACCTGCACCTCGGAAATTTTCTTTTGAACGGCCCGGCTTCGCCTAAGGGCTACGCCGAGGCAGGGGACAAAATAGTCATGCTCGACCCGGCGGAGATACGATTTTTTCACAGGCCGATTGGGAGGAAGAAAAGCGTTTCGCAACTGGCGCTATTGACAAATAAGCTTGACAGCAAAGACGTGGAGACGGCCCGAAGCGTATGGCGAGAGTATTTCAACGGGCGCAAGTGGCAATTCAGAGAATCGGACGAGCAATTGCTCAGGAAAGAGGCGGCCCGGCACAAGAGAAACTGGCTGAGACGCGCCCTGAGAAAGTGCCTGCGGACGAGCAAAAAATTTCTGCGAATAAAGAAAGACGGATACACAGCCGTATTTAACGGTCAGTTTATCGCGGGAACCGAGCCGATTGATTTTCTGCGCAGTATAGATGAGCTGATGGAAAAAGGCGTGATTTTGAAACGCGGAAATACAAGCTTTGTTTCACGATTGGCCTTCAACGGCAGGGACATCGTCATCAAGCGTTACAACCATAAAGGATTTTTTCATTCGCTGAGGCATACGCTCAAAAAAACGCGGGCGAAACAAAGCTGGCTTTATGGGCATCGGCTGACGTGGCTCGGAATACCTACGCCCAAGCCGCTTGCCTATATCGAGCAGCGTAAAGGGGGACTGGCCTGGAAATCGTATTTGATAACCGAATACGTTGAGGGCCAAAAACTCTGCAATCTCCCGGAAAGCGACGGCGTTACCCGGCAACGGCGTTCAGACGTAATCCGTGAGCTGATGGGCTTGCTTGATAACCTCGGCCAATATCGAATAAGTCACGGCGACTTAAAGCACTCAAACATCCTGATTACAAACAACGGTCCCGTACTGACGGACCTCGACGCGATGAAAGTACACAGATTGAACTGGACGTATAAAAAAAGACGGATAAAAGACAAGGAACGACTCATACGGTAAGGCGCAGCGGTTATGTCACACTATGATTTCCTCGTCGTTGGATGCGGGATGTTCGGCGCAACTTTCGCCCGGCAAATGGCCGAACGCGGCAGGAAGGTCCTGATTATAGAAAAAAGGCCTCACCCCGGCGGCAATTGTTATACAGAGGACCTTGAAAATATACAGGTTCACAAATACGGCCCTCACATATTCCATACCGGCATCGACCGGGTCTGGAAATACGTCAATCGATTCGCCGAATTTAACGCCTTCATAAACAGGCCAAAAGTAAGATACCAAAACAAACTATACTCGTTCCCCATAAATCTGATGACACTGTACCAGTTGTGGGGCACACAATCACCGGACGAGGCAAAGAAAAAGCTGGAAGAAGCAGTCGTTGAAAATAACGACCCGCGTCATTTAGAGGACTGGATACTTTCGCGCGTCGGGCGGGAAATATATGAGGTATTTTTTAAGGGCTATACAAAAAAACAATGGGGAAAAGACCCAAAAGAACTGCCCGCAAGCATCATACAAAGAGTGCCAGTCCGGCTGAACTTTAACGATAATTACTACAATGACAAATACCAGGGCATTCCCGTCGGCGGCTATACAAAACTGTTCGAGAAAATGCTCGAGGGCGTCGAAGTCAAACTCAACACCGACTATTTCGCAAACAGGCAATACTGGGACTCCGCCGCCGACACAATTGTATATACAGGAAAAATAGATGAGTATTTCAACTACAAATTCGGCGAATTGGAGTACAGGGGTCTGCGATTTGAAAGCAAACTGATGGAAGGCGACTACCAGGGCAACGCCGTCATAAATTACACCGAAGAGCAGGTGCCTTATACGCGGATAATTGAGCACAAGCATTTTGAGCTCAGGAATACGGATAAAACCGCAGTAACGTGGGAATACCCCGACAATTACGACAAAAGCAAAATTCCGTATTACCCTGTAAATGTTGAAAGAAATAATCAGCTTTACAATCTATACAGGCAGGAGGCCGCGAGACAGAAAAAACTTATCCTCGGAGGCCGGTTGGCTGCTTATGCTTATTTAGATATGGACCAAACTATAGATGCAGCGCTAACAACCTGCGAAAGAATAAGCACCTAATCCGCGTTCTTTTTTAAGCATCCCTCCACGCCAGGATACAACCGCCTTGCTATCACTGCTTTTGTCAGGAGTATCAGCGATTTTAAGCTGGGACGGAGCCGGAAAGATTGACCGAGCAATTCACGCGCCTGGTCATAGAATCCCTCTCCGGCTGCGCAACGGCCGGCCCTGTAGCATTCCCTGCTGAACCTTTTCATCGCAATGCGAGGCGAGATAACGTGTTTTCCCCCGCCGTTATAGTAAAAGTCCGTCAGCATATCCAGTTCCGCCTTGCAGTTGGCAAATGAATCTTTTGAGGTATTACTGGAATGGCGACGCCTCATAAAAGTCGGTTCACTTAATGCAATAAAACGGTATTTCAAAGAAATCGCCAGCTCCAGTTTATAATCGTATGAGGCCTTTAACGAGGTATCGAACCCCCCTGCTTCTTCGAGCGCCTTTTTGGGGAACATCGAGCCGTTCGGATGCACAATAACATCCTCAAACAAACGTTCGGCAATGTATCCGCTGTGCAATTTTCTTTTGCTGCGTCCGCAGACATTCCCGTCCTCGTCGATTCTGAAGTAATTGCCGTAAACGACCACGTTACCACCATGCGATTCCATAGCATTGAGCATCCTCTCGACCGCATCCGAAACAAGGATGTCGTCGGAATGTATAAAGGATATGTACTTTCCCCGTGCAAGCTCGATTAGTTTGTTGCAGGCAGCGGCCTCTCCCTGATTTTTATGCCAGTAATACCTGGTCTTATAGCCGGAATTTTTTATCATTTCATCGGTTCCGTCGGTCGAGCCGTCGTCCACAATAATAACTTCGTAATCTTTGCAGGTCTGTGCAAATACGCTGGCGAGAGTTTCACGGAGATATTTTTTTCGATTATAAGTCGGGACACAAATACTAACCGCGGGCATAGCACGTATTCCTATACTTTTTATGATTATAAAATTTCGGCCCAGGGCGCAGAGTAAGAACCTTTTTCAACAAGGTCGAGTATCAGGGAAGCGATTTTAACACAATTGAACTGTTCGTGCACCCAATTCATGCCTGAATCAGCAATTCTCTTTCTTTCATTTTCGTGTTTGAGATACCAGTCAGCAAGCTCAAAGAACTCATCGATAGTATCAAAGTATCGCAGGTGAGTATCCTCTTTGAAGAGCAAATCACTGTCGGGAACCCTTTTAGCAAGGACAAAGGCGCCGCAGGAAAGGTAGTTAGTGAGGCGGTCGGAATGATAGAGGCGGACGGTATTGTCGGCGTTGATGTTCAGGCCGACTTTCGCGCCGCTGATGGCATAGAAATAGTCGATGCCGCCGACCTGGGGTCTGCCGCAGCAGCCGTAAACGGAACAGTTCGGCATTTCAGCCAGCCGCCGAATAATCTCAAATCTCATATTTTCAGCGGGATAGCGGCGCGGGTCGTGCCGAATAGAACCGGTCCAGAGGACGTCGGTTTTCCATTTGTCGTCAACAACGTAGCGGCGGTCTGTGTCGGGGTCGCACAGGTTTGGCATAAAGGCGCATTTGGGCGCGCCGGCGTCGCGATAGGTCTGCAGGAATGAGCCGTTATTGGTGGCCAGAAGAATATCGAGGCGTTTAGCGATTTCGATTTTTTCGGGATGCAGATGCGGCCAGGGGTCGTCATCAAAGCCGATGAGGACAGCATTGGCGGCGGCCTTTCGTATCTGTTCAATAGTTTCGACATCGAGGAACCGTGAGAAAGTAAAATAAATGACGTTCGGCTGGTAACTTTTGACATACTCGACGAGGATTTTGTCGGCTTTTTGCTTGTAAAAGAGCTGCGTGAGGGTTTTGCTGTTGAAGGTGCTTAACTCCCTGAGGACGCTATTATAACCGAACAGTCGTGCGTCGTGGCCGAGTCGGAGTAAACCTTTTGCCAGCTTGGGCTGCTGGCTAAGAAACATTTTAACCGGCTTATGCGCCAGGTCACAAACAATCAAAATACGTTTTGGTTTGCCGATGGCCGATTTTCTTATCATACAGTTACCGACTGATTGTCAAAATTTTATTATCCTCGTAATCATCAATACTGTCGCAGGTCTTTGTTTTAACAGGAAACCCATAACATATAAAGTTTCATCCATCATATATTAAGCTTGAAATACGACGTTTCAAGCTTTATCCCTCTCCTGTGCCGCGTCGAGAGATGTTAAAGCTTAAAAAATTCTTATGTATGTGAAGATATCGATATGAACTGTCTTAACGCTTGTTCAGAACGTTTGGAGTTATAGGGTCTGCGTTCAAAGCTGGTCAGGAAGCACGGCTGATGACCTTTTGCAATTCTTCGCAGCCACCTGCGTTAACGGACCAAACTCGTCAACACAGGCGGTTTATGAAGCTATCCTGTTGATTTCTTTATCAGTGGACAGGGGCCATAATCTCATTATAATAGCCGTCAAAAAGTGGTTACAAACGACTATTGGGAAAGTTTAATATGAGTTCTCGTTTCAGTCAGCTGGACAAACTGGAAAATCAGAGCATTTTCATAATCAGGGAGGCATACAGCCAGTTCCGGGATGTGGCAATGCTATGGTCTATAGGCAAGGATTCAACCTGTCTGCTCTGGCTGGCCAGGAAGGCCTTCTTCGGACAGATTCCGTTTCCCGTGCTGCACATTGACACCACGTACAAATTCAGGGAGATTTACCAGTTCAGAGACAAATACGCCAAAGAATGGAATCTAAACCTTATCGTTGCCAAAAACGAACAGGCGGTCAGCGCCGGGATGGGCCCGAAGAAGGGAAAATTCCTTTGCTGCAACGAACTAAAGACCGTCGCGCTAAAACAGGCGATTGCCAAATATAAGTTCAAGGCCTTGTATCTCGGAATCAGAAGGGACGAGCACGGTATCCGTGCAAAAGAAAGAGTATTTAGTCCGAGAGACGAGGACTTTGAATGGGATTACAAGAATCAGCCGCCGGAGCTATGGGACCAGTATAAGACCAAGGCCGCAGAGGAAGAGCACCTCCGTGTTCATCCCCTGCTCGGCTGGCGAGAAATCGACGTATGGGAATATGTCAGAAAAGAAAACATTCCTGTCGTCGAGCTATACTTTGCCAAAAACGGCAAACGCCTGCGCAGTATCGGCTGCGAGACGTGCTGCGGCCCCATCGATTCAGAGGCAGTTACTATAGACAAGATTATCGAGGAGTTAAATACCTCCAGGATTTCCGAGAGAAGCGGGCGGGCACAGGACAAGGAAGATGCATATACAATGCAGAAATTACGGTCTCTTGGTTATATGTAATTGAAAGGAGTCAAACAATGTTAGAATTGTCGTTATGGATTATTATCACAATAGTTGTATTGGCTTTTGTATGCGAGTATATGGATTCAACACTCGGTATGGGATATGGCACAACACTTACACCGGTATTGATGCTTTTCGGTTTCAGCCCTATGAAGATTGTTCCCGCGGTCCTGTTTTCGGAACTAATTACCGGGCTGCTGGCAAGTTTTTTTCATCATCGCGAGGGAAACGTAAATTTAAAACCTGCTACAATGGATATATTCAAAATCAGAAACATGCTGAGCCCGCTTGGTTACGTTGAAAATTTCAAAAAAACGGTGCCATTGCACCTGAAAACCGCTTTACTTTTAGGGATATGCAGCGTCATCGGAACAGTCGCCGCTGTTTTCGTCGCGGTCAATATCCCCAAATTCTGGTTAAAGCTTTACATCGGCGTGCTTGTGCTGGCAATGGGCATAATCATTCTGATTTGCCTCAATAAGAATTTCAGGTTTTCCTGGTCGAAGATGATATCCCTGGGCGTGATTGCCTCGTTCAATAAAGGAATGAGCGGAGGCGGTTACGGCCCCGTTGTCACGGGAGGTCAGATTCTTGCAGGCATGGAAGGAAAAAGCGCCGTCGGCATAACCTCGTTTGCCGAAAGTTTAACCTGCCTGGTAGGCGTGATTATGTATGCTTTTGTATCTAAAAGCGGTTTCGACTGGAAGCTGGCCATGTGGATTATCCTCGGAGCAGTTTTATCCGTACCTCTGTCGGCCAAAAGCGTGAAATTGATGACTGAAACAAAGCTCAAGCTGCTGATTGCCATACTTACTATTATTTTAGGCACCTGGACAATTATAAAAACACTAATGTGAGCCGCATAAAAAAAATGTTACAGAATGATACTTTGCGTTTTGTTATTGTCGGCCACGTGGACCATGGCAAATCGACGCTGATAGGCAGATTGCTTTACGATACCGATTCGCTGCCGCCCGACAAAATTGAGGAAATTAAAAAGGCGTCGGCCGGCCAGGGCAAGCAGACCGAGTTTGCTTATCTTCTGGACCATCTGGAAGAAGAGCGCAAACAGGGCATCACCATCGATACCACGCAGGTTTTCTTCAAAAGCCCCAAAAGGCGTTACGTAATAATCGATGCCCCGGGTCATATAGAGTTTGTCAAGAATATGATTACGGGGGCCTCGCAGGCCGAAGCCGCGGTCCTGATTGTCGATGCGGCAGAAGGGGTCAAAGAACAAACCAGGCGTCATTCTTATATGTTATCGCTGCTGGGTTTTCATAAGGTGGTCGTTGTATTGAACAAAATGGATTTGGCCGGCTTTTCAGAGGAACGTTTCAAGGCGGTCAAAAAAGATATAGAGGCGTGGCTGGGGTCGATAAACGTCGGGGCCGAGATTTTTATTCCTATTTCTGCAATTAAGGGCGATAACGTTGCGAGCAAATCGGAAAATATGAAATGGTATGAGGGGCCGACATTTTTAGAGAGTTTAGACACTTTGGTCAACAGGCAGGCGGCGGAGGAAAAGTCCCTGCTCTTTCCCGTTCAGGATGTTTACAAGATTGCAGACAAAAGAATTAACGTCGGCAGAGTGGAGGCGGGTGTTATCCGCAAAGGCCTTGAGATAAAGATTTTGCCGAGCGGTCAGACGACAAAGGTCAATTCCATCGAGAAATTTCTCGAAGAAACGAACCGGGCCGGCGCCGGTGAATGTATTGGTATTACGACCACCGATTCGGTTTTTCTCGAACGCGGCAATATAGTGTGCCTGCCGGGCAAAGAACCAATTTTCACCGACAGAATTTCTGCGAGTATTTTCTGGATGACCAGGCAGGGCTTCGAAAAAGGCCAGAAGCTGACTATGAGATGCGCAACCCAGGAAACCACCTGCAAGGTTGAGAGTATTAACAAGAGAATCGATTCTTCAACGCTCGATGTTATCGCAGAAAACGCTGATACCATTAAAAATCTTGAGGTGGCCGAGGTCATCATCAAAACCAAAAAGGAGCTGGCCATCAAAAACTTCAATGACGTTCAGGAATTAGGCCGGTTTGTCCTTGTCCAAAATGAGAATATATGCGCCGGCGGAATAATTACGCACGTAAGCTGACATCATGCCAAAAGACGCAAGAACTGTAATAATAGGCCTCGACGGCGTGCCTTTCGGCATGCTCAAGGACCTCGCCGAAACCGGCGTTATGCCTAACACCGCCGAGATTATCTCACAGGGAATATTCAAAAAAATGTACTCATCCATTCCGGAGGTCTCTTCTGTTGCGTGGTCATCAGTCATAACGGGCGAAAACCCGGGCCGGCACGGAATATTCGGCTTTACGGATTTGTCCCCCGGCTCCTACAAAATGAGGTTCCCAAATTTCAATGAACTGAAATCTCCGCCGTTTTGGGCCCTGCGGGAAGGAAAGTCAGTTATAATTAACGTGCCCTCCACTTATCCCGTACGTGAAATGAACGGCGTGCACATTTCAGGATTCGTATCCATAGATTTTGAAAAAAGCGTTTACCCGGCTTCTTTAATACCACAACTGAAGAAACTGGATTATCGCCTTGACGTCGATGCACAAAAAGCCCATAGTTCAATGGAACTGTTTCTATCGGATTTGGACGAGACGCTCGAAGCGAGAATTCGTGCCTGCAGGTATCTTTGGGAAACCCCGGACTGGCAAACCTTTATGCTCGTATTCACAGGCACGGACCGGCTGATGCACTTTCTATGGGACGCCTACGAGGACAAGGACCACAAATACCACAATCTCTTCCTCGAACACTTCAGAAAAATCGACCATGCCGTCGGCCAAATCGCTGGTATGACCTGCGATGACGATTTACTCGTAATGCTGTCCGACCATGGCTTCGAACGGCTTGATTACGACGTTCACATCAATTACCTGCTTATGCAGCACGGGCTTCTGCAGCTCAAACCGGGACAGAATACTGAGTTAAACGACATAAGTTACGACACGGCGGCATTTGCCCTCGACCCGGCCAGAATCTATCTAAACCTCAAAGGCAAGTTTCCCTGCGGGGCGGTCGGGCCAGCCGATACAAAAGACGTTTTATTTAAGCTTGAGAATCTCTTTCGTTCGCTTCACGCGGACGGCAGAAATGTCGTAAGAGATATATATAAAAAAGAACAGATATACTCCGGCCCATATCTCGAAATAGCGCCTGACATGGTTCTGGTTGGCGCAGAAGGTTTTAATCTAAAGGCGGACATCAAAGCCCAGGAGCTTATTGACAAACCTATATTTTCCGGCAAGCATGCGCAGGACACCGCCTTTCTGCTGATAAAAGGTCTCTCCGACGGGATTATCGTCCCGGAAGCACCTACGGTATCGGATGTAAAAGGCATCGTAGAGAAATTCGAAAAGTCAGTATAATTTTACCGAATGTTTCAAGCCGAGTTCTGAACATATTTGGCAGGATTTTAAAAACTGCATTGAACGAAATTTTGAGACCGCATCGAACAAACGCCCGGCGACGGCAGAGCGATTGGAAAGCAGGTAACTAATAATCTCCCAGGCCCTTCCTGCGGTGAATTTATCGGTTCGCAGGTTAAATTCGGCTTGTTTAATCGATTCCATAAAGTCGCGGCACTTGGGATTATACTCGAGCATCAGGGATGGCACGTAAGCGCATGTCGCCAGGGCCACTGAGTGAAGACGCACCCCGACAAAAACGCTGGCGCAACTGACGGCGTCCATAAAGCCGCTGTAATCCTCATAAAACTCATATACATCAGCATCCGAGCCGCTTTCCCTGATTACCTGCTGCGTCACAGACAAATCGTCCGGAGATACAACAAACCACCTGATACGAAAACCGGCTTTAGCAGCAATCTGTGCCAATTTTACGAACTGCTGAAAGATGCGCTCTTTGCCGCCCCACACGTTGCCCCCGGCCTGACTAACGTTAAAACCTATTATATTATCCGAAGCAATGACGTTTCTTTCCCCGGCGAGGGTCAACACGGGGTCTCCGATAACCTCGACATTCTGCACACCCAAATCATCGAGAATTCTTTTCGATAAGGGTCCCCGCACGCCAATATAGACACAATTTTTCAGAATTTCCGCCCATTGTTTTTGAAAACCGAGGGGTCGGCGCATAACGGCTGATTCGAATTCCGGAGCGGCAACTCCGGAGCCGAAGACGATGCAGTGAGGCGCCAGAGAAAAACACGTTTTGGCCCAGCGATACGAGGATTCCTTATGCCCCGCGACGTTGGTTCCGCCAGCCATAAGCATCAGGTCGCAGCGGGGCAAAAGCCGGGCGACCCAGCCGGGCACAAGCCCCCTGTTGTAGTCGAGAAAACAGCCGAAGGAGTAAAGCCGTTTGAGTGCGGCATAAAGGGCCTCGTCGCCGAGATTTTTATGGCCGTGGTAACCTCCGATATAGCCGATTCGCGGTCTTTTCGCAAAAAGTGTCCGGCGCACAAAATCATAAGTCCGAGCTGCTTTTCTGAAAACCAAGGATTATCAACCCTTCAAAAAAACAGGTTTCTGTTTATCCTTTGAACTTTTATGAACTTAAAATATTCGGGGCCGCAATGAGTTTCTTTCGGCTTATCTGCCGCAGGAAAGTCGATATCCATAATGCCGCAACCATGATTTAGAGCGTCCAACGCTCTTAATTTTTTCAAAAGCATCGCATTACATATATCCCAGGGTTTTCAACCGCTCGACAATCGCGTCTTCCTGTTTCTCGGTAAGTTCTCGTTTTTCTTTGCCCGCCGAATTGATGGAACTTTGAGAATTTGTCTGGTACCGAACATTCAATTCAGACGTAAATGCCTCACGAAAAACGCTTCCATCCAAATATTCCGGCAGGGGCAAATCCAAAGCAGCATATAAAGTCGGTGCAATATCGACGATATGTTTTTGTGAACCATTGCACGATTGTATCTGCGGACCGCACAAAATATAAACTCCTATTTTTTTATGGGTTCCCGCCAACGGGTCCGCTGAAGAATGCAAATATCCTTTCCTTTTGGAAAATGAACAACGTATTTCATAACCCGCCTGCGGTTCAAGAACCAAATCGCCAACCAGTGAACGCTGAAGATTTGAGCGGCCGAAATACTCTTCGGGAGTTTCTACTTTATTGAAAATCGGTTTTTGAGTGACAGGGTCAAAGACATTTTCAAATTTATTTTTAAGCGTCTTTAGTATTTCTTCCTTATGCTCGTCTGTGCAATCTGCATTCAAATACAGATACGCCAGTGTGCTGGCGGCATGAAGAACCGCAGCTTTCCATTTTACAACTTTCCCGTTAAGTATCCGACCGGAAGTATCGCCGGGTTCAAGAGGGAAGAAGGTCTTTCGCGCCTTTTTAAAAATCCGCCCGATTTCCTCTTGTATTGAATTACGTGTTTTTAAATACCCCCACTTTTCCAGCAAAACATTAGGACGAACCTCCCCGAATAAAGGCATTCCGCCATGGTCACTAACAATCACCGCCAGTTTTTGTTCTGTATCCGCACCAAGCATAAGAATACGCGCCACCGTATCATCCAATGAATTATAAAGCCCGAAGAACAAATCGCGTTGCCTGGGATACCTGTCTCTTTGCTCCTTGCCGACATACGACCAGACATGGTGGTGAATGACATCGGTATCCTGAAATTGAACCATCATTACATCCCAATCCACTTTCTCAGAAACTAACTGCGCAACCTGATACTTCTGCTCAAAACTTCTTTTCACAAGTCGAATGTCATTCTCAAGAGAATGTATGTCCATTTTAGATTGGAAGATGTTTTTGGGGCTGATATCGTAATCCGGAATTTTTTTAAAGATTTCTTCTTTCAGCTCCGGCGGATACGTAAACTGGGCATCCGGAATGGGACAGCCGAATCCTGCGACCATAACGCCGTTAACCTTTGGACACGGGTAAGTCCATGGGACATTAATGCCTACAACCTTCAAACCTTGCCTGCTTAATTCTTCAAAAAACGTCGGAACACGGCAATATGACGAGTTTACAAGATTCATTCTGCCGTTTTCAAAAGAATAGTTCTGATAACCGAAAACGCCGTGCTTTGAAGGTTTACATCCTGTGAGAAAAGATGTCCAGGCGGTCGAAGTGGTTGCCGGGTCGGTCGAACGCAAATCACCATAACAACCTTCTTTCTTCAGCCGTGCCAGTGTCGGCATGTGATGCTCTAACAATTCATTATCAAGCACATCCCATGTTACGCCGTCTAAACCGATAATTATTACTTTCATCGATTATCCCCCAGCTTGCTTTTAATCCACCAGAGATAAGAGCGGTATATAAGATTGTTTGTCAATGGATTGTTCTCGGGTTTCTTATAGTTGTGAATTGTTACGTAGTCCACCAATCCCGCCCATAATAACGGCAGATATTTCCATTTAAAGGACTGAACATTCCTCAGATTCCTCAGGCGGAAACCATCAGGAAAATGCTTCGTTACATAATAACCTATCATTTCATATTCCGAAAAACCGCTGCGTTGCGAATAATCGATATTGTCCATAATCGCCTCATACCATTTTTTCCCGCAGCGGCCTTCAATGAAATCCAGCAAACTTTTAAGAACCGCTCGTTTGACCGGCATGTGGTGAGAGATAAACGAATGGACAACGTTCGGCTCCTCGCCCATCAACCGCCGATAATAGTCGTAATACGGTCGATGAAATTCTTTCGAAGGCCGCAGTAAAATTCTGCCGTCCTCGAAGAAACGCGTTCTTTTAAGGAAAACGACGTCCGCATCCAGAATCAAATATGTTTCCGAAATTTCCGGTATAGCATAACACGACCCCAGCTTAATAAGCTGCTGAAAAAGCCACCCTGCACGACAGGAATTTTGCGGATGCTCTTTTTTCCAGCGTTTTTCAATCTGCTCTTTCGAAAAGCCGTCTTCAAAAAAAGATTTTTCATTTATGACTGAAACGCCCGGAACATCAACATCGTGAATTTCCGCAACTAAAAAGATATTACGAAGCCCTTGTATATTTTTCCTGCAGCCGGCCAGACAAAATCCGAGCATGCCCATATCTTTTGAGTGACACGGAATAACAACATCAATTTTTTCCCCACTGGAATTCATATTACAGATATTCCACAAAGTCAGAACCGCTCCTGCGGACCCATTTACACACACAAAAGAAAGAAAATCTGCTTTCGGATTTCTGCCTTTTGGGTCTTTGTCTTTTGGCAATCCCGCCGGTATCTGCAGCACTGCCTTAGTCCATTCGGAACCTGCATCTTATGTTCTCTCCAGTTTAAAATACGCCTGTCCGCAGTGCGTTTGTGCAGGTTTATTTTCTCTTAATTTATTTATATCAAACCTGTATCCCTGCTTATACATTTCATTTAATTTCTCAACCGTTAAATCGCACTTATCAAGCTCATTGTCTGTTGAGGTGTTAACCATATTTACCTGTATGGCTGCTGCGCATTGCTCTTGAAAATAAATATAGCCGGGGATTTTGTCGGCATTTCTCTGGCACCATCTGCAACACCAGGACTCCAGCGTGTTGGGATTATAGAAATAGCCGAAAGATTTAAGCGTTGAGCGGGTAGAGACGACTTTACACATGGTCCTGATTAAAAAAGAGCTTGGAGCGAAAAGCTTGTGAATCAGCGGATTATTGTTCATTGTGCCGTCAATTATTCTTCTGACCAGTTCCGCCGTATAAAGCGTGGCGCAAAGCTCGAAGGAATACCGTGAAGAAGCCGTCCGTCCGGTCTTCCAGTTAAGCTTGTGCACCGTCCGGCCGGCAATTAACGCATTGGTAATCAAATCCCCCGTATCCTTAAAAAGTTCCGGGGCCATTTTGAACGAGAAGCCGAAAATATCGCGGCTATTTTCGCGAAAGGTCCTGTCAACCACTTCAAAATCTACGGAATCGAAATAGACCACGTCGTCGATGCCGAAGAGAATATACGGCGTATCGACCCGGCCGATGACGCGAAGAAAATCGCCGTGAAAATCCTTTTCTTTGATAACAATACAATCGGGAAAGCTTTTGAAAAGGCGCTCATACTCCTGCTCGAACATCTCTGCTTTATAAATTACTGATGTCTGGATAAGCTGAGCGGGGAAAAACCTGTAAAGCGATTCGAGATAGGCGTTGAGCTGGAGAGGCCTGTTTTTGGTAAACACGATGTTGCTTATAAGTTTTTTCATATCTTATGAGTCCAGCGAATCGTCGCTGATTATACCCTGAATTACCGGCGAAGACAAAATTTTGTCTGCGAGCCGAGTGAATTTGCGATTGGTTTTGGCCCGCAGCTTGAATTCCTGCGGATTTATCACCTGTGTGGCGTGGGCAATATGGGCAATATAGCGACCCATTACCGAGGGATGCAATTCGACGGTTTGGTAGCCGCGGTCAAGAAGCTCATAGTAAAGTTTTTGTCCGGCGGTGAAGCCCTCGGAATTACCCATCAAAAATGAAAGCCCCTCTTTCCGTAATACCTCGGTTCGATACAGGCAGCAAATCGTGCGGTTGTAATATCGCAATTGTTCCCGCTGTTGAGGCGCGCTTGATATGGAACGAAGCAATGCCTTGTAATCAGTATATTTTTTAAGCAGTTGCAGCCAGCGGGGCGTCAATTCAATTTTCCCTGAGCCAACGCAGGCGATTTTGGGGTCATTTTTGAAATGGGAAACAAGCTCAGTCAGCCAGCCGGGATGCTGCACAAAGGCATCGGTGTGCATCGCTACGAAAAATTCGTTGTCGCAGTTTTTCAGGCCGAGGTCGAGAGCGGCGGACTGGTCGAAGCTGCCCCTGGGCTGACCGGACGGGTGAGGGCGTTCGATGAGACGAATCCATTTAAGGGAACGAAGATACGCGGTTGAGTCGTCGTTTGAGTCGTTATCGACGACGAGCATTTCGTATGGGTAATCTGTGAATTTGCGGATACTGCGCAGGCAAAGACGGGTAAAGTCGAGGGTTTTGTAATTGACTATGCAGATAGTTGCCTTGCCAGGCATTGGTTGGGACATATTACCTGTTTTTATACATTGAGTCGTAGTACTTCTGATAATCGCCGGAAACGACGTTTTCGAGCCATTTTCGGCTGGCTAAATACCACTCGATGGTTTTATTGAGGCCCTGTTCAAAAGATACGGAGGGTCGCCACTTCAACTGGCCAATAATCTTCGAGGCATCGATGGCATAACGCCTGTCGTGGCCGGGACGGTCGGTAACGTGTTTGATGAGCGATTCTGGTTTGTCGAGGCGATTGAGGATGAGCCGGACGATGTCGATATTGGTTTTTTCGTTGCAGCCGCCGATGTTATAGATTTCACCCGGCCGGGTTTCTGTGAGAACCTTCCACACGGCCGTGCAGTGGTCGTAAACGTAAAGCCAGTCGCGTATTTGCAGGCCGTCGCCGTAAACGGGAAGGTCTTTATCGTTGAGGGCGTTATTGAGCATCAGAGGGATGAGTTTTTCGGGGAACTGATATGGACCGTAGTTATTGGAGCAGCGGGTGATATTGTATTTGACGCCCCAGGTGTGGCCGAAGGCGCGGACGAGCAGGTCTGCCGATGCCTTGCTGGCAGAATAAGGCGAATTGGGACTAAGAGGGGTATTTTCGGTGAATTTGCCCTCGGGGCCGAGTGCGCCGTAAACCTCGTCGGTTGAAATCTGAATGAAGCGATTCAATTTTTTGTCTCTGGCGGCTTCGAGAAGCGTCAGCGTGCCGGCGACATTTGTTTCAATAAAGATTTTGGGCTCGGTTATGGAGCGGTCAACGTGGGTTTCTGCGGCGAAATTGATAATGGAATCGATTTTGAATTCATCGATGATTCGCTCAATAAGCGAGCCGTCGCAGATGTCGCCTTTTATGAATTTATGATTGGAATGGTTTTCAAAGCCGGCCAGGTTTTCGAGGTTGCCGGCGTAAGTTAGCTTATCGAGATTGACAACGAAGCAATCGGGATGTTCCGCAAGGGCCATACGGACAAAATTACTGCCGATGAAGCCGGCGCCGCCTGTAACTAATATCTTTCTCATAGCTTTTTCAGGAACTCCTCGAGGGGAATCTGCCAGTTTTTTATTGGGCAATGAAGCAACGGTCTTATTTTACTGCAGTCGAACCTGGAGTTTAGCGGTCTCTGGGCAGGGGATGTGAAATCAGCGGTTTTGCAGGGATTCACAACCACATCGAGTTTGAGCGTTTCGATGATAAACCTCGCGACATCGAACCTGCTGGTATAATCCTGACTTGCAAAATGGTATATCCCTGCTGGTTTTTTATTCAGGAGGTCGCAAACGGCTTTTGCGGCTTCCGTAGTTGCGGTGGGCGAGCCGAACTGGTCATCGACGACTTTGAGCTCTTTCTGAGTTTTGGCCCCTTGCAGAATTTTTTTTATGAAGTTATCGCCGTGCAGGCCGTAAGTCCATTCCACTCGAATAATACAATGACGACACTTGTTTTCATCGAGAAGGCGTTCACCCGCCAACTTTGTCCTGCCGTAAGCATTGATTGGATGGGGAAAATCTTTTTCGATATACGGTGCGCTGCCATTACCGTCGAAAACAAAATCGGTGCTGATATGAAGCAGCCAAGCGTCAAATTTTCTTGCGAAAAGCCCAAGATTGCCCACGGCCTCGGCGTTGACGCGAAAGGCAAGTTCGGTTTCGGATTCGGCCTTATCGACGTTCGTATAGGCGGCACAGTTAATTATCGTTTTGAAACGCTGAACCACACTTAACAACTGACGCTCATTAGTTATATCGAAATCGGGCAGGTCAAAGACCTCGAAATCGACGCCACGGTTCTTACATTCTTCGGCAACGTCCGAGCCGAGCATCCCCCTGCCGCCGAGAATCGCCGCTTTTTCAGCCGGACCGTTCATTTATCCCCCGTGAAGCGAGGCAGCTTATTTTTCGGAATATCCTTTAACCGTGGATAGCCGGCGTCTTTTTTAGACAGTGTCGGCGAGGCAACGGGCCAATCGATTTTCAAATCCGGGTCGTTGAAAACTATGCCTCCTTCGTCTTTGCCGCTGTAATAATCCGTGCATTTGTATGAGAACAGGGCCGTATCGCTCAATACGCAAAAACCGTGAGCAAAATCCGGCGGTATATACATCTGTTTGTGGTTGTCCGCGGAAAGCGTTTCAGCGACCCACTGGCCGAAGGTCGGCGAGCCGACGCGAATATCGACCGCCGCGTCGAAAACCTCGCCCGAAAGCACCTGCACAAGCTTGCCCTGCGAATGTGGATACTGAAAATGCAGACCACGCAGGACGTTTTTGGCGGAGAACGAGACGTTATCCTGCACAAACGGGAGCTTTATCCCGGCTTGCTCGTAGCGTTTCTGGCTGAAGGTTTCTAAAAACCAGCCGCGTTGGTCGCCGAAAGCGTCCGGCTCAATAACAAAAACCGAAGGAATTTTAGTTTGCGTAACCTTCATTCAGCGGTTCTCATTTACAAGGGCAATGAGATATTGTCCGTACCAGTTTTTGGCTAACGGTTCGGCAAGTTTACGAACCTGCCCGGCGTCGATAAGGCCGAGATGAAAGGCGATTTCCTCGGGGCAGGCAATCATAAGGCCCTGCCTGTGCTGAATGGTCTGAACGAAATTTGACGCCTGTAACATCGAATCCGGTGTTCCTGTATCGAGCCAGGCAATGCCCCTACCTAACAGCTCAACCCTGAGTTTGCCTTTTTTGAGATAAGCGTTGTTGAGGTCGGTGATTTCCAGCTCACCTCTTGGCGATGGCTTTAAGGAAGCGGCAATCTCACAGACATCTGAATCGTAGAAATAAAGCCCAACGGCGGCGTAATTTGATTTGGGTTTAGCGGGTTTTTCCTCGATTGAAATGACTTTTCCGGATTTGTCGAACTCGATTACACCATATCGCTCAGGGTCCCTGACCCAGTAGCCGAAAATCGTTGCGCCGGTTTCACCGCCAACTGCCTTTTTAAGCGGATCGACCAGCGAATGGCCGAAGAAGATATTATCGCCCAGAATCAGGCAACCGGGGCTGCCCGCTAGAAAATGCCTGCCGATAATGAACGCCTGTGCAAGCCCTTCAGGTTTCGGCTGTTCGGCATATTCGAGCCGGATACCCCATTGTGAGCCGTCACCAAGTACCTTTTTGTATAAAGGAAGGTCGGCGGGCGTGCTTATTACGAGAATTTCCCTAATGCCTGCCAACATCAGGGTCGTCAAGGGGTAATAGACCATCGGCTTATCATACACTGGGATAAGCTGCTTGCTGATACCCCTTGTGACCGGATGCAGCCGAGTGCCTTCGCCGCCCGCGAGGATAATACCTTTATAATTCATTTATCTGTCTCCACTTAGCGATACCCGATAAACCGGCTAAACCATCCCGCCGGCTCGGTTTACCATAGCCGAGAGCGAAAAAAAAGCAAGTGAAAAAGGCGGAAAAGCGATTTTTCTTGACCGACTCCGCGTTAATAGGGTATGATTGTTATTCAAGGGAATTTTCTGGTGATGAAAATGCCAGTAATACAATCGAAAGACCTCAAAGCCATAGTAACCGCAGCGATGTCGTTTTGCCTGCTTTTCGGTTCAACGAAAGCCGTCAAAGGCGACTGGAAAAGCGACGCCAACGACAACGAATCTGTCTATTCCGGCGAGGTTTCGGCCACGCCGGGTTACCAGACCTGCCCTGAGGTTATAAACGCCGGCTTAGCCCTGCTTTCAGACCTCAACGGCGAATGCTACGTTGACGAGCTTGACCTGTGGATGGTAACCGACTACTGGCTTGAGACGAATTGCGCGGGCTTGACAATTACCAGGGCAGCGATTTTGAGCCGGACGGAGACGTTGACTTTGCCGATTTTGCCGACTTTGCCCTATTGTGGCTGGAGTGCAATGACCCCGAAAATCCCGACTGCACGCCGAACTGGTAATAATAAGTAACATAATCTTTCTAAAATCAGGTTGCAACTGTAAGAAATCCCCTGTTTCTGTTACTATTATTATAAAAGCAACAGAGGCAAACAGGATTGCGATTAGAAACCTGATATTTGTAAACAAGAGGTGCGAAAAATGAGAAAGGTGTTTTGGGGTTCATTAGTTTGGATTTTACTGCCTTCGATAGTATCAGCAAATCAATCAACAGAGAGGTTTGAGAAGGTCGTCAACAGGATGGTCAAGGCCATTAACGACGCGAACTGGCCCGCCGTCCAGGCGGATTTCGGAAAGGAGATGCTGGACTTTTTTCCTCCCGAGAAGTCAAAACTATTCTTCGAAGGAATGGTCGCCCAATACGGTAATATTGAAAAGCTGGACTCCGCCCGATACATTCCTCCCGACAAGGCGGTTTTCCCGGCGCATTTTGAACGCGGCTTTCTCGATATAACGATTGTTTTAGATAAGCAGGACAAAATCATAGGCCTGCTGTTTCTACCTCATAAGGCAGACGTGCCGATAGTAGAAAAACATCAGACGGAACTCTCACTCCCATTTAAGGGTAAGTGGCTCGTGGTTTGGGGTGGTGACACCAGAGAGCTTAATCAGCATCACGATTTTCCAAACCAGCAATTTGCTTTCGATTTGCTTGGCGTCGATGACAACGGCAAAACCCGTAAAGGACAAAGCAATACAAACGAGGATTATTTCGCCTTCGGCAGAGAGATAATCTCGCCGGCTGACGGAAACGTGACGGACGTTATAAACGGGGTGCGTGATAATGTTCCCGGTTCGATGAATCCCTATTCGGCCCTCGGAAACGCCGTCGTTATTCAGAATCGGGAGAACGAGGTCTCGATTCTGGCGCACCTGAAACTTGACAGTATAAAAGTTAAGGCCGGGGACAAAGTCACGAAAGGCCAGGTAATCGGTCTCTGCGGCAATTCGGGCAACTCCTCCGAGCCGCATTTACATTATCACCTCCAAAATACGCCGATAATCCAGGACGGCACAGGCATCAAATGCCATTTTGAAAAAGTTACTATAATCAACAACGGGCAACAGCAGGAAAAAACAAATTATTCGCCGGTAAAAGGCAATGTCATAATGGCGGATTGAGTCGAAGGCATTTCCGCGAAATATGAGCTTCGGGCGAATGGTGCTGATATAATCCACTTGAACCCAAGCTCAATCGCCTTCTGCTTCCACCAGTCAAATTTCTCCGGCGTTATGTATTCAACGACCTCAAGCGAGTCCTTCGAGGGTTTCAGATACTGGCCGATAGTCAGGCGGTCACAGCCGACACTGCGCAAATCCTTCAAGACCCGTTCCACCTCATCCTCAGTTTCGCCTAAGCCGAGCATAATCGATGATTTCGTGGGAATGCCATCGTAACTTTCTTTTGCCAATTTCAGGAGATTTAGTGAACGCTGATAATCGCCGCCTGCCCTTGCCTCTGTATACAGGGACGGAACTGTTTCCACATTATGCGCGAAGACAAACGGCTGTGCTTCCGCGAGAATCTCAATCGCCTCGTTTTGGCAATCGCGAAAATCGGGCGTCAGAATTTCATATTTGGTATCAGGATATTGCCTGCGGACCTCATTGATACAATCTTGGAAATGACTTGCCCCGCCGTCGGGCAGGTCGTCGCGGTCAACGCTTGTTATGACCAGATATTGCAAGCCGAGGTTTTTAACCAGTTCCGCAATTCTGGTCGGTTCAGTTGAATCTATCGGTTTGGGTTTGCCTTTCGCAACGGAACAGAATTTACAGCCCCGCGTGCAGATATTGCCTAAAATCAAAACCGTCGCCGTGCCTTTAGCCCAGCACTGGCCCCGGTTTGGGCAGTTCGCGCTCATACATATTGTCTCAAGACCGAGCGCATTTACGATTTCACTTGTCCTGCTGTATTCCCCTGCCGATGGCATTGGTCTTCGCAGCCAGTCAGGAAGTCGTCGTATTTTTTCTGTCTTCTGTCTTCTGTCTTCTGTCTTCTCAAAATGTTCAACAAGTAATGTATTTAACCTTTCTTTCACTTCTTGCATCGGAAGTTTTTTGCCCGTTTCATTAAGCACTGACGTCATTTTTACATCGTCAAGGCCGCAGGGGATAATGTAATCAAAGATGCTCAAATCGTTGCGGATATTTATCGCCATACCGTGGTGCGTAATCTGCCTTGAAATGCGAACGCCGATTGAAGCGATTTTTTTATCATTCACCCATAGACCCGGAAAACCCTTTCGTCTTTCGCTTTTTACATCAAGCTGTTCCAAAAGCTCGATACCAATCTGCTCGAGAGTTCTGATGTATTCGCTGACACCGAGGCGTAATTGCTGGAGGTTCAAAATCGGGTAAAAAACGATTTGGCCGGGGTTGTGGGCGGTTGTGCCGCCGCCCCTGCGGATTTCAACTACATCGATTCCCTTTTCAGCAAGTTTATCACGCCCAATAAGCAGCTTATTCGCGTCTTGCCTTGCCCCCAAAGTGATTATCGGCTTATGCTCAACCATCAGGGCTGTATTGCCTATTTCATTTCGTCGCCTCTGTTCAACCAGCAGTTGCTGTGTTTGCAGCGTTTTATGAAAATCCTCCAGTCCGTAATCAAGTATTTGCATCGAATTGAATCGAACTTTGATGACATTTGCAGACATTTTAATCCCTGGCAATTGTCGTATGAGCCGAGTGGAACATTCTTATGGCGCCTGAGTCGAGATTCAGGATGAGGCCGTGCCGCGGGTCAACGCCGATGCAGTTGCCGGTAAACCGCCTCCTGTTATATACAAGCGAAACCCTGTGATGTAATTGAGTGCTCAGTTTTTGCCACCGTTCGATAACTTTTTGCTCATTGTTCTCCGCAATTGTCAGCCAATGGTCAATCGAGGCAAGTAATCTTTTAATCAGCGAAATCCTGTCGATTTTTGAACCCGTTTCAATATCGATGCTCGTCGCCGTCTTTTGCAGGTCGGGGGGGAAGTCATCTTTTTGCTGATGGCAGTTAATGCCGATGCCTATGATGAAAGCGGTATGTTTGCCGATTTTTTTTGATTCGACAAGAATGCCAGCAACTTTTTTATTGCTAAGGATAACGTCATTCGGCCACTTGATTCTTGCTTCCGTTTTTACGCATTTCCCGATTGCCTCGGCCGTCGCCGCCGCGATTGTCAACGGGAGCGTTTCGACATCCAGTTTTGACTCTATTAGCAAAATCGAGCACAATATGCTCTTGCCGAAGCAGCCGAACCATTTATTGCCCCCTCTGCCGCGTCCGGCTGATTGCTCCTCCGCAAGAACGACAAGGCCGTCGTTGGCTTTGTTTTTGGCGTATTGCGCAGCGATATCACTTGTGCTTGCGGTGCTGGAATAAACGATGACCTTTTTGCCAATTCGATTCGTTTTAAGATTTGCTTTTATCTTATCAGTGTCCAGCGCAATCAAAACACCCTTTGTCATTCCATGCACTCAAGTGAAAATCACAAATCATAAACCAAAAATCATAAATCGGTTTACCTGTCAACTCCGATATCGACGGCTGTGGCCGAATGTGTAATCGCGCCAACCGCTATGCGGTCAACGCCGCATTGCGCAATGGCGGAAACGTTGGTCAGGGTGATATTGCCCGACGCCTCCAATAACGGTTTACCTCGTCCGCGCATTTTTTGTTTCATCTCAACGGCGTGTTTCAACTGCCACTGCCCCATATTATCCAAAAGCACAATGTCAATATCGGGAATCTCCAGCACGTAATTGAGCTGGTCATCGACGTGGTCAACTTCAACTGCGACGAACTTCGCGTGTTTCATCATTCGGGCCTTTTTTATAATCTTCCGCAGCTTCGGCTGGAAATTCCTGCCCAACTGCGCCAGGTGATTGTCTTTAATCAATATCCCGTCATAAAGCCCAAGCCGGTGGTTGTACCCGCCGCCGCATCGAACCGCATATTTTTCTAGCGCCCGCCAGCCGGGCAGTGTTTTTCGGGTATCGTAAATCTTCGCTTTTGTTCCCTGCACCGCGCGAACGTATTTGCGTGTCGTTGTCGCAATGCCGCTCAGCCGCTGGAGAAAATTCAGCATCACCCGCTCTGCCGACAGTATCGAGCGCAGAGGCCCGGAAATTGTCGCCAGCCGGCACCCGACGTATGCGTGCTGGCCGTCTCTGACAAAAACCTTGAGCTGAAGCCGCTTGTCATACATCCGCAGCAGGTCTTTAACGATATTCATTCCGCATACGACAATTTCCTCGCGGGAAATAATCTCGGCTTTATCCCTGACGCTGCCGTCAAACAACAGCTCGCTGGTCATATCACGCTGCCCGAGGTCTTCCTCTATTGCCAGCTTCAAGAGGAGTCTAACTTCTTCCGTCTTCAATAGTTTCATTCTTTTTGTCGCCTTTTAATTTCAGTTTAACTTTTTTCGCGGCCAGGAAGTCGCGTTTTTTCCTTTTAGAATCAAGCAACACCAGCTCAGGCAAATCCTTCAACTCCCTGAGACGGTCCCGCAGGACCGCGGCCCGCTCAAAATCAAGCGCCTCGGCTGCTTCGAGCATTTCCTTTTCGACGGCGCTAACCAGCTCAACCTTCTCAAACTGTTCCGGTTCGAACCGCACCGCCTCGCGGGCGGTCTTGCCCGCCTTCAGCTCCACGGCCAGGCCGGAACGTATTTCCTTGCGTATGGTCTCAGGAGTGATGTTATGCTCCTTATTATACTGAAGCTGTATTTTACGACGCCTGTTCGTTTCGTCAATAGCTTTCTGCATCGACTCGGTGACGGTATCGGCGTATAAAAATACGGTGGCATTGACGTTTCTGGCGGTCCTGCCTATGGTTTGTATAAGGGATGTTTCGCTTCGCAGGAAGCCCTCCTTGTCTGCGTCTAAAATCGCCACAAGCGACACCTCAGGCAAATCCAGCCCCTCGCGCAAAAGGTTTATCCCGACAAGAACGTCAAATTTTCCCTGTCGCAGGTCCCGCAGTATTTCCACTCGTTCGAGGGTTTCAACCTCGCTGTGCAGATATTGGCACTTAATACCTTTTTTCGCAATATATGCCGACAAATCTTCAGCTAATTTCTTTGTAAGGGTTGTTACGAGAACCCTTTCCTTGGCCTCGATGCGCTTCTCAATCTCGCCTAAAAGATGCTGCACCTGGTCTCTGGCAGGGTAAACGAAGATTTCAGGGTCAATCAGCCCTGTCGGCCTGATTATCTGCTCCACCACCTCGTGATTACACAATTGCAGCTCAAACGGGGCCGGCGTCGCGGAAACGAAAATCACGTTGTTCCATTTCTCCTCAAACTCGTCAAAACGCAACGGCCTGTTGTCCAATGCGCTTGGCAGCCGGAAGCCGTGCTCGACGAGGACCTCTTTTCTGCTCCTGTCGCCTGCCCACATACCCCTAATCTGCGGTATTGTTACGTGCGACTCGTCTATAAATAAAAGGAAGTTCTTCGGGAAATAATCAATCAGCGTATAAGGCCTCGCCCCCGGCGGCAAACCAGCCAGATGCCGTGAATAATTTTCTATGCCGCTGCAATAGCCGATTTCTTGGAGCATTTCGATATCATATTTGGTCCTCGCCTCAAGCCGTTGCGCCTCCAACAATTTACCCTGCCCCCGCAGCTCCGCAAGGCGCTGCTTCAATTCCTCTTTTATTCCCTCTATTGCCCTGGCTATGCTGTCTTCGCCGGGAACGTAATGCTGGGCGGGATAAATAAAGACCTGCTCTTCCTGCGCGAGAATTTCCCCGCTGACGGGGTTTATGTAAGTAATTTTTTCAATCCGGTCGCCGAAAAACTCGAATCGAATCGCATACGACTCATACGACGGATACAGCTCAACCACGTCGCCACGGACCCGAAACATCCCCCTTTGAAACTCTATATCGTTCCTCGCGTACTGGATGTCCGCTAATCGGCCTAAAAGTTCGTTTCTGTTCACGACGTCGCCGACTCTCGCACCAACTACGCTTGCCTTATATTCCTCAGGTGAACCAAGCCCGAATATGCACGACACCGACGCAACGATGATGCAATCCCCACGGGTCGATAAGCTCATCGTCGTCGAAAGGCGCAGGCGGTCCAAATCCGCGTTTTTGGAAGCGTCCTTTTCGATATAAATATCCCTTTGAGGAATATACGCCTCGGGCTGATAGTAATCGTAGTAACTCACAAAATACTCTACCGCGTTACTGGGAAATAATTCCTTAAACTCCTCGTAAAGCTGCGCCGCCAGGGTCTTATTATGTGAAATGACGAGCGTCGGCCTGTTTATCGCCGCGATGACGTTTGCCATTGTAAAGGTTTTGCCTGAGCCGGTAACACCCATCAGCGTCTGAAACTTCCTGCCGGCGCGCAATCTTTCTATCAGCCGGTTTATCGCCTCCGGCTGGTCTCCTGACGGCTTCATCGCACTATTCAATTCAAATTGCGTCATATCTTCTTAAACCACAACCACTAACAGAACATTTCGATTATACCCTTCGAAGCTGTTCTATGCCAAACCAAAGGCGTCTATAGTAATCGTTCCAAAGTTTGTGGTGGAATTTTCGGGGGCCGGCCGCATCGCCAGCTTCCTCAGATTACTTTTCGCAAATCGCAGACGCCATCCCTGCGCCGCAGCTATTCCGACAAATAGCAATGTTCCAACGCCTTTGGCGAGACCTCGCTATGGCAGGTTATAAATCGAGTTTTTCTCGAACATAGGTTTTTAACTGGTCTGTGGCGAGGCGTATTTGCTCCATTGAGTCGCGCTGGCGGATGGTTACGGTGTTATCCTGGGTGGTTTGGCCATCGACTGTGATACAGAATGGGGTCCCGGCCTCGTCCTGCCTGCGATAGCGTCTGCCGATGGCGCCTTTATCGTCGTAGAAGCAGTTGAAATATTTTTTAAGGTCATCGAAAATTTTGCGTGCGATTTCGGGCATACCGT
Source organism: Sedimentisphaerales bacterium (assembly GCA_016932095.1). Lineage (GTDB taxonomy): Bacteria > Planctomycetota > Phycisphaerae > Sedimentisphaerales > Anaerobacaceae > Fen-1362. Next base: position 55,103 of record JAFGDN010000011.1, read on the forward strand.
CGCGGTTGACTAAGGGAAAAACGCCCGCTTTTATCGGCGCGATTGCGGGGGAGAAACGCAGTAAATTTCGCGTCTCGCCGCGGACCTCTTCCTCATCATAAGCGTCAACGAGGAAGGCCAGCGTGCTTCTATCCATACCAGCGCTTGGCTCAATCACGTATGGGATAAAGCGGCTTTTTTTTTCGTCGTCGAAGTAAGACAGGGGGCCTTTGAGGTAGTCCTCGGCCTCTTCCTTCAATTTGATTTTCGACAGGTCGCCTTTGTTCTCGTACCAGGAATTGAGCGTTCGCATACCTCGCTGGTGCTGGCGAAGGTCGTAATCGGTGCGGTTGGCGATGCCTTCTAATTCCTGCCAGTCGCCTGAGCCGAATGGGAACTTGTATTCGACGTCAACGCAGCCCTTTGCGTAATGGGCCAATTCGTCTTTTTCGTGCTCGCGGAAACGCAGGTTTTCTTTCTTTATTCCGAGGTTCAAATACCAGTTGAAACGCTGCTGTTTCCAGTGCACGAACCACTGGTCATCGGTGCCGGGTGCGCAGAAGAACTCAAGCTCGGCCTGCTCGAATTCGCGTGTTCTGAAAATGAACGCCTTGGTTGTTATCTCGTTGCGGAAACTCTTGCCGATTTGCGCTATGCCGAATGGGATTTTGACCCGAGTTGAATCGAGGACGTTCCTGAAGTTGGCGAAAATGCCCTGCGCGGTTTCAGGCCGCAAAAAGAGTGTCATTGAATCATCGACGTTAGCTCCCATATTGGTCTCGAACATCAGGTTGAATGGCATCGGCTGGGTGAAATTGCCGACCGCGCCGCAGGCGGGACAGACCTTTCTGCTTAAATCCTGTGCGCCGGCGGCGGCAGCGGCCAATGCGATATGCTCGGTGTGCTCCTCTGCTGATTCGTTTGGCTTGTCTTTTAAGTGGTCAATGCGAGTGCGGGTATTGCATTTTTTACATTCGGCGATGAGGTCTGCGAACTGGTCGGCGTGGCCCGAGGCCTTCCAGACAAGGGGGTGCATAAGGATTGAGCAATCGATACCCACTACGTCATCCCGCATCTGGACGACGCTTTTCCACCAGGCCTTTTTGACGTTATTTTTCAGCTCAACGCCCAGCGGCCCGTAGTCGTAGCAGCTTGCCAGCCCGCCGTAGATTTCACTGGATTGGAATATGAATCCTCGCCGTTTGCACAACGATACGATATCCTCAAGTTTCGTCAGCTTCGCCATTTTGACCTCAATAATTTTTCCGCCTTTGACGGATTCATGCAGTTTGTAAAAACTTTAGAAGACATGATTATACAAAAGCTAAGACTTAATGCAAATACTCGCAAAAGTATCCCAAAATTTAGAGGATGTTATCATTCAGGCATTTTCATTATCTGTAAATATTATTAAATCGATAGCAATATAGAATTTCACAGAAAGGATCATTTTTTTGGGGGGGCCACAATCTTGATTTTAATTTTTGTCCCATCCGGAAGGTCTTTGCACTGGTGAGAAAGTTGCCCGGATATACTAAAGTGTACATATACGTCTATAGTCTCAAGATTTTCTACTTCATATTTTCCACCGAGAAATGGCGGAATAGAAAAGCTATAGCATTGCTTCGGTTTTAAATGCTTCCCTATAAGTTTTGAAGCTGCAACTAACGAACACATAAACCATTCTTCTGCTTTTTCTGGTTATAGGGTCATTTTTTTGAATTTCTCGATTGTTTCAGCTACCTCCGTAAACGTTCCACAGGAGGTATCAAGCCAGAAGACATGTCCATTTGGTCGACTTAAAAAAATATCACCGAGAGCGCTAACGAGTAAAGGAAACACATCATTGCCAATCAGCCACCGCCAATCTTCTAATAGTAGTTCGAAATCTATTTCCTTTGTATCAATCGTTAAATCGTTCAATGTCAGATTCATATAAACTTACCAGTTTAGCCATTTTGACCTTTCTAATTCGATTGTTTTCAAAGGATTAGACGCACATTATACAGACGGTTTGATTGATTGCAAACTTCTGCTGTTTCTTAATTATTGCGGTTCTTTGGGCTTTTCTACATTCACTGACTCATTACCCATAGGCAGTTTCAGGGACTGCTGCCAGTTGTTCTCTCCCGCTTCGAGGCAGCGGGCAAAGCCATATTCGACGTCGCCGGATGTGCAATAAAGTTTCTTTCCGGAGTATTTGTCTTTTGGGGCGTATTTGCCGAGGACGGTCGCCGGATACCAGTGGTATGGAAATTTGTGGTCTTTGAGGCCGGGGGTTATTTCGCCAATATCGACGTTGTGGGCGTGAAGAAGCAGGCGATTGGTAACATTCAGTGTAATATCCTGTGTGAGGTAGTGGTCTGCCCAGTAAACACGGTTCGGCTCGTTCGAAATGTTGCCGAGCTCGTTTGCGTCCCAGCCGAGGGGAACGTAGGCGTCGAGAAACGTCAGGTGTATATTTGCTTTGGTCTGTTTTGCTAATATTTTGGCGGCCTCGCTGATAGCCCAGGAACCGGCTGAGTGGCCAATCAGGTGAATATGCTGAGGATTTTTCAAGAGTTTCAGAATCTTCTCCGCGAGGAGCGGCCCGCCTTTATCGCGTGCATACTGGGCGGCGTCTCTCGGATTGAGCACTTGTGCCTCTTTTCGCCAGTCAAACCAGGCGCAGAGCCAATCATTGTTATCGACCTTGTCATTTATCATCAATGCCAAATCTTTCGGCCAAAGGTCTCGTTCAAACCAGCCGTGCGTCACAACCACGATTTTCCACCCGTCTTTTCGGGGCAGGTTGGCCTTTTCGGCTTTTACGATAATGCTATTCGGCTGGCCGGAAGCGATATATAAACTCGGCTCAGCCGCCGGTTTTTTGTCGCCGGCAGCAGCCGTTGCGATTATAGCCGTCAGAGCGAGCAGGATTACAAAGCAATATTTGGTTCGATTTGAGCACATAATTCCTGCCGGCTATCTTATGCGTATCCGGCTGAATTACAATAGTCGTCTTTGACATAGTAAAATGACTCGGCTACACTCTGCCAACCTTATGGAAACAAAAGCTTGCATAGTTGGCGCGGGGGCGGCGGGTTTGATGTCGGCGATTTTTGCTGCTCAAAGCGGTGCGAAAACGATTGTGATTGAAAAAAATGCGGCCGCCGGAGAGAAACTGCTTTTGACGGGCGGGGGCAGGTGCAATCTGACGCATACCGGAACGGTCGAAGATTTTATCCGTGCTTATGGCAAATTCGGAAGGTTTCTTCGCCACTCACTTTATGAATTTTCGCCGCAAGCGACGGTTGAGTTTTTCTCGGATTTGGGGCTTGCGACAAAGACGGAAGAAAACGGCGTCGTATTTCCCACGGGCGAGCGAGGAAGCGACGTTCGGGACGCTTTACTTAGTCAATGTCAGAAACTGAATGTAGAGTTTATCTTTGGCAGGGGGATTGAGAGAATAGAGAAACGAGACAACGGTTTTGCTGCTTTTGCCGGCAGGGAGATTTTGGCGGCCCAAAAAGTGATTATCACAACAGGCGGATTAAGTTATCCGCAAACCGGCTCAACGGGCGATGGCTTCAAACTCGCAAAATCGCTTGGCCATACAATAGTTGAGCCGAAGGCGGCGCTTGCGCCGTTGATAACAGTGGAAAAATGGACGAATGAACCGGCGGGCACGTCGCTCAATAGCGTGAAAATAACCGCTCAAGTCGAAGACAAAAAAGTTTGCGTAAAAGGCCCGATGATTTTTACACAGGACGGCATTGGCGGGCCGGCAGTGCTCGATTTGAGCAGGGAGCTTGCCGATTATTTACCAGCTAAAAAGCCGATTGAAATTTTTATCGATATGCTGCCGTCGATGAATGAAACCAAACTTGAGGAATATCTTGTTGACCGCCTGTTACAGTATTCGAGAAAAATCATTGTCAACATTCTTTTTGACGTTGTTCCAAAGAAAGTAGCAGGTTTTCTTTGCCGGCTGGCCGGGTTAGCCGAGACGCCCGCCAACCAGTTGAAAAAAGAACAGCGACGTGAAATCGTCTGGTTGTTAAAGAAGTTCCCGCTTTCGATTTCGGCGGCAAGGCCGATTGATGAGGCGATAATCACACGGGGCGGCGTCGCCGCAAATGAAATCGACCCGAAGATGATGCAATCCAAAATATGTCCCGGTTTGTTTTTTGCCGGCGAGGTAATCGACGTTGACGGCCCCTGCGGGGGGTATAATTTGCAGATTTGCTGGTCAACAGGGGCTTTGGCGGGCAAATCGGCTGTAAAATAATCGAAGGACGCTGATTTCATCGCCCGGTTATTCCGATATGATTTGAATGAAAACGGGACAGTTCAGTTTAATTAGGATAGCGAAACTGCTGGCTATAAGCGTGTTGTGCGTGCTGGCGCTGCTGTATATCGACTATACATACGGCCTGAGAAGGGCTCCGAAATCGCTTGCCAGGCAGAGCAAAACCGAGCATTTCCATATTTACGCCGACGTGGACGAAAAGACGCTGAGGCATTATGAGAATTTCTTCGAGGGGTTTTACGATTACTTTAATAAGGAGTATTTTGAAATCGGCCAGAGACGTCCGCTTAAAGTTTATCTGTTTAGCGATGTCAATAGTTACGGTCCGTATATGCTCAGCGTTCGCGGTCCCCGTACGCCTTACGGTTTCTATATGGGCACGTGGTCGAATATTATCGTGGTCAACCGCGAATCAGGGCTTGGGACAACGACACACGAACTGGTGCATCATTACATAAGGACAAGCTTCGCGAGGCCCCCGGCGGAATGGGCTGAAGAAGGCATTTGTGTATTCTTCGAGAAATTCATCGGCCATTTCGACGAGGACGGCGAACTGAATATCTCGTTTGGCTATTTCAGCAACTGGCGATTCCCCATTACTAAAAAATTCGTGAAATGGCTATCTCTCGACGACCTTGTTACGACAAATATGCCTGACCAGGGTATCGCTGGAGCGTTGATGCTCTTTCTTCATAAAAAAGGTCTTTTCAAAGAGTTTGTCGGACAGTTAAGACAGGCAACCGACGACCCGAACGGCGTGGCAACGCTGGAAAAAGTTTACGGCAAACCGTTATCGGTGATTGAAAAGGACTTGCAGGAATGGGTCAGGAACCAGCCGATAGATGAGGATGTCAACCTTGTCCAGGAGTCGTTTGTCCTGCCTGCGGATAAGTGGCAAATATGGTTGCAGGAAAACAACTCACGCCTCTACTGGGACGAAAACCAACAGATTTACCGCGTTAGAAAGTAAGCGCTTCCCTTATCGTCCCGATAAATCGGGACTCCACAAAATTACACGAATCCTTATGCTTGCAAATAGTGCGATTTCGGATAAAATTCTGGTGAGATGAGTTTTTTGCAAGAAAGGAGAAATATTATGAAGCGTGAATTAACCTTAAAAACTATCGCCTTGTGCTGCGTTTTAATGCTGCAATCATCGTGCTCGCAGGTAGCGATTACGGGGCGAAAGCAGTTCAATATCGTTCCCGACTCGATGATGAATTCTATGGCGCTGCAGTCGTATAATGAATTTCTCTCGGCCAGCAAGCTCAGCGCCGATACCGAGAAGACGCGAATGGTAAAGGACGTCGGCGTCAGGATTCAAAAGGCCGTTGAGAAGTACTGCGCAGAGAATAACCTTTCTTCTCGAATCAGCAGTTACCAGTGGGAGTTCAATCTTGTCGAGGACCCCAACGTAAACGCATGGTGTATGCCAGGCGGCAAGGTTGTTGTCTATACGGGATTGTTGCCCGTTGCGCAAAATGAGGCGGGGCTGGCGGTAGTGATGGGGCATGAAATCGCGCACGCCATCGCCAGGCACGGCTCGGAGCGTATGTCGCAGGGGCTTATCGTTGAGCTGGGCGGTGTAGCTTTGTCGGAGGCGCTTGCCAATAAGCCGGAGCAGACGAAAAATCTGTTTTTAATGTCCTACGGGATAGGAACGCAGGTCGGCGTGCTTTTGCCTTACAGCCGGCTGCACGAAAATGAGGCCGACAGGATGGGCCTGATTTTTATGGCGATGGCCGGCTATAATCCCAACGAGGCGATTAGTTTCTGGGAGAGAATGGCTGCATCAAGCAAAGGCCCAAAACCGCCGGAATTGCTCAGCACCCACCCCGCCGACTCGACGAGAATCAACAATATCAAGAAGCTAATCCCGGAGGCAATGCAGTATTACAAACCGTGAAAAATCGGATGTTGGAAGACAGAGGACGGAGGGCAGAAGAATTTTATGGGCTTAACCCTATCCTACGTGACTAAATTGGGCAAGCCGCGGGCTTGAGTGAAAAAGTTGACATTGGAAGTTATGCGGAGTGAATAAAACTATGGGCGCACAAATTACGTTTGAAACTCATATTATAAATCAGATAAAGAAAATTACGGAACCCATAGTCCAAAAACATGCGGAGGAGCTTTGGACAGTTCTTTTGAATGAGGTTTCTGGTGACAGCGTCCCCAGGATTATTAATCGGCAGGCTTCTCCTCGAGATCTTTTCTGCAAAAAGGTATTTTTCGCATATAATGAAATTTCTATTGCTTACGAGGGTCTTAAGGATATTGAAATATATATCGGGCGATTTCCATACGCCGATACCAATATCAATCGCATCTCGCACCTCAAATACCACGTCGCAAATTATATGAATTCTGTCTATATCTTTAAGGAAAGATTGTGCGCATATTTAAATAAGGCGCGAAAGTGGTACAAGGCCGATCCAAGATACAGTGTTTTGCTACGATTGGTTAAACCTTTATTTAAGGATATAGAAAACTGTTTGCAGCCAATATTAAGGATAAGAGGGATGCATGTCCATGAGAAAGAATATGAGGATCCGGATATTGATCGCTTAATCATTATAGAGGCATTGATTAGAGCAGCGAGCGTGGATGAAAAATTCCCAAAAGATTTGGGTAAAGTTAAAGATGCCGAGTACAAAGAGATTAGGCGCAAGTATAGGAAAGAGATTAAAGAAACAAACAAATCGATATCAGAGTTGCTTGATAATTATTTTAAGGTGTTTCTTGAGATATTCTTTGATGAATACGAAAACTTTATTTATCCACAGGCGATAGAACAGGCTTAAAGATGTCATTTTGGCTGGATTTCATTTTTTATTCGGTTCAGCAGTTGAATAATTCGGTTGGTGTTCCCCCATGTCCGCTTTCTTCATCCGCAACAGCATATCTGCGGCTGCTTGATATTTCCTAATACCCTCCAGAAGTGGGCAGAATATAAAGTAAAGTGAGAAAAATGCCATTTGTATGGCAGCACTATATGCAAGCAGAAGTTGTTCTTTAGGTTCGGTCGTTACATTTGCCGGAAAGTCCCATATAAAAACACACCATGGTATTAAAATGGCTAAGAAGGCCACAGCAAGTGATAAACTCAAAGTTCGCCAGAAGACGAGTGTTTCCTTAACCATCTCTATTCTTGCTTGCTCTAATATTGCAGACTCATTGATGTAGTTACTCTTGAGAGGTAAATGATGAATCCAGAATGAAATGGAATCACCAATAAAAAACAAGAGCGACCATAGTCCAAGATTACCGTGAGGAAACTCTGGAAGAAAATTGAATAAGGAAACTGCGCAAATAGCGGCGAAGAATGATAAGGATAGCGTAGTTTTTCTGCCCACTGTGCGCGGAATCATAGAAAGCATATACATCCCAAAGAAGATTACAGGGCCTATCAAGAGGATCCAATAGCCCATTGGATATTGTCTATCACCGAACCAAATGTGCCCAGGGAGTCGGGCGTCTATGAATGTCATTGTGCCGACAGTTAAGGTTATTCCCCCCGCACTAAAGCCGGCAATTTTAGCTGAAAAAAGTTTTTCCCTATTCAATGTTCACCTCCACTGTTTACAATCTCTTCTCTTATTTTATTTAATAAATTAATTGCCTCGATGGGGGTGAGGTTATTCACATCGACGGAGGCGAGCTTGTCTAAGACGGGTTTGTGTTTCTGGACGAAAAGTATTTCGGCGTCGGGGATTTTGGTCTTGTTTTTGGCTAAATGCGAGCCGGCGGCCTCTTTCTGGAAGGCGGTTTCAAGCTCAGCTAATATTTCCTTCGAGCGTTCCAAAATAGGTTTAGGGATACCAGCTAATTTAGCGACGTGAATGCCGTAGGATTTGTCCGTGCCGCCGGGCAGGATTTTGTGGAGGAAAACGACCTCATCCATCCATTCCCGCACGGCTACGTTACAGTTTTTGATATTGCTGAATAGTTCCGCAAGCTCGGTCAGTTCGTGATAATGAGTGGCGAAAAGGGTGCGGCATTTGATTTTATTGGCGACGTGCTCGGTGATTGCCCAGGCAAGCGACAGGCCGTCGTAGGTGCTTGTGCCCCGGCCGACCTCGTCGAGGATTACTAACGATTTCGAGGTGGCGTTATTGATGATGTTTGCGGTTTCGGTCATTTCGACCATAAAGGTTGACTGGCCTCGAATCAACTCATCGGATGCACCGACGCGGGTGAAGATGCGGTCAACAAGGCCGATAGTCGCATCTTTGGCGGGCACAAACGAGCCGGCCTGCGCCATCAGAACCAGTAACGCGGCCTGCCTTATGTATGTGCTTTTGCCGCTCATATTAGGGCCTGTGATTATCATAACGTCGCCGGACTGGTTGCCGAGGTCGATATCGTTCGGGACGAATTCTGCGCCTAAAATTTCCGCCAGAACGGGGTGTTTGCCGTCGGCTATGATAAGCTCGCTGCTCGTCGTTATTTTTGGCCTGATGTAGCCGCGGCGTTTGGCGATATAGGCAAGGTTACAGAGGCAATCGCACTGTGCGATTGTGTCGGCCAGGGCCTGAAGTCGATGTATGAAGCCGGCGGCCCGAACGCGGACTTCCTCGAACAGTTTCAGTTCGAGGGCCAAGGCCTTTTCCTCGGCGCCCAGCGCCCGGGTCTCATATTTTTTCAGCTCGTCGGTGATGTATCTTTCGGCGTTCTTGACCGTCTGCTTGCGGACATAATCGGCGGGGACCTTGTCGGCATTAGACCGGCTGACCTCGATATAGTAGCCGAAGACCTGGTTAAAACCGACCTTGAGCCGGTCGATGCCGGTCAGCTCGATTTGTTTTTTCTGATATTCCGCAAGCCAGCTTTGGCCGTCGCGCGAGATTGAGCGCAATTCGTCCAGTTCCTTATCGAATCCCGAACGCATCACGCCGCCGTCAGTTACCCGTATGGGGCAATTCGGCTCAATCGCCGATTCCAGCAAATCGGCAAGCTCATCCATACTGTCGCATTGATTCGACAGGTTCATCAATAATTGGGCGCTTAATTTAGCGAGCGTTTCTCGAAGGTTCGGGACCTGCCGCAGGGTTTGGGCAAGCGCTACGAGGTCGCGGGGCATTGCTCTTGCGGTGGCGATTCGAGCGGCGATTCGTTCAGGGTCGGCGATATCGGCGAGTAATTTACGAGTCAGCGCTAATTGATTATCGCTATCCTTCAATTCCGCCACGGCATCCTGTCGCGATTCGATTGCCTGTAAATCGCAAAGCGGTCTGCAAAGCCAGTTTCGAAACATTCTGCCTCCCATCGGCGTCAGGGTCTGGTCGAGCGTATCGAGCAGCGTGCCTTTGGCGCCTTCAGTGCGAATTGTTCGCAGGATTTCAAGGCCGTGAAGAGACGTGTAGTCGATTTGCAGGAATTTTTTTCGGCTGACCTTTTTAATGCTCGATATATGGGCCAGCGTGGTTTTTTGCGTTTCATTGAGATATTCGATAAGCGCTCCTGCCGGGGGTAAGATTATACCGTTAGTATCGGTTATCCCGAAGCCCTCGAGAGTCGTCGTGCCGAAGTGCTTAAGCAATCGCTGTTTGGCCTGATATGGGTCGAAATACCAGCCCGGCCTTTCTGTAATCGCCGCCCCGGTCAATTCGCCGATGCCTTTTGCCAGCTTTTTTGACTGTGCCTCGAACAGCTCGCCTCTTCTATCGGGCAATAAACACTCGGCAGGATTCAGCCGGACTATTTCGTCGAGCACTTCCTGCTCATTAAGCTGCTGGACAAAAAAATGACCCGTCGATACGTCAACCCAGCTTATCGCCGAGAGCGAGCTTGTCTGCCAGACGGCGACCAAAAAATTATCCTTTTTTGCTTCCAGCAATACATCATCTGTGAGCGTGCCTGGAGTAACGACGCGGACGACATCTCTTTTGACAAGGCCCTTGGCGGTTTTGGGGTCTTCAATCTGCTCACATACCGCGACCTTGTAGCCGGCCTGGAGCATTTTTCGTAGATACCCGTCAACGGCGTGCCAGGGCACGCCCGCCAGGGGAACGGGGCTTTCGCTTCCCTTGTCCCTGCTGGTAAGCGTCAGCCCGAGGACCTTCGAGCAGGTTTTGGCGTCCTCATAGAAGGTTTCGTAGAAGTCGCCCATCCGGAAAAAGAGTATGCAATCCGGATATTTCTGCTTGAACAGATGGAACTGCCTCATCGCGGGCGTCAGATTGTCGGTGTTTTTGACCATATCGGCTGATTATACAGACAAGCGGCCGGATAACAACTCCGTGATAATCATGCGGGCCTTGTCTTGTGAATAAGCGTTTGCCAAGCTCGCCACAAGCTCCTGTTGTCGGCGTGTAAAATATATCGGCTGCTGCGAATCGAAGGTTTTAACGCCTGTGATTTCGCATATCTTTTCAGAGAGAGCGTCGATACCGGTTCCCAGCAGGGCGCTGGTTTGAACGCCACAGGAAGTGAGATTGCCGGACAATCTGGCGGCGTCGAATCGGGCCGGAAGGTCGGATTTATTGATGACGGTCAAAATCTTTTTGCCGGCGGTACTCTTCATCAGGCCATCGGTTAGCTGTTCGACCGGCTCGCTGTTATCAAGTACCAGCAATATCAGGTCGGCCTGATTTATAATATGAGCCGTCGCCCGTTGAGCCGCCTTGTCGATATCATCGGCAGGTCGCTCACCAAATCCCGCCGTATCAATCAGCTCAATCGACAGTTCGCCGATTCGACATTCAGCGGAAACCCAGTCGCGGGTTGTGCCTTTAATGCTGGTTACTATTGCCTTTTGGCTTCCGGCCAATCTGTTAAGCAGGGTGCTTTTGCCTGAACTCGGCGGGCCGGCCAGGACTATTCGACAGCCGAAAACTAAAAATTTGGCGATTTGGCTTGACTGGATGATTTTTTTGGCGTCGTCCCTGATTTTATCCGGCGGACTTGCCAGCCATTTTTTCGTGACGGCTGTTAAACCGGAATCGATTTGATTAAGGATTAGTTTTGTTCCCTCGATTGTTCTGGCCTTCGGCAGGGTCAGTTTAGCTTCAAGGGCGATTGTATTACTTTCAGCGGCTGTCCTGATGAGTAATTGCTCGCTTGTTATCAATTCGACCCCCTGTTTTTTGAGCAGTTGCATAATACCTTCGACGATAAGGGGATTTCCGTGGCAGTTGATGGCAAAGGTATCGGCAGCTTCGCAGCCGATTGTTACCTGGTCGATTGTTTCGGCTCCGTATGTGATTGTGCCCAACAGGATTTGTCCTGTGTTATATTCAGGCGTTTTTTGGGTTTGGGGGACAAATATCTGCTTCAGGATGTCTGTCGCCGAATCGCCATAAATCTGAATCGTGGCGATTGCGCCTGTTCCTGTGCCTGTCATTACAGCGGCAAACGCTGGCATAATTTTAGCTACTCCCTCGATTCGAGGAATTTACGGTAGGCAAGGGCAATGCCCTTGATAACAAGGTTGGGCACGTAATTATCAACGAATTCGCAGTCATCTCTAATTAGTTTGGCGCCTGAGCCGGTAATAATTGTCTGCGGCCAGGTTCCGAGGGTTTCTGCGTATCGGCGGACGATTTCCTGCAATGAGCTAATGGCCGAGTAATACAAACCGGCGTTAATGGCATCGACGGTATTTTTGCCGAACGGCCAGTCGGGTTTTTTCACCGTAACTTTGGGCAATTGAGCCGTGTCGTTATGCAGGGCGTTTGCGGACATTTCAAAGCCGGGGAAAATCACTCCGCCGCAAAAAACACCGCGGTCATCGACGAGGTCGATTGTAACAGCCGTGCCGAAATCCGCGACGACAACCGCGTGCTCGGCGACCGCGTAAGCGGCCGAAGCCGCCAAAACCCGGTCCGCACCGATGTTTTGCGGCTCTTTTATCGATAGCTCAATCGGGTATGGAATATCTTTGCTTATCAGGAGTATCTTTTCGCCTAGGGATTGTTTGACGATGTCACGGACTTTTTCGGTCCATTCGAATTTTACCGAGCTTGCGACGAGAACTCCGTCGCGTTTGCCTTCTTTCGAGCTTTTCGCGACGGGTATCATTTCCCAGGTGGATTTCAGAAATTGCGTTAATTCCGCCGTCGATTCGCCCGGGACCGATTTTACAAACTGCTCCTCTCCCTTGAGAAACAGCCCGATTGCGATATTGGTATTACCTATGTCGATCGCTATTAAATTCATAGTATTTTCTTCTACCTTATTATACGCGGCCTGTCAATTTATGGCTGGTTTTTCAACTGCTATGTCTATATAATTATATTATGGCTGAGTTTGATTTTCCAAAAGTGCGAAGGGACGTTTTCAAAGTAACGTCGCTTTATGACCCGTCGGATGACAAGGAATACTGGCTGTCAAAAACCCCTGAAGAGCGTCTGGAGGCCGTAGAATTAATGCGGCAGATTATTTATGGCTACGACCCGACTACCTCGCGACTTCAAAGATTTTTTGAAATTACTCGACGCCAATAAGGTCGAGTATTTGCTTATCGGCGGATATGCGGTTGGCTATTACGGCTACCCTCGTGCTACCGCCGATATGGATATTTGGATTGCGATGAATCCCGCCAACGCCGATAAAGTAGTTGCCGTCTTGAAAGAGTTTGGTTTTAACCCGCCGGATTTATCGCCGGATTTGTTCCTGAAGGAAAAGCAAATCATTCGTATGGGCGTGCCGCCTTTCAGGATTGAAATCGCTACAACGATTTCCGGCGTCGGTTTCGATGAATGTTACGCTCAAAGGGTAACAGCGGAGCTTGATGGCGTCAAAACCAATATAATCAGCTTGCCTCACCTGAAAAATAATAAAAAGGCATCAGCCAGACACCAGGATATAGCGGATTTGGAGCACCTTCCATAAGTCAGATTAGGTCTTCACTTTTTTCACTTTAAGCCACAAGGTTTCACAGAGGTCTTTTATACCTTCGCCCGTTACGGCTGATATCGGATAAATGCGATGCCTTAATTGCTTCCGTAGTTTCTTCGCCGTTTTTCCTTCAGGGTCGAGGTCGATTTTATTGGCGACGATGACCTCCGCTTTTTTTGCGAGCAATTCACTGTATTCCTCCAGTTCTTTGCGAATCTGGCGGTAGTTTTTCACGGGGTCTGAGCCGTCGGCGGGCATTATATCGAGGATGTGAACGATGATACGCGTTCTTTCGATGTGTCTCAAAAATTCAAAGCCAAGACCGGTTCCCTTGTGAGCGCCTTCGATAAGACCGGGCAAATCGGCCATAACCAATCGACGCTCATTTGACAATTCCACGATACCGAGGACCGGCTCAAGGGTGGTAAAAGGATATGAGGCGATTTTTGGGCGTGCCTTCGAACACCGGGAAATCAAGGTGCTTTTACCCGCGTTAGGCATGCCGACTAAGCCGACGTCGGCGATGAGCTTCAGCTCCAGTCGAAGGTTTCTTTCCTGCCCGGGCTTGCCGGGTTCGGCGTATCGGGGCGTCTGGTGAACCGACGTCGCAAACGCCTTATTGCCCTTGCCGCCATGACCGCCAAGGCATATACAGACCTTCATACCGACTTCGTCGAGGTCCTTCAGCAATAAGTCGAGGTCGGTGTCATAAATCAGGGTTCCCGGCGGCACACGGATAATCAAATCGTTGCCGGCTGCGCCTGATTTATTGCTTCCCTGGCCTGGTTTTCCGTCCTGGGCGCTCCAATTGTGTTTGCCTGTAAAATCCATCAGGGTATCGAGGTTTTCATCGGCTAAAAAAAAGACGTCGCCGCCTTTTCCGCCGTCGCCGCCGTCGGGGCCGCCTTTGGGAATATATTTTTCCCGCCGGAAGCCCACACACCCGTTGCCGCCGTCGCCCGCCTTTATCCGGATTTTCGCCTCATCGACAAACATCGACGTTTATTATAGCGTAAATATCGTCTGACTCATCCCCAGTTTTAAAGTAGTATCTCATTTCTCAAGTTCCTTAACAAGTAATGTAAGCCGGGTAAAGCGGTATTAAGCATTGTTTTGCCCCAAGCTTTTCCAGATTGGTCATCAGGCGCCGCGTCTTATCTTCACCCGACTGCCGTAAAACAGCGATGTGCTGTTTGACGGGCTTGGTTGGCGCTCAAGGATGTTGTGCAGAACAAGATGCTGTTCGGACGAAATCGTCGGCTCGCCAATCTTGTCGGTAAAACCGCGGGCTCGCGTTTCAAGCTCGACTCCTTTCGATAGGGTTGTGAAGCTTGTTCTAACTTCTTTTTTCTACAACTCTCTTATCGTCACAGAGCCGACCTTCTTATTTGTGCCTAAACCAAAACTGGAGATGAATCAGTTGAAATCGGCCTTGACGCTGGCTAACGAAAAAGCTATCATCTTGGACTTTGTCTTGTGTTGTAAAGACATGGATTTACACAGAAAATCAGTGTCCATCAGTGTTGTTTTTAAGGTCGTTACCAGTAAGTGGTTAGGAGAAAAATAGAATGGCGAACAAAATGGTGTATTTCTTCGGCGGCAAATCGGCCGACGGCAACGCGAAAATGAAAAACCTCCTCGGCGGAAAAGGCGCAAATCTTGCTGAAATGGCAAAACTCGGCGTGCCCGTCCCGCCGGGATTCACAATCACAACCGAGGTCTGCACTCATTTTTACCAGAATAAACGAAGGTATCCCAAGGGACTCAAGGAAAAAGTCGCTGAGGCGATGCGCAAAATCGAGAAAATCATGGGTAAATCGTTCGGCGACCCCAAAGACCCACTCCTCATATCCGTCCGCTCCGGCGCCCGCAAGTCAATGCCGGGGATGATGGAAACCGTTCTGAATGTCGGGCTGACGACGCAGACAATACCCGGCTTGATTCAAAAGAGCGGCAATGAGAGGTTTGTGTATGACGCGTATCGGCGCCTCATTATGATGTATTCGGACGTCGTTATGGAAAAGGCGGCTGGTATTGAGCCGAAGGAAGACCAGGGGATTCGCAGGCAGCTTGAGAAGATAATGGACCACCTCAAGGAGCAAAAGGGATATAAAAGCGATACCGACCTGAGCGCCATTGACCTGAAGAACCTCTGCGAGCTGTTCAAAAGCAGGGTCAGCGAAATTTTAGGTAAGGATTTTCCCGACGACCCCAACGAGCAGCTCTGGGGCGGCATAGATGCGGTGTTCTCGTCGTGGAACGGCAAGCGGGCGGTCAGCTATCGTCGCATTGAAGGTATCCCCGACGAATGGGGAACAGCCGTAAACGTCCAGACAATGGTATTCGGCAATATGGGCGAGAATTCTGCAACCGGCGTCGCCTTTACACGCAACCCCGGTAACGGAGATAACCACTTCTACGGCGAATACCTCATTAACGCTCAGGGCGAGGACGTCGTTGCCGGTATCAGGACGCCTGCCCCGGTCAACGAGGATTCGAAAAGTGACCACAATAAGGACTTGGTATCGCTCGAAAAGGCGATGCCGAAAATCTACAAGGAGCTATACTCCACTCAAAAACGGCTCGAAAAGCACTACCGCGATATGCTCGATATCGAATTTACGATTGAAAACGGCCGGTTCTGGATGCTGCAATGCCGCGTCGGCAAGCGTAACGGCCCTGCCGCGTTGCGAATGGCGGTCGATATGCTGAAAGAAAAACTCATAAAGAAAGAAGAAGCCGTCCTGCGTGTTACGCCAGGCCAGCTTGATGAGCTGCTTCACCCGATAATTGACCCGAAAGCGGAAAAGGTAAGCAAACCGCTCGCCAAGGGCCTGCCGGCGGGTCCCGGCGGCGCGGTCGGTCAGATTGTCTTTACAGCACAGTCAGCAGTCGATTGGAAAAAGTCGGGCAAAAAGGTAATCCTTTGCCGGGAAGAAACAAACCCGGAAGACGTCGAGGGTATGAGAGCGGCAGAGGGTATTTTGACGGCACGAGGCGGTATGACCTCGCACGCGGCTCTCGTAGCACGTGGCTGGGGCAAATGCTGTATCGTCGGCTGCGGCGCATTGGAAGTCGATTACACCAAAAAGGAAGCTTATGTCGCCGGTAAAACCCTGAAGGAAGGCAACTGGCTGACGATTAACGGAACAAAAGGCCTGCTTTACGAAGGCAAACTCCCAATGCTCGACGCCAGCGAGAAAAACGCACTACTCAACAGCTTCCTCAAGATTTGCGACGGAATCAGGAAACTTGGCGTCCGCACAAACGCCGATACCCCCGACGATGCTCAGAAGGCAAGACAATTAGGCGCAGAAGGCATCGGGCTATTCAGGACGGAGCATATGTTCTACGGCAAGGGCAGCGATGAGCCGTTGTTCGTCCTGAGAAAAATGATTGTATCGAAGGACATAAACGAACGCAAAAAAGCAATCGAGGAGCTTTTCCCATACGTCAAGAAAGACATCAAGGGTACATTAGAGGCGATGGACAACCTTCCTGTAGTGATTCGGCTGTTGGACCCGCCGCTACACGAGTTTGTGCCTCGCGAAAAATCGCGTTTAGAAGCGCTGGCCGCGGACCTGCATATTTCACTCGAAGAATTGGCCAAACGCGCCGATGCACTTCACGAATCGAACCCGATGATGGGGCATCGAGGCGTGCGATTAGGCGTCACATACCCGGAAGTCAGCGAAATGCAGATACGCGCTATATTCGAGTCGGCTGCAGAACTTATAAGAGCCGGCAAAAAGCCCTACCCGGAAATTATGATACCGGTCGTCTGCGACGTTAAGGAGTTGAAAAACCAGCTCGCTCTGGCAAAAGAGGTTTATAAGCAGACGCTTGCTAAATTCGGCCTCAAGAAAATCCGTCACAAATTAGGTACGATGATTGAGATACCGCGTGCGGCGATTGTCGCCGATAAAATTGCCGAAGAAGCCGAGTTCTTCTCATTCGGCACAAACGACCTGACGCAGATGACCTTCGGCTTCTCCCGCGACGACATCGGGGGATTTTTGCCCGATTATATTAAGAAGGAAATCCTGCCCGGCGACCCCTTCCAGTCAATCGACCAGCAGGGCGTCGGCGAGCTGATTAAGCTCGGTATCGAACGAGGCAGAAAGACCCGCAAAGACCTCGAAGTCGGCATTTGCGGCGAGCACGGCGGCGACCCGACAAGCGTCGAATTTTGCCACAAGGTCAAAATGAATTACGTCTCCTGCTCGCCCTTCCGCGTCCCAATCGCGCGACTTGCGGCGGCCCAGGCGGTGGTGAATAAGTAGCGTATCGCGTATTGCGAAGAGTAAAGGCTCGGTTTCGGCCGCGCCTTTTTTTATTGCTCCGCCGGGCGCCAACTTGTTGACGGTTTTTTCTGCATTTTTCGATGGCGGTGATATTCCTCACCTTTGTTGAAGGCGCATACATTCGCAGCCATGGTCTTTTGATGAAAAGAAAAAGCTATCGGACCCCCTCGCACTTAATCAAGCAGCTTTATAATTTTACGATTCTGATTCCTGGAAGCGATGTCCAGGGCGGTTTCCCCGTTTTTATCTCTTACATCCGCTTTCGCCTTCTTTTTCAGCAAGAATTTGACCGTATCCAGCTGCTCGTTTTGAACGGCATAATGTAACGGAGTCTTGTCTTCCACATCCTGAGCATTAATATTCGCTCCTTTTTCTACCAGGAATTTAACCGTCTCAAAATGATTGTCTTTTACTGCCAAGTGTAAGGGCGTCATCAGGTTCTGGTCTTGTGTATTAACGTCCGCCCCAGTCAGTATCATCCACTCCAAAAGGTCATTTTGACCCTTTTTAGCCGCTTCAATCAGCTTGTCGCCCTTTACAGGAATATAGAACAACATATTCCGGACCCAGCCGGAATATGTTTGAATCCTTTCATCCCAGCTCGAATAATAATTCTGCCCCAACACTTCCCCTGATTGCAACCTCATGGAATTGCACCATAATAAATCCGCCTGCGTAAGGTCAATAATTGCCACATACGTGTCAAGATAAGAAACTTCACAGGCGGAATATATAAACATGCCCCCCGTCAATAGACCCGTGGCCATCCCCGTGACCATGGCTTGTGTAAATGATGTAATACCTGAAACAATTTTCCCGTCTCCTATCACAAAAAGGCCATATCTCGTCTGGAGCCGCTCTCTAATAAGTTGTAAATCCTCCTGCACGTTGCTATTCAACTTAAATATTTCCTCAGGAGATTTCTCTTTCTGCTGCACAACTTGCAGAACATTCTGGATTACTCTTTCAAGGGCCGCCTGATAATCCGCGTCAGACCTCAGCCCCTCTTCAATAAAATAAGGTGCTGGAATTTCTTCGATTTTGGCTTTCTTCTGTTTTTTTACCGCGACTTTGACCTGAGACGACCTGGACCCCCCCACAAAGGGCATATATTGTTCCGATACCTGATATCCGATATTTTCAAGATACTTCCTGGTGGCGGAAAGCATATATGATTCGACATTACGCGAATCTTCTACCGAAATATAATCTTTGAAGTCATCTATTGTAATACAAGTATCTGCTACGACCGCCATTTTATCGACCTGGCTTACAGGCGCAGTTCCTGTTCGTACATACTGCCTGGTTGGTGGAATGAAAGCAGATTTACATGAGGTAAGGAAAAAAACACTCAAAATCGCCAAATACGAAACTTTTGAACAGACATATCGTAGATTCATAAAACCTCCTTCATATAATCGTTAAAATTATTATGGACAACCGTAACAGCGTTAAACACAATTCTATTGATGTTAACGTCCTGTCAGGCCGTTACAAATTTTTACTAAAATGAGGCAAAGTTCTTCCTAAATCAAGAACAATTTTTGTTTTTTATTGGTAATTTTAATGCTAAATTGCCCGCTGTTAACGATTTTGACCTTCTCGATAGCCGGTATGAGCGGTCTTAATCAGCGCCTGTATCGACTGTTTGACACGCTCCGGCTGGGCTTTAGCCGCCATAAACGAAGCTCGACAGGTCACATTAGTTTAGCCGCCCCTGCATCTCCCGACGCCTGCCTCCGCCTCAGCCCTTATCTTCATCAAGAAGACGCGAGGGGCGAGTCGAGACGGCAGGCAAGCCGGCACAGGCAGTAGTAAACGGGTAAAACAGAAGACAGAAAACAGTAAAGGCGCGGAAACGGTCGCGCTCTTTTTTTCGGGACACGGTTTTTCACCTTTCAACTGCTCACCTCTCTAATCTCTCGCGAAGCGTTCTTGACACTTTCTCTCCAACGGAATAACCTGATGACAAATCGTGTTGTGCATTATTATGTTACCGCCTGAGGTTATTTAGAAATGGTAGGATAAGGCAATGAATACTCGTTCTTTTTTTCATTTGGATTGCACCGGCGTGATTCCAGAGTGTGGATTCAACTGCGATAAATGCGTTAAAGAAATTGAATCGGTCTTATCGAAGACAAAGGGAGTTGATAAATCCTACAGACAAGGCGACGGAATAGTCGTGGAGCACGACCCGGGCATTGTAACAATCGAACAGCTCATTAGCATTTTCAAACGCCTGCCTTCATTCTATAAAGGATTCTTCATACCAAAACTTATTACACCATAATTTTAGATAATACCATTCTACGCACTGCGGTAAAATAAAAGGGAAAAGGGGAACATTCTGGTTTTCGGAGAGAGCATTGAGATAGCGTCATATCGTTGGACGGTGACGAGGTTGACTATAAATTCTCATTTCCCCCGCGTCAATTTTATTATTGAAAACCGCCTTCGGCGGTTTCCTTATTCCCCCGGCCCTCCCCTGGTGCTGCACACCTTGGCCCAGCAACAGAGGACCCATCTATAACGCTGTTTCTTTAATGTTTAGCCCTGCCATTTATGGCAGGGTTGCTTTTCCGAAATACGCTTGACGTTTGACGACACGAAGCGTAGCGAATATCACCGAGTATAGCTGCTTGGCTGAGAACAGGTCACGAATCTCAGCCACTATGGGCCGGGTGTCAACCACTGTGAAGCTAAGACGGCAAAATCTACCAAGTCAACAATGCCGTCTCTGTTGAGGTCGGCGCTGGCTTGTCTCACCCGGCAGCGGATATCGATTGTCCCATCCGCGCAATTCGCCGTCATATCTGTGTCGCAGAACATACCGGGCGGGCAATCCCCCTTACACATAGGCAATGGTTTGCCCGTTTCCATGCGCGTTGTTCCTGTGGTTGTGTCGGAGTAACCATCAAGTTGACTGCCGGGACATCCTTCAAAGTCAATCTGATA
>JAFGDN010000012.1 GCA_016932095.1 Sedimentisphaerales bacterium
CAGGACCACGTTGATAAAATTGGGCCGTACCATACGAGCCCGTCTAATAACCTTATCGGGAGGCTCTGCTTTCATAGTTTATCCGTGAAGATATGAAGAGAGGGCATCCTTAGGTATGATGCGGTAAACATGAACCTTTATACGAAAGGAGCCCTCAATGACTACATATTATATTGGAGCAGACGTGCACAGCAACAGCACAGAACTGGCAATCGAAAGGAACAATAAAATCGTGCAGAGATACAAGCTGCCGACCAGCATCGCCGCATTGTCAAACGTCCTCGATTCACTTAAAGGTGAAAAACATCTAGCTATCGAGGAAGGCCCGATGGCCGGCTGGTTATATCGTAACCTCGTCAAAAAGGTTAATAAGGTGATTATTTGCGATCCCCGCCGCAATAAGCTCATCGATTCAGACGGCGACAAAGACGACAAAATCGACGCAGCCAAACTGGCCTGTCTGTTACGCGGCAATTTCCTCCGGCCCGTATATCACAGTGACGACCAGAACCGCGCAGAATTCAAGCACTGGGTCAGCTTATATCACGACCGTGTTCGGGACGCTGTGCGAAACATAAACAAGATTCGCGCCTGCTGCCGGATGCAAGGTATTTCAATTCCTCGGCAAATTATTCGACATGCAAAGGCCAGGAACAAATGGCTCTCAAAAATAAATAATCAGACGCTTGCCTCGCAGTTGAATATGTTATGGCTCGGCTACGATTCAACGTCACAGCAGGTAAGAATTGCCAGACGCCAATTAAGCAGATTGAGCGGCAGATATAAAATCATCAAATTCTGGAGCGAGCTTCCAGGCGTAGGTCTTATCAGGGCAACAACGCTGTTTGCTTATTTAGACACTCCCTGGCGGTTCAAAAGGAAAAACAAACTGTGGAAATACGCAGGCGTCGGCCTTCAGAGAACCGCCAGCGGCACGGACAGTAAAGGCAGACCAAAGCCGGCCAGATTACAACTGCCCTGGGCCGTCAACAGGACCTTGAAAAACGCGATACTGGGCGCTGCCGCAAGCGCGATAAAACAAAAGAATAATCTGTTCAGACAATACTATGAAAGGATGCTCGAAGATGGGTTCATGCCCTCGAACGCCCGTCACGCGGTTGCTCGCAAGCTGCTGACGGTGTTATGGGCGATGTGGAAAACAAACAGTCGGTTCGATGAAAATGCCTGGCATATACAAGCGGATTTGGCTTTGTCGCGATTATCCTGACGACATCGAGGTTATTATCCCGGCCGAAGTTCCTGTTTAACCACTGGACGTCCTTTGTGGATAGTCCCGTATCCGTGAATGAGCTCGGCCGGTTTTTTGCTATGCCTCAATTATCTGTATGGACCGTCTTTATGATGAGTTCCGAATAGGTGTGTGGCAACGTTTTTACGATTGCCTTTGATGAATCAGATTGTTGATGTCATAATGGATTATCGTTAAAAAAGAATGCTGTTCAATTGATATAATGCTGGACTTTTGATTGAACTTGATCAATAATATGAAGGGATGCCCTCGAAGCAAAAATATTGAGGAAAAGAAAATATTTTTCTTGTTTTCGAGCTCTTCATAGGTGGTTAAATTTCTCTGTGTCCTCTGTGTGCTCTGTGGCTGAAAAAAACCGTGTCAATCAGTGTCAAAAAATCTCTTCTATCTTCTACCTTCTGTATTCTGTCTTCTGTCCTCCGTCTTCTGTGTTCGGTCTTCTGTCCTCCGTCCTCCGTTCTCTGTCTTCCGTCATCCCTATTAATTTTTTCTATAATCCCCGGCAGCTCCGCGATTCTGTCGATTTTCCGAATGTCCGTCGGCACATTTTTGCCCGTATTCGTATAAGCCGACTTCAATACCGCTCGCATACCCGCCTTCAGCGCAGGCCATATATCGTTGTCTAAGCGGTCGCCCACAAATAGAATGTTCTCGGCCGCCTCGCCTATTCTGTCCGTTGCCGACTCGAATATCCGTATGTCGGGCTTCCTGAACGCGAACTGGTATGAATAAACCCGGCAAGGGAAAAAATCCAGTATGCCTAATTGCGCCAGGTGTCTGTCAAGCGACCCTGCGCTTATAAACGTATTGCTCAATATCCCCAGTTTTAATCCCATTCCGCTAAGCAAGGCCAGCGTTTCCTTTATGTTTTCCTCAACTTTCGCTATCCTGCTCAACGGCTCATACCACAACCACCCAACCTCCCGCCACTGCTCCTCGACGAGCTTAAAACCCCGTTTTTCACCCGATTTTTTCAATAGCGACAATGCGTCGAAATCCCGACCCGTAAAATCCGACCACAAATTCCAAAGCCGCACAGCTATCAGGTTTCGCAGGCAATACCACGGGAAATTGCCCGCTGGCTGGCCCATTTTAACAAGGTAATCGTATGTCAGACGGGCACTTTGCCGAAATACCCTCATCGTCTGAATCCGCCCAAAATTCAACAGCGTATCGCCTATGTCAAACATCACTGCTTTAACTGGTCTTTCAGTCAATCGCTTTACCTTTCAGCCGGTATCTGTGGTTTCACCTTTCAGCCGGCATATTGCCCTCGAACGCCTCCTGCATCCACGTGAGCATCTCGTCATCCGAAATCACAGACACACGGTCTGTAACGTATTCGGCGGCAATTTTGTCTTTTATCTTAATCACCCGTGGGTCGTGCTTTGTAATCTCAATGTGAAATCGCGACTCAATCCAGTGCTTAATCCCCGCCGCCCCGGTCTTATCCGTAATGGCTACCTGAACGGGGCGTTTGAGGAGCTTTTCGGTGTCGAACGGGTTGTAAATTTCTTCATTTTTGAGGAGGCCGTCGGCGTGGATGCCGGCGCGTGTAACGTTGAAATCCCGGCCCACGAGGGGGTAATTGGCTGGGATGTCAAAATTGAGCTTTTTTGAGGCGTATTCAGCCAGTTCGGTTATGGCGGCGTAGTTGACGCCCGGGGTAATACCCTTTATTTGAGCGTGCTCGACGACCATCGCCTCAAGTGGCGGGTTGCCGGTCCGCTCACCGACTCCGAAAATCGAGCTATTGGCCGCGCAGCAGCCATAAAGCCAGGCCGTAGCTGCGTTTACGTTGACCTTGTGCAGGTCATTATGGCCGTGCCATTCGAGCTGCTCGGCAGGCACCCCTATTTTACGCAGGCCTGCAACCAGCTTGGGCACACTTCTCGGCAGCGTCGCCCCCGCCCAGGGAACGCCAAAACCGAGCGTATCGCATAAGCGGATTTTCACGGGTTTATTGTATTGCTCGCCCAGTTCGAGCAATTCGGCTGAAAAAGGCAGCACAAATCCGTCGAAATCAGCCCTGGTAACGTCCTCAAAATGGCATCGCGGCAGGACGTCCTGGTCAAGAGCCGCCCTGACAATATCAAGATAGCCCGCAAGCGCCTGCTCGCGGGTCTTTTTGAGCTTGAGGAAGATATGGTAATCGCTGACAGAAGTCAGTATCCCTGTCTCGGCAAGCCCCATCTGCTTGACCAGCCGGAAGTCCTCTGCTACGGCTCGAATCCAGCCGGTGATTTCGGGATATTTATAACCGCGCGCCTTGCACAGTTCGACGGCCTTGCGGTCGCGGTCGGAATACAGGAAAAACTCGCTTTGCCGGATTACCCCGGTATCGCCGTCGATTTTGTGAAGCAGGTCGTAGATTTTGAGGACCTGTTCGGGCGTATATGGCGGCCTGGCCTGCTGGCCATCACGGAAAGTCGTATCTGTTATCCAAACCTTTTCCGGCAGTTCATACGTTACGGTCCTTCTTTCCAGCTTGACCCGTGGAAAGTCCGTATAGGGAAACGTCTCCCGGAACAAGTTCGGCTCACTAACATTAGCTATTTTCGTTGCCTTTTTCGCCATTTCTTAACCACCTCACATTAAAAACCATTTAACCGCAGAGCACGCGGAGAGCGCAGAGTTTATTTTTATTTTTCTCCGCGGTCTCTGCGAACTCCGCGGTGAACTGGCCGAGATGGGAGTCGAACCCATACGTCCGTTAGGACAGGGGATTTTAAGTCCCCAGCGTCTGCCATTCCGCCACTCGGCCG
>JAFGDN010000013.1 GCA_016932095.1 Sedimentisphaerales bacterium
AAATTACGGCGGCGAAGCTGCTTATACCCCCGCACTCGGTTCCGAAGTCAAAAAAGACGACGGCTCTGCCGTCAAATGGCAGCAGTATATTTCTGAGTTCTCCGAAATTGACTTTTTCTCAGTCGATTTCCTTAAGCTCGAACCAGGCCAGGAAGACGTCCTCTGCTACGCCGCCTGCTGGCTCGATTGCGACGCTGATAAAGAAGTTGACCTGCGCATCGGCTCTGACGACGGCTACAAGCTCTGGGTCAATCATAAAGAGGTCGGCATCGCCCACGAATACCGTTCAATGGAAATGGACCAGGAAACATACAAGGTCAAGCTCAACAAGGGCAAAAACCTCATCCTGCTTAAGGTTGACCAGGACTACGGCGAATTCGAGTTTATGCTTCGCGTGGCCACAGCCGAAGGCAAGGAAGTGCCCGGTATAACGGTCTGGAATTAAAACTAAACGCTAATATTACCCGGCGGTCCGCCTCATACCGGCCCGGCGGGTATTTTTCTGTCTGTTGTTTTCAAACCGCAGGCAATCTGTTAAAATATCACCGATTATGAAGTTAATTGCAGGTAAATCACGGTTAAACGGGTCGGTTACAATACCCGCGTCGAAATCACACACGATTCGCGCGGTCGCAATCGCATCTTTGGCGCAGGGCGAAAGCTCCATACGCAATCCCCTAAACTCCGGCGACACCCTTTCGGCTGTAGGTTGCTATCGCGCCCTCGGCGCCCGAATAGATACCTTTGAAAACTCCTGCTGGAAGGTCACGGGCACGGCAGGATGCATCCATACGCCCAGAGAGGCCATACACGTAGGAAATTCCGGCACAACACTCCGGCTGGCGATGGGCTCTGCCGCCCTTGCGCCGGCCGGGCAGACAATAACTTTCACGGGCGACGAGCAAACCACATCCAGACCCATAGGTCCATTGATGCGAGCCCTCGAAGACCTCGGCGCTAAATGCATTAGTATCGCCAACAACGAAAGGGCGCCGGTGGCAATAACAGGCCGGCTCAAAGGCGGTAAAACCTCAATCGAGGCCTTCAGCAGCCAGTACCTCTCATCGCTGCTTTTATGCACGCCGCTGGCGGAAAAAGACAGCATTATCGACGTCCCGCTTCTTAATGAGCCGGGTTACGCAAAAATTACCGTTGACTGGCTCAAAAAACAAAAAATCGAACTTGAAAAACGGGGCCTTCGCCATTTCAAAATAAAAGGCGGCCAGGGCTACAAGGCGTTCGACGAGCAAGTCCTCGCCGACTTCTCAAGCGCGACGTTTTTTTTATGCGCAGCAGCCCTCATTGGCGACGAGGTAACGCTCCAGGGCCTGGATTTCGCCGACAGCCAGCCCGACAAGGCCGTTGTCGATTATCTCAAAGCTATGGGCGCTGATGTAACAGCGGGCAAAAAATCGGTTACCGTAAGGGCCAGACCCCTTAAAGGCATCGAAATAGATATGAATACAACGCCGGATGCGCTTCCCGCTATGGCCGTTGTCGCGGCCTTTGCCGAGGGAACCACCCGGCTCGTAAACGTCCCTCAGGCCAGGACCAAGGAAACAGACAGAATCAAATGTATGGCCGAAGAGCTTTACAAGCTCGGCGTCGCAGTCGATGAATTACCCGATGGCTTGATTATACGAAACAGTAAACCCAGGAAAGCCAGGATTAACGGCAGGGGCGACCATCGTATTGTGATGGCGTTATCCATCGCTGGTATGGCGATGGACGGCCACACCACCATCGATACCGCCGAGGCGATGAACGTTACTTTTCCGGAATACGTTAATCTGATGAAAAGCATCGGTGCAGATTTAGAGCTTAGGTAAGGAGTTCAAGATGATAGGTTGCCACATTGGAAGAATGTTCCAGGTTACAGTAGCGGGCGGCTCATATCAGGAGGGCCTTACGGCTGTTGTCCAGGGCCATCCACCAGGAATGTTGCTGAACGAGCAGGAAATCTATGGCGACCTGCTGCTGCGAAAGCCCGGCGCGGATGAGCTATCAAGCCCCCGAAAAGAGCCGGATTTGCCGATTATATACTCGGGGCTTAACGCCGCTGACACAATCGAGGGAGCGGGCAACACCAACCATACCAACGGCACACCGCTTACGATTCTGATACCGAATCTCGACAGGCACTTTATTCATATTAAGCAGTATCAGGACACCAACCGCACGCCGAGACCCGGCCACGCATCCTGGGCGTCATTTGTCAAATACGGCCCCGACGACGATTCAATCGGCGCCGGAATCTTCAGCGGCAGATACACCTCAACTATCGTTGCCGCCGGTTACGTTGCCAAAAAAGTGCTCAGAAAATGCGGCATCAGGGTCTTCGCTTATGTCAAGGAAATCGCCGGCGTCAAATGCCCCGAAATTGACCACGAAATGGCCTTTCAATGCACTGAAAACTATAAAAAAATGCGTTGCGACCTTGACCCGTTTTACCAGGAAATCTACGTCAAAGGCCGGGTCAATATGGATATGCGATTCCTCGAAAAAGCGGCTGTTTTCGCCCAAATCGAGAAAGAAATCGACGCCATCCGCGACAAGGCCCCAAAAATGAGCGAAGGCGGGATAAAAGACAAATACGGCGTTCACCATATCGTAAACTGCCCCAATATAGACGCCGCACAGGCAATGACCGAGGCCTGTAGTAAAATCTCAGCCGGCGGCGATTCAGCGGGCGGATTGGTTGAAGTTGTCGCATTAGGCGTGCCCACTGGCCTGGGTGAACCCGTCTTTTACAAGCTCGACGCCGAATTAGGCAAGATGCTCGGTATCGGTGCCGTCAAGGCCGTAGAGGTCGGCGCGGGTTTGAACGTCAAAGATATGACCGGCAGTCAGGATAACGACCAGATGCACTCCGAGAACGGCAAAGTTGTCTTTGATTCAAATAACGCCGGCGGTATTACGGGAGGCCTCTCAACCGGCCAGCCCATTATCGTTCGCCTGGCCGTCAAGCCCACGCCGACTATCGCAAAACCACAGCATACGATTGACAAATACACGCTCGAAAACAAGCAATTAGCCGCTATAACCAGGCGCGACCCGACTATCACCGCCCGTATCTGGCCCGTCGCCGAAAACTACACCGCAATCGTCCTGCTCGACCACCTCCTCGCCCATTTCGGCTATCAGCGCCTCAAGGAGAAATTTTATCAAAGGTAAGTAAGCATGAACACACCCACAAACCGGTCGGCAAAACCATCCTCGTTAAATCAAAGAGGTCCCCAGTTTAAAATCTCGCATCCGCCGTAGGTGATGAGTTCAAAAAAAAGAAATCTTTATCAAACCAACTCCTAAACTAAAGAAAAGGAGGTCAAAATGTTTACGAGAACCTCATTTGCGATTTTGGCGTTGATTATCCTCGTCGTGATTACGTCCGTCACTGCAAAAGCCGATTTTGTCAAGGCATGGGGAGGCAATGATGAGGGTCAGTGCGATGTCCCCGAGCCAAATGCCGGTTTTGTATCCATCGCGGCGGGCTACCTTCACAGCTTAGGGCTGAAGTCAAATGGCTCTATTGTGGCCTGGGGATATAATGACTATGGCCAGTGTTCAGTCCCTGAGCCCAATACGGATTTTGTGGCCGTTGCCGCGGGCTACCTTCACAGCTTAGGGTTGAAATCAAATGGTTCTATTGTGGCCTGTGGCAGCAATAGCTCTAGTCAGTGTAATGTGCCTGAACCTAATGCGAATTTTACAGCTATCTCAGCGGGTGAGTATCACAGTTTGGGTCTGAAATCAAACGGCTCTATTGTGGCCTAGGGCAACAACAATTTCGGACAATGTAATGTCCCTGAGCCAAATGCCAGTTTTATATCCGTCGCTGCGGGTTATCTCCACAGCTTAGGGCTGAAATCGGACGGTTCTATTGCGGCCTGGGGATACAATAGCTCAGGTCAGTGCAATGTCCCTGAACCAAATACAGATTTTGTGGCTGTTGCGGCGGGCGAGTATCACAGTTTAGGGCTAAAGCAGAATGGTTCTATTGTCATCTGGGGCCATCCTGGCGCAGGAAGTGTTCCTGAGCCGAATACGGATTTTACGGCTATCTCAGTAAATCGAGCCCACAGTTTAGGGCTGAAATCGGACGGCTCTATTGTCGCCTGGGGTAACAACGATATTGGCCAGTGTAATATCCCCGAACCAAATACGGGTTTTGTCGCCGTTGCGGCAGGCGGATATTTCAGTTTAGCCATTGTTCGGCGTTGTGACTATGAACTCTCCGGCGATTTGAACGCCGATTGCATAGTCGATTTTTATGACTTTGCGAAAATGGCTTCAAACTGGCTGATTGATTGCTATGCCGAGCCGGATAACCCGCAATGCGTGCCTAAATAGCCCCGGTCACAGCGCAAATAAAAAGGCCCCGTTTTTTACCGGAGCCTTTTATTTTTCTACTGAATTTTAACTGCACACTACAATCCGGGAACACCTTTAGGGCCAATTGTATGTGTCTGCGAGCAGGCCTGGTTGCCTGCTTCGTCCCTGACGCAAACCCTCCAGTTCAATTCCCTGCCTGTGCCGAAGGACTGGTTCACGTAAACGTCATAGACAATATTGGTGCCGTCGTAAGTCAGCCGCCAGCCCGTATAATCCCCTTCACTATATACCACGTTACTCAAGGAAACCGGTGTGCCTACGAGAATCGGACGCTGCGCTGCTGGTATCTTATTGTCGCTGTTCAAGCTGCTGTCGTCTGTGCATACGAACCTGACCTCTATGGGGCCGCCGCTGTCGTCAACAACGCCCGAAACGTTAACCACTACCTTGTGCCACCAGTTATTCCCGAACCACCAGTAGAATTGAACGCTGCTGGTGTTCGTGTCGGGGGTACTGAGGGTGTTTACATCAGGTAAAATTATTATCACAGGCGGCGTCGGCGGAGTAATGTCGGCGTTGCCTATGCCGGTTACGCACACCGTGTTAGACCATCCCGTAGCGTTGTTGGAGTCATCGCGGGCCCTCACCCTGTAGCAATACTCGTAGCCGGCTTGCAGGCCGATGTCCGTGAACATCGGGTTTGTCTGCCAGTCGCTGTCGGTTCCGCCGGGGTTGCCCGTTGTTTCCTCGAACTGATACTGGATCTGGCCTCCGCTGTCGTCGCTGGCTAATTTCGCAATCATTGAAATCGACGTAAGCGACGCAATATTGGGCTCAACCTGCCACTGCATCGGGTCCGGCTCAGGCGGCGTTGTGTCTTCGCCGATGGAAATCCTTTCTCCAAACAGCCAGCAGTCCGAGAACTCATCCAAATCGTACTCATCCATCTCCAGCCAGGACAACGCAAAATGAGCGAAATCCTCAAATGCCACAATGCCGTCGCCGTTGTAATCAAACAACAGGCATCCTCCGACCAGCGGATAATGATAACCCATATCGACGATACCGCTGTCTTTTACGTTATCCGTCCGCGTCGTATATGTGCTCAGGCCGAACTTGCTTACAAGGTCGGCGCCCGCGTCAACGCAGGGGCTTGTTATAGATTGCCCCGCTGCGACTTGGCTGAGGTGATAGTTATTTGCGTCAGCGCTAACAAACCGCGGATTTGCGCTTATGACGTTGGCATCCACGTTCAGGACGCAGCCCGGGTCGTATGATATCGAGCCGGCAATCTGGTTCACATCACTGTGATTTACATCCACTACGGACGGATTCTCCGCGATGCCGACCGTTATCTCCTTGCCTACTATAGCGGAATTGCCCCAGATAATGCTGTTCAGAACGTTTGTGTAATTGCCGTAAGCGCAATACAGGCCGCCGCCCCTTCCGCCGGGCGAGCTGTTGCCCGTTATTGTGCAGTTGACAATGTTGGCGTCGCTGTGCCATACAGCCGCAATACCGGCGCCGCCGAGTAATCCCCTGTTTTTGGTAATCAGGCAGTTCTTGACGAAGACAGAGTTATTCTGGTCCGGCTCACCGCCGTCAACCAGCCGGCTGGAGGCATAAATACCGCCGGCGTGGCCCAGCGAATTGTTGTCGGCTATAACAGTGTCGATAATATCGACAGTCGCTCCGAATATGGCTATGGCTCCGCCAACGCTGCCGGCGGCGTTTGCGTCGTTGCCTGTAAAGATGTTTCTGTTGACTTCACCCCATCCGCCGTTGACAAGCAGTCCGCCGCCGTGGATGGCCCTGTTGGATGACACGTTACTGTCCGAGATTTCGATATCCGACCGTGACGAGAAGACGCCGCCGCCAACGTCCGCGAGGTTTCTGCTGAATATGCAGTCCCGCAACGCAGCCGTCGCGCCGTCTTCTAATGCCAACGCCCCGCCGAAGCTGACAAATCCGTCGCTGACGGCCGGCAGCTTGCAGGGGTCGGCGACATTGTCGGCAAATACGCAATTATTGAACGTGGCGGAACTGCCCGTCGCCATATAAATGGCCCCGCCCAAAGTATCTATTCTGTAATTTACAGTCGGTTCTTGTCTTAAGTTGGGAAGCCAGCCATTCTGGCCTGTGATTCCATTTAGACCACCGTTACTGCGGTTGTTTATAAAGGAACATTTCTCAAATTTCGGTGCGCTGTCTCTGTCGATAAAAACCGCGCCGCCGAGACCGCTGTGGTCTTTCGGTAAGCGGCCATAGCCATCGTAGTATCCTGAAACTGGTTCCCATATAACGTTAGCACTTTCAGGGTAATACCAGCCGCCGCCTTTTCCACCTCGTCCATAAACCGGTTCGCCGCCCCCATTTCCGCCGTCGCCGCCATCGCCGCCAATCGCTCTGTTGTTGGAGAGGGTGCAATTGATAAAGGTCGGATTGCTTGGGCTACTCAAAAAGTCCCATCCATAGTAAGTGTTGCTGATGTAAACGGCCCCGCCATACGCAAATCCGGGCCAGCCGCCGTTGCCGCCGACGGGATGTTCGGAGACCCCGGTCGCCTCATTTACCTCGGTGCTGCCGTCAGCCCCGTTTCCGCCGTCGCCGCCCTCAAAATAGCAATCATCTATGACGCAATTTATAATCGTCGGCGAGGCGCCGTACTGGCATTGCACGCCCATTGCATAATACGACCCGCCGCTTACCCCGTCGTAGTGAGGATTGTCTTCGTCGTCAGGTTCGCCGTCTATTCCATCGCCCCCATAGGCATTGAACCCCCTTATTGTAATTCCCTGCAGTCGTGTAAGCGGACCGACCTGGAAGAACCTCAATGCGGCACCTACTGTCGCTTCCTGACCTGAGTCCTGTTCGATAACGGTTGCTGCGACCACGGCCGGGTCGTATGGGTCAACGCTTGTTATCGTTATATCCTTTCCCCATATTTCAAAGCCGGCCTGCGTGTAGTAGGACTGTGGAGAAGGCATAATCTGAATTATATCCCTAGGTTGTGCCTGGTCTATGGCCGCCTGAATCGTCGGATAAGCGGAGCTGGCGCCGACGTTAAGAATTCTGGGCCTGTAAAACGTGACCGTAACCTGCCTGTGCCCGTCCATTCTCACGGTGTTCCGATTCGCTTCAGAATAATCGTTATCGGTTCCTTCCCATATAACTAGGTCAGCGGAATTATTGGGCACGGCAACGAGTGTAACACGGTCGCCCGGGAACTGAAGCGTCCGGCCTGAAGGCGTAACCGTGCCGTCGCCGATGATAATAACGTCCAGGTAATACTTGCCGTCCGGCTCGAACGCGACTATGACCGTCCTGTCGGAATCCATAGTAACTGTATTATTCGGCTCAGTTGACGCGTCGTCGTCGGCGCCCGTCCATCTCATAACACGGAAATTCGGGTCGGCCTCGGCCATAAGCTGAACAACCATGCCCGGTGTCACATCGCGAGTGGCGGGAACAGCCCTGGCTGTAATCGTAAACGGGTCGTTGCCGTCTCCCGTCGCGATTATATTGCCGTCGGGAGGAAAGCCCCCCGATGTCTCTACGGCGATGGTCAACTGGAACTGGTGGAACGCGACCCTGACTACCTTATCTGAATTCATAGTAACGGTATTATTCACGTCGGTGGATGCGTCGTTATCAGTCCCTGACCAGTTCAATATCTTAAAGCCAACGTCTGCGAGCGCCTGTAATGAAACGACGGCTCCGGCGCTGACGAACCGGCTGTCGGGGGCCTCGATGATAAACGGGTCGCTGCCGCCGAGCTGCGCGATTAACTGTCCGCCCGTTTCATCGACGACCTCGATAGTAAGCAGATACTGCGACACTTCGGCGGCTTTTGCGTAATGATAGCCCAAATCAACGATGCCAACATCGCCGACCTGGTCGGTTCTTGTCGTTAAGCCGTCCAAGCCGAGAGCAACAGCAGTGTTATTACCCGCGTCCAGACAGGGGCTGTTTTCCACCTGCCCCGCCGCGGTCTGGCTTAAATAGTATGCCGTTTCATCGAGATAGGGGCTGATGAACAGCGGGTCATCGTCAAAGCTGGTGGAATACCACCATAAAAATTCCGGCTCTTCGGTAAAAATAGCCCACGGGCCGCCCTCAATGTCGCTGTAATCGACATCAACGTAAGCGATTGGGTAATACGGGTCGCTTCCGCGAGGGCTTCCTGCCGCTATTTGAGGGCCGTAAGCGGCGTAGTTACCCCAGACGATACTATTAATCACCTCGACGTAGGCGTAACCCTCTTTGCAGCTTATACCGCCGCCGGCGCCGGTCGAAAAATCAGCGGTGAAATTGTCGGCCACCGTGCAGTTGGTCAACTGTGTCCAGGCCCCTAATTTGCAGGCAAGGCCGCCGCCTTCCTCAGAAGCGCTGTTGTCGGTAATCAGACAGTTCGTTAATTCAAGCGGCGATGAGGCCCAACCTTCTGTAAAGATGCCGCCGCCGTAGTCGCCGTTTGCAAAGTTGTCTTTGAGAGAGGTGTTGACAATAAGACCTGATGTATTCCGCAGAGCAATACCACCGCCGACGCCGCCCTGAAGTGTCCCCTCGTTTAACCTTGCGGTATTACCGGTTATGTTACAATCGAGCAGGTCTAGTGTAGAGTCAAGGCAGCTTATCGCGCCGCCCTGAGTGGCCTGGTTTCCTACGAAGGTATCGGCCTCTACAGTTAAATTCCCGAACCAGATGTTTATGCCTCCGCCGCCGCCATCGCCGTCGCCGCCGCCGGCGTTATTGCTGGTGAAACGTGAGTTGTAGAGTGTGGTATAAGATTTAGTAAAAGGGGAACCTGAACTGTCAAGGCCGCCTCCGGTGTAATAGGATATGTTGCCGTTGAAATTACAGTCGGTCAGGGTCAATGTCCCGAATTCCTGGCGTAGTCCGCCGCCGAACACGGTTGCTGAGTTATTGGTGAAGTTGGTAGTGCTGATGTTCAGGTTGACGGGGCTTGAATAAAATGCACCGCCGCCCTCGCCGTTTCCCCAAAATCCTTCATAACCGTTATCGCCGGGCGTTGTTCCGTCGCCACCTTCGCCGCCCTGACCTCGAAGTGCATTGCTGTCAAAAAACGCGTTGCAACCTATAAAGGTGCAGCCGATGATGGTCGCATGGCTTGCCTGTTCTACATAAATACCTCCGCCCTTGATAGAGGTAATATCGCCGCCGTTGCCTCCGTTGGCGCCATCCTGGCCTTCGTCGCCATCGCCGCCGTCGCCGCCGTTGCCGGCGACTGCGCCCTGACGAACGTAATTGGAAATAAACCGGCAATCCTTGATAACCGGATTACTGCCCGGGCTGACGTATATTCCGCCTCCAAGCGCAGGACCCGAGTTACCGCCTCTGCCGCCGTTTTGTGGTTCTTTTGCTTCCGTTTGCGTTTCTGGATCAGCAGCAGAGCCGTCATTGCCGTCTCCGGCGTCCTGGCCGTTGCCGCCTATGGCAAAGCAATCCCTTATTATACATTTATAAATCGTCGGACTTGACGGTGTGCCGCCTTGGTCGGGGTCGGAGCCGATAAGTATTCCTCCGCCTGCGCCCGCCAAGCCGTCATTGCCGTCGTAGGCGTCCAGCGGTTCGTCCGGCATTGGCGGCCAGGCCTGGCCGGTTGCACGACCGTTTATTATGGTCAATCCGGCCAAAATACTTGTCGGTCCTTCGCCGCTGTTGAAAACAAAACCGCGTGCAGCCCACCAAGGCGGAGTCGGAAGGGTATTGCCCTGTGCGTTTATGATGGTGTTCGCCACTATATCAGGATTTTCCGGGTCGATACTTCGAACAGTTATAGCTCGGCCCATAAAGGTCAGGTTGCCTTCAAAATAGGTGCCAGGGCTTATCTCGACAATATCGCCCGTGGCTGCGTTAAAAATAGCGCTTTGAATAGTTGAATAAGGTATGGGAACGGTCAGCACCCTCGGGCCTGTCGTCAGGACAACTGATTCTTCAGTGGACCAGTCGGTCATCAAAAGGGTTAATTTATCCCTTGCCCTGCATCTAAATCTGTATCTATCTCCATTAAAAGTTAATCCCGTGCGAACAAAGGTGTCACTTGTCTGCCAGCCGGGCCCCTGAAAAGGACCGATGTTTAAGGCGAATTGAAATTCGAATTCGACGCCGCCCTGGTCAACGCCCTTTGCCTTCATACGGATATTACAATTGTTGCCGCCCCCGATTCGCTGAATCATCGGTTTGATTGCCCATCTCGTCGGGTTCGGTGCAGGCGGGAGAGTGTCGTCCGGGCCTGGACCGGTTGTGGCCGTCAGTATGGTTGACCAGTCGGTTTCATTGAGGTTTGTCGAATTATCTCTCGCCTTGAATCTGAAGCTGTAAGTGGTATTGGCGTTAAGACCTATAAAAGAATACAACGGATTTGCCTGCCAGCCGCTGTTTTGGTCGTTGGTGGTGCACTCGAAATAATAACTTATGCCCGAACGGTCGTAGTTAAGTTTGGCTTCCATCGAAATCGAGCTGGGGCCGGTAGCCGTAGGGACCATTTCCCATTCGGGCGGCATAGGCGGAGTAGTATCCGTGAACGCTTCAAGTGCGGCCGCAAAAAGGTTCAATCGTCCGCCGGAGACGCATTGAGCGGGCAGCGTGGGGTCAGCCGTCGCCAGCAAAATCTCTTTCACAGCCCGATAGTTCAAGTTGGGATCTATTGATAAAAGCAATGCACAGGCGCCGGCGACGTGAGGCGAGGCCATTGACGTGCCGCCGTCATAATCGTAAGCGCCGCTGGGAAGAGTGCTAAGAATATTCTGTCCTGGTGCGCCGATATCAACCGTAGTCAATCCGTAGTTCGAAAAGCCCGCCCGGCTATCGATATCGGTCGTGGCCATTACCGAGATTATGTTGTCGAGGTCAAAACTTGAGGGATAAGCGGGCGTTGCATCGTTGTTATTGCCGTAATCATTGCCAGCCGCGGCGACAAAGATAATACCTGCGTCACGGGCGGCTACAATCGCGTCATAAAGCGGCTGCAAAGCCCAGAGCGGAACACCCAGGGGCATACCGAGGGACGCGTTGATTACACGAGCCCCTTTCAACTGGGCGTATTGAACGGCATTAATTATTGCGGAAGTCGGGCCCTCACCGTTGGCGTCCAGACATTTCACCGCCATAATTTTAACGTTCCAGCATACACCGGCCACGCCGAGATTATTATTGCCTACTGCGCCGATAGTGCCCGAAACGTGCGTTCCGTGGCCTTCGTCGTCCATCGGATTGCCGTCGTTGTTGATAAAGTCGTAACCATAAACGTCATCTATGAAACCGTCGCCGTTATCATCGATGCCGTTGCCGGCGATTTCGCCGGGATTATTCCACATATTGGCCGTGAGGTCGGGGTGAGTGTAGTCGGTTCCGGTGTCGGTAACTGCCACGACAATATTGCCGGAGCCGGTTGAGATATCCCATGCGGACGGGGCTTCAATTTTACTCATACCCCATAATTCGCTGAATCTCGTATCGTTGGGAACAGCGGTTGACTTGCATATGTAGTCCGGCACGGCATATAAAACCGAGGACGACTGTTTCAGGGAAGCCACGGCGTTTTCGACCGGCGTTGTCGCCGGCAACTGGACCAGCGTCAGGCCCCGGACGAGTGAGTATTCTTTACATATACCGGCGTTAGTGGTTTTCAAGGTGTTGTTGACGATGCTGATTTTGGCCGCTGTGGCGGGGGGCTGACCGTTGACGTCGGCGAATCGCACGAGGGCAACGCCCGGTCTGTAAGCCGGCTGATTTGCGTAAACGGCGCCTGCGAGTAAACATAACGCCGCCACACCGATAAGTATCTGGCGTTTCATTTTTAACCAATCTCCTTACAATAATGAATTACTGTAAATCCTTAAAGCCGGCCCTCCATAGCCGCGATGGCCTCCGCGTCGGCCTCCTCCTGTAAAATAATCGTTGGCTTAACAAGAATCAGCAAAACTTGCTGGTCGCCTACCTTGCTGCGATTTGTAAACAATCTTCCGAGAATGGGAATTTTGCTCAGGACCGGGACTCCCACTTCCTTGTCGTTGGAAGCTGACTTCTTGAGGCCGCCCAGCAGCAGCGTCCCGCCGTCAGGCACGCTGACCCTGGTTTTGACCCTCGAACGTTCGGTCTGAGGCAGTACTACATTGTAAATAAAGACATCAGTGGCCGTGCCGAGAGTGCCCACGATGGGCGTCTCAACCTCGCTTTTTTCGAAACCGAGGAAATCCCGCGATTCAGCCACGATATTAAGCAGGACGTGTTTTCTGTCGGGCGTAATTGTCGGAGTTATGTTAAGAGTAGGCCCAACACGCACCTCTCCATACTGTTGCTCGAAGGAAGAGCCGCCGCCGAAGCTGCTGCCGCCGCCGCCTGTTGTGCCGCCGGTATTACTGATGCTTACAACCGGCGGCAGGGCGTAACGAATCGTGCGAATAACCTGTAAGGTTGCCGATTCGCCGGTGAGCACTGTAACCTTCGGTGCAACCAGCGATTCGGTATCGGCGTGCGCCTGTGTGGCCCTGATAAGGAAGTTGGCCTCAAGGTGGTCAAGAATCCCGCCGAACCTGCCTCCAAAGAAGCCCATTAAAGCGCCGCGTGATATGAATTGCGGGTCGGTTGAGCTTGGGTATCCTGGTGGGAATTGAACGGGACTGCTGCCGATGTCCCAGCTTCCCGACATTCCCGTTGGCGTCGGCTCCGCCATTTCGAACGAATCGGTCTGCCAGACGGATTGGCCAAAATGGTCGCCCAGGTCCACGACGCCGAAAACGTCAAGGCCGATTTCTTCGAGCGTGTTTTCACCGACAACGAGGAACCTTGCCTCAATGGAAACCTGGTGGCCAAGCGCGGCGCGCATTTTCAGAAGCAAATCGTTGATTTCACGGTGGTTTTTGGGGGTTTGCATAACGACGAGCTTTTTTGTTTCGAAAGCAGTAATGGTGCCTTCTCCGCCTGCGTCATACCAACTCGTCGGGTCAACGGCTTCCTGTATTAGAGCAATGAGATTAGTAATCCGCGTTTCGGCTTCCTGACGGATTGTATCCCTGTCAAGCTCTTCTTCCGTTTCATCGAAATATTCTTCAAAAAAAGAACCGCCGCCGCCGCCGCCACCGCCGCCGCCGCCGCGGCCGCCGCCGCCACCGCCGCCGCCCTGACCACTTTCGGAGCTGACGTAGTAATCAGCCGGCCGACCGACAAGTATGGTAATGTCATAAACCCGGGTTTCCATTTGACCCGGGAGCGACTGCTGGGAAGCTATGTTAATGACTCCATCCTTTATGATATACCCAAGCCGGGCGAATCCCGCTGAAACGGACTGAAGCAAAAGGTCCAGCGCCGCGGACAGCTTGACGCCCATCAAGGGGTCCATATTTATAGGCGTCGTTTGTTCTATGTTGGCGTTAATATATAAGTCGCCCCAGTTGACCAATATTTTCAGCGGAGGGTCAACGGAGTTGCTCATTATTTTTATCGCCTCACGAATCGGCATTTCAGGAGACAACTCCTGCAGGTTCACAATCTCGTCGAGCTGTTTCTCAACAAGGGCGTTGGCAGGGTCCTGACCCACGGTTTCTTCCTCTTTCCTGGTCGGCTTGGCATTAAGCTCGGCCCAGGTCGGCGGATAAGTGACCTCGTCGCGATAAGGAATCAGGGTTTTTTCTGTTTCCATAAGCGTATTGACTCTTTCTTTGCCCTTTTCCCTTGTGATTTCGAGCTGCTTTCGGTAGCTTATCATATCTTCGAGTGTGTCTTTCAGGATAAGCGCCTGGTTGTGCAGGGGATCGATTGCCAGCAGCATTTCAATCTGTCCGAGCGCCTCTTCGTAACGTTTTTGTTTCTGGAAGTTCTGGGCGTTTGCCAGCAGGTCGTCAATTCTTTTTTTACGCTCGCCAGCCATCCTGTCTTTGTATTCCCGCTGGGCAAGCTGGGCCTTGACGC
Organism: Sedimentisphaerales bacterium; assembly: GCA_016932095.1. Lineage (GTDB taxonomy): Bacteria > Planctomycetota > Phycisphaerae > Sedimentisphaerales > Anaerobacaceae > Fen-1362. Next base: position 14,266 of record JAFGDN010000013.1, read on the forward strand.
GATTATCTTCCTCCGTCAGTGCAGCGTGAGTCCCTGCGGTCTCGCTGACCTTTTCCGACAGCAGTCGTAACTGCCCGTCATACTGACGAAACAGGCCGTCGCCGAGATGCTGCTGATTTTCGTACACCACCCTTTTAGCGTTCTCGATGACCTGCCTTGCCTTTTCAAATTCACCGTTAACGAGCAGGGCATCGACCTTTTCTGAGGCGTCATTGACAACGGCCCTGGTCATACCGCGAATTACGTTTCTCCTGCGATTAATGACGGCGATATAACCCGTCTGCTCCTTTTCCGGCTCACCTGACGCCGTTGCTAATGATGGAACTTCGGCCGCGGCGACCGAAAGTTCGGCCATACGATCTTCCTGAACAGGTCTTGCGGTCGCTTTTTGGGGCTGCTCAGCCGGCGCCGAAGTCAGGGGTTGTTGTATAACGGCGGGTTGCGCCGCAGGCGACTCAGTTTTCGTTTTTTCCTTCTGAGCCGTTATCTTTTCAATTTTTTTCAGGTAATCCTCCGGCGACTCGCCGGGCGCAGTAGCCAGCAAGCCGCTGGCAGAAACTTTCAGGAATCCCTCGCGGGCCTTTTCGTATTCGCCGGCTCGAAAAGCAGCCACACTCCCTGCGTAAAGCTCTGAAATCTGCTTTCTGCTGGCGCCAAGCTCTTTATCTATTGCGTCGAGGCGCTGCCTGATAAGCTGACGTTCGTCATCGGTAAGAAACTCGCTTGTCTGAATGGTCTGCAGGCGGGCTTCCGCTTCGGCAAACTTCTGCTGTTGGATAAGTTCTGCTGCGGAACGCATCACAGCAAGGGCTGCTTCCCTCTCGAGCGCCGCCTTATGAGCTTTCTGCAGCTCCCTGTTGAGCTTTTCTCTTTGCTCGTTTGTGAGATACTTTTCGTAATCCTTTGCTCTCAGGTAAGACGTTTCAGCGGCAGAATAGAGACCTCGCATATACTGCTCGGTTCCAATCTGAATCCAGTTGTCGATTACCTGACGGACAACCTTCTCTTTGTCGCCTTTGGCTTCCTGCGGCGACACGTCTTCCGCTAACACCGTTGTTACGGTCAAAATCGACGTTAATAATATGAATAACGGGATTCGAACGGAGTTTTGAGACAACAATTTTAGAGAGTTCAAAGCCAACCTCCTCCAAAAAAAACAACATTTTTCACAGGAATTTTCGCTTCATACAAATCTTCAATATATATACCCGCCGCTTTAGGATAGGTTATACTTCTGATTATCAGTTTACACAGAAACAACAACTTTTTCAAGTAAAAAATCTCCTCAGTACTTTGCCATATTGACCATACACAAAAAAATCGCGTAAAGTCCTATATTATCCCATACATCAATATTAAAATCAAGGTTTTTTACAGGAATATTCTATCTTAGCGATTTATGGAAACGAGTTAAAATAGAAAGATTTTCTTCCGCGGAAGGTGTGAAAATAGGCATTTTGGTCATTTCATGAAAAACCGACAATGAGTCGGTAAGATTTATCCGCCAGGCATCGGCATTTATACAAAGACGTATAGCGTCGGTTCTAATTCGGAGCAATTATCGGTGATTAGGACGCTTTCCCGGCCTGAATGATTTTATCGGCAAGTTTTTTCAGACGCACTGCATACTCAGCAAAGGCGTCGTCGCCTATAATAGCACGGTTTTTGCCGACGACCTCTGTAGCCGAGCGAACAGCGGTTAGCGCCTTGTCGAATTCACCCCGGCCAATAAAACGTTCTACTTTTATCGCCGCGTCATCGACAACTGCCTTTGTATAAGCGGAAATGAGCTTTTCTCGATTGTCGGGGGAAGCAGGGGCCTGGGTTTCCTTTTCCGGAATTGCCTCAGCGGCCGCCTCCAATTCCTTTAGCTGTTGTTGCAGTGTTTGTTTATTATCCCTGACCGGCTCTTTCGGCTCAAACGCAGGCGTGATTTTCGGGGCGACGGGCGTCTGTCCGGTAATTTGGGCTGACTGACCGGGCGTTTTGAGATGTTCGGTTAGAATATTATCTATCTGGATGAGATAATCTTCGGCTGTCTGTCCTTTGGGGACGATGAGGATACCCGATTTGGCTACTTCCGCAAAGCCGTTACGTGCGCTTTCGATGTCGCCGGCCCTGTAAAATCCCACACTTTGATTATACAGCTCGGTTATTTCCATTCTCCGCTTGTCAAAAGCTGCATCGACGGTCTTCAGTTCCCCGGCGATTTGCTCTCGCTCCGGCTCAGAAAGATATGGGCTGTTACGAACCTTTTCATACTGGGCCCTGGCTTCTATGGGCCGGCTTTGGTTAAGCAAATCCCTGGCCTGGGCCAGGTATTCAAGCACGGTTTTTCTTTCGGCTCCTCCCTGGCGCGCCTTGTCGAGGTTTTGCTTAAGCTTCCTTATTTCAGCCGGTGTGAGGTATTCCTGATACTCCTGTGCGGCCTGTAACGATTTCTCGGCCTGCCCATAAAGCCCCCTGTTCAACTGGGCAATACCAACCTGAATCCAGTTGTTTCCTTCCTCTCGCAGAACTGCGGCTTTATTTCTCTCTGGTTTTTCGGCCTTCTGCGCCGCCGACGTGCAAACAACCAGCGCACATAAAACAATCACCGCTGAAAATTGCAGCCGGCCCAAAAATGTTTTCTTCCTCGAAACCATACTTTTCTTTCAAACACGCGTCGAAAAACGAGTTTTTGCACCGCGTGTCATTCTATCATAATATAAATACCCGGCAACAATTGATTTTGGTCTCCACGAAAGCGCTTATGCCCTTACGAGCTGTGTCTCATATAAGCTTTGATAAAGAGAGCAGGTTTGCATCAATTTTTCGTGTCGCCCCTGGGCGATGATTCGCCCATTGTCCATTACGACAATCACATCGGCGGCGATTATTGTGCTGAATCGGTGAGCGATTATCAAGCTTGTTCTGTCGTGCATAATCTCTTCGAGGGCCTTGTGAATCTTGGCTTCGCTGTCGGCGTCAACCTGGCTGGTGGCCTCGTCGAAAATCAAAATTGCGGGATTTTTCAGAATGGCCCTTGCGATAACGATTCTTTGAAGCTGGCCGCCGCTGAGACCCGAGCCATGCTCGCCGATAATCGTATCATAGCCGTTCGGAAGCGGCTCAATAAATTCGTGTGCAAAGGCGCGTTTGGCCGTATCGATAATCTCCTGTTTGCTTGCCCCCGTCTTGCCGTAGCCGATATTGGCTGCTATCGTGTCGTTAAAGGTTACTATTTGCTGCGTTACCATAGCAATCTGGCTTCGTAAGCTGTGTAGTGTTGTATCGCGAATGTCAATACCATCTATCAGAACCTGTCCCTCGTCTGGGTCGTAAAACCTCGGTATAAGATTTGCCAGGGTTGTCTTTCCCGAGCCGTTAGGGCCCACGATGGCTACCCTGTAACCTGCGCGAATACAAAGATTGACCCCGTTTAGAGCAGGCCTTTCCGAGCCGGGATACGTGAAAATAACATTTCTGAATTCTATTTTTTTCTGCAGGGGCGCAAGTTCAACAGCACCGGGCCTTTCCAGCTCCAGCGGCTTACTCATAATCGCAAAAACTCTTTCAGCCGCGGCGTTTGCCTCCTGAATCTTGTTCCATATATCGCCTGTTCTTCTCATAGAGGCGGCGGCAGCACCCAATAGGATAAGAAATGTCATAAATTCAACACCCTCCATTTTGTTGTGCGCGACCCAGGTTGCCCCCACCATCAACGCCGCGAAACCGGCCAACATCCCGACTACTTCCATTATCGGCTGCGTCGCTGCGTCGGTTTTAGATATTTTCAATAACTGCTTTAATACGCGTTTGTTTATCGTCCCAAACGAGGATTGCTCGTATGCCTGCTGATTATAAACCTTAACAATTTTGAGTCCTGCCATCGTTTCCTGCAGCTTTGAGAGCATCTGCGACCAGGCCATCAGGGATTTCCTGCTTGCCCGTTTCATCCTTTTGCCTAATGCGACCACAATCCAAAGCGTGGGAGGGCCGCCAAAGAGGAATATTACCGTTAATTTCCAATCCAATATCGCAGCGAAACAAAGCAGAAAGATTGTGTTAAGGGGTTCTTGCAGGGCTTTTCCGAGAAGAACTTTAATGCCTATGCCCATTGTGCCGGTATCACGTATAAGCCGGCTTACCGAGTCGCTTGGCCGTTCGCGGGAAAAAAAACCGACTGGCATGTTTATGACATGCACAAAGGCGTCCTCCCGCAAATGATTTATTCCCACCTGCACTACTTTTTCTGCCAGGTATTGCTGGTGATACCTCGCTATACAGCGAATAACAGTAAGAATTGTCACGGTCAATATAATAAACATTACCGCCTTTGTTCTATTGCCCTCTGTTTGTCCGCGAGGCGCGACACTTACGGCTTTTTGCGCAATCGCAATAACTTTTGCTTTCAATCCTGTATCAGATAAGCCGTTGAGGTGCAAAATTTTTGTTTCTTCGTTCAGGCCCGGTCTTTTGATATGCAGGGCGGCGCCGTCACGTCTGGTGGAGGCAAGCTGTTCCAGCAAATCGGTAAATGATGTTTCCTGGCCGGCAGCAAAGTCGCCGATGCCGATAATGTGGTCTCCCGCCTTAAGCCCGGCGCTCTGAGCAATGCTGTCTTTGTGAACCGAGACCACAAGAAGCGAGTGTGTGAAATCAGAACTGCTATTACCCGTGAAATCCACGCTCTCAGGCACATAGAAACTCACGCCGTATTGCCACTGACAAATTTTTCTATCCGCCCAGTCGCGCAATCCCTCCTGTCCGGTCATAACTTTCAACAAAGGTATTACCGTCAGAAAGCTTACCGACAGGAGCACCGAGACAACCACCGCGCTTGTTACGACAACGACAACTCGCGGCCACTGCGGCCAGATATACTTAAATACCCGCAAAAATTCCTTCACTCGACGTCTCTCCAATTAAGATTGATGAATGATAATTGATTATTGATTATTAGCGGATAACACTATCAAACACAAAGACGCCCGTCAAGCGCAAAGACCGTTGTTGACGGTTCGGGTCCGGCCTGCTATCTTTTCGGGTTTTTAAGGATTCGAGCAATGAAAATCGACCGGCTGGTGCTTGGGGAATTCGAGACCAACTGTTACATCCTGCGAAGCTCTGAGCAGGCGACCGACTGCCTGATCATCGATACCGGGCTTGACGTTCGCCCGTTAATGGAATTTCTCGAAAATCACAAGGCCAATCCAATAGCGATGGTTCTCACTCATGGCCATATCGACCATATCGCAGGCGTCGAGGAGCTGCGGGCCAAATACCCGGCCATTAAGGTTTATATCCACAAGGCCGACGCTGATTTACTGGCTAACTCGGTAAGCAATTTATCCTTTATGACGGGCGATTCTTTCAGCACTGATGAGGCCGACCATCTTGTTAACGAGCCGGATATCATCGAAAAGGCGGGTATTAAATTGCAAGTCATTCACACTGCCGGTCATACGCCCGGCGGAATCTGTCTTTATGCTGAGCAGGAAGGCGTCGTATTCGTCGGCGATACTCTCTTTGCGGATTCGGTCGGCAGAACGGATTTCCCCGGCGGCGATATGAGGCGGCTGATTGACAATATAAAGGACAAGCTGTTGATATTACCTGATGCAACAACCGTTTATCCCGGTCACGGCCCACAGACCACAATCGGCCGGGAAAAAACACATAATCCCTTTCTGCACTAAACAATTGTGATGCGTAAAAACTCTCCAAGTCACATCGATACGCCTGGAATACTCAGTTGTGTTGGAACGCTTCTGTGCTGGTCATCTGCTCCATTATTCATCGAGTACCTGACCGGTCATCTTGACTTATGGACACAGAACCTTCTGCGGTATGGCGCGGCGTGTTTGTTCTGGCTGCCGGTTTTACTAATGGCGGCAAAAGCGGGGCGATTGCCTAAGCGGGTCTGGGTATGCGCATTGCTGCCGTTTATACCGAATATCATTATGCAAAATCTCTGGGCTGCGGCGTTTTACTACATTGACCCCGGATTTGCCTCTTTATTGGCAACAACAGCGTTTCTGTGGGTCATAATTTTGTCGATTATATTCTTCACGGATGAAAGGCGATTATTAAAAAACCGGCAATTCCGCCTGAGCATTATTTTATCGCTTGTCGGTCTTGCCGGGGTTATGTTTTTCCATCCCGCCTTCACCTGCTCATATACGATTATAGGCATAGCAATAATGTTACTTTACGGCTTTATATGGGGGCTTTACGCCGTGGCGGTCAAGGCGGCGTTAAAGGACATCGACGCGAGGGTGGGTTTTTCAGTGGTAAGCATTTACACCATTGTCTCGTTATTCATACTGATACTTTTCAAAGGCCGGCCGAGCAGGTGCCTGGAGATGCCCTTTTCCGGCTGGGCGGCGGTTATTGTTTCCGGAATTGTCGGGATAGCCGTTGGACACGTCTTGTATTATATTTCGATTCGCCGGCTCGGCTCCACAACGCCGTCCTTGGTTCAGCTCGCCCAGCCATTCGTGGTCGTCGTCATTTCTTATGTCATTTTCGGCGAGTCATTGAGCGCATTGCAGTTGATTTTTGGCGTGGTGTTAATTGCCGGCTCGGCATTGGCTATATTGTCCAAAAGAACTCCTTTGCCGACGGGTTAGCCCCTGCCCGCTTCCTTCCTGCAGAAATTCCCACCAGTGTCTCTGCCGGCTGGTCCGATAAAACAGCACATTATATAAAACGGTTTAGTGGATACAGCTTGGTCATATAACATTCCGTTATGGCAGTGATTTATACCGGTGATATTGACGTTTATTATTTTTGCCGGCACTGAACTCGTTTACAGGTAACTTGTTGCGCTGGATTCGCCGATTAATTGTAAATGGTTGAATCCGAGGGATTTGAAGCAGAATGACGCACGGGAATGAAAATTTCGCAGTCGGCTTGCAATTCATATTTACGTGCCTTGTCCTGATAACGACAGGATGGCCGTGCTTTGCGCAGCCAAGCGATACAAGCGGGCGTGAAAATCTTTCTGATATGTCCCTTGAAGAGTTATTGAATGTTTCCATCATAACCTCTGCTTCTCGCCAGCCGCAAAGAATCGGACAACTCACCGTTCCCATAAGCGTAATTACAGCCGAGGATATTCACTATAGCGGACTAACCAATCTTGCAGAAATTCTTCAGTTTGCCCCGGGCGTTGATGTCTTGAAAATTGACCGGCTCAGATACGCCGTCGGCATCCATGGACTGCACGAAACGCTCTCCGACAGAACAACTCTCCTTATCGACGGCAGAGAGGCGGATAACCCCGTTTACGGCGGTCCGGATTTCCTGGGTCTGCCGTTGATGCTTGAAGACATCGAGAGGATTGAAATCATCCGGAGCCCGGAGAGTGCGGCCTGGGGCGCGAATGCTCTTACCGGCATAATCAATATCGTTACCAAAAGACCTCAGGACGTCACAGGAGCGCTCGGTTCCACAACCATTAGTGAATTTGGCGATTCTTATAATTATTTCAGGGTCGCACAAAAACAGGACAATTGGTCCTGTCGCATATCCGGCGGCTACCAGAATACTGAAAGCTCCGACGACGCTATTGACGGAAGTGCAACATATAAATTTTTGAGGCCCGACCTCAGCGGCTGGTTCGACAACTTCCACGCACGCGACTTTGCCCGCATCACGCGGTTTGACTCCGAAGCCGAATATGCCGCTTCAGAGGACACAAAATTCCGCCTGGGCGTTGGCCATTCACACATCGAATCGGGCGACACCGAATATGGCGGCTATTTTCCAATGAAAAACATTCGCGAAGACCACATCCGTTCTTTTACCCGGCTTGAGCATCACTTTGATGACGGCGCAACCGCACATCTGCAATGGTCCGGCAAATTCTGGAACGCAAACTGGGTCAACATTTCACGGTTTGATACCGCCGAAAACGAATTTGAAGCGCAATTCGACTTCCCCCTAAACGACAACCATTTGCTCAGCGTTGGCGCCGATTTCAAGTGGGACCACGTCCAAATGAGCAGGGACACGCCTGAACAGATATATATGCGGGGCTCGCCGTTCAATGAATACACGACCGGCGCCTTTATCATAGACCGCCTGCGAATTTCAGAACGCCTGACGCTCGAGGGGCAGATTCGAGGCGATACATACACGCCCACAGACCCCGACTGGGCAGGTCGTCTCTCCGCGCTCTATGCCCTCGACAGCCAACGCGACCACGTCCTTCGTTTCAGTGTTGCGAGGGCCTTTCGGGTTCCTCTGGTTGCCATTCGCAAATTCGCCAGCAACATGTTTGAAATTGCCCCGTCTGTTTATTTGTTCAACCTTGTTCCCACTGATGATTTGGATAACGAGGAAACCACCTCTCTTGAGGCAGGTTACTGGGGCAGGTTAACTGACACATTTGCCATCGAGGCCGGCGCCTATTATCAGCGTTTCGACGGACTGATTGGATATCGCCAAACGACTGATATGCTCGGCCAGACATTTCTGGTCGCCGACAATATTGACGGAGCCGACTCATGGGGTGCAGAACTACAGTTGACCTTCAAAGATAAAGGCAAGGAGTTCTCCGCCTGGTACAGTTACAACGGCTTCGAATATGATGCTCCGTTGCAGGACCTTAAGGCGTTTTTGCCCAGTCGCCATAAGGCGGGTTTAACCGGCCGGCTGTTTCTCCTCGCCGGATGGGTTGTCAACGCCCAGTACAGATTTGCAGATACCACACTTGGTAATCCCTCCCACGGAATAAACGCCGAAAGCTCGAATCGCCTCGATTTGGTGATATCCAAATCTTTCGCTCAGAACAAGTGCGAGATGATGATAGGCGTTCAGGATATACTTGATAAAACTCATAATCCCATAGCGGAAAGCATCCAGTTCACAGGACACGAAACTCCGGGTAGAATGTTCTTCGCACGACTGCAGTTCGCGTTCTGAAGGAACTGGCAAGGGATGTACAGGAATATAAGAGTGAAATTGAAGAATCGTTTCAAAGAATTTTGAAGTAATAACCGGCTTCATAATGTGCGATATTGATGATGTGGTCGGAACGGTAGTATGAGATTAAATTTTCTCAAGACGAACGTGTTTATTTTGATTGTCCTCGCGGCGCTGACAGGGCTGCAAGGCAGGGCCATTTGTGCGCAGAGAAATCCTGGTTCTGCTGAGTATAAAGAGTATAACGTGAAGGCGGCGTTTATATACAATTTCATTAAATTCACCGACTGGCCTGACGACATACCGGCCGAGTCAAATACGATTACCATAGGAATTCTCGGCGACGACCCGTTCGGCAACTCGTTTAGCGCCGTCGAGAATACGTTTATTAAAGGCAAGAAGCTGATTATTAAGCGATTCGGCAGATTCAGCGACCTCTGCAAAAACGGCGACAACAAAGAGAAAAATACCTGCGCTGCTTCAGACATCCTGAAGAAATGCCACCTGCTTTTTGTGTGCAAATCCGAAAAAGAACAACTCGAACAAATAATCGGGACTGTTGCGTCTGACAGCATCCTGACGGTCGGCGAGTATGACGGATTTATCGAGGCGGGCGGTATTATTAACCTCATACCCTTCGAAAACAAGATTGCCTTCGAAATCAGTATGGTCGCGGCCAAAAAAGCAAACCTTAAAATCAGCTCACAGGTCCTTCGCCTGGCAAAACGGGTAATAAGCAAGGAAGCTGCTGAAGCGGAACCGCCGGCAAAATAATCACAAATGGTGTTCGAAGGCAAAGGTGATTACTCGAAGTTGTTGTAATATTCGGGTTTTCCGTCGTCGCTGTCATATCTCGTGGCGTCGGCGGTCCCGGCGTCAATCCTGATTCGCTCTATATGCTCGGCTTTCTTCGTAGTGCCGTCAACGGTAACGATTATGCCGTTTATTTTTACGTCTTCGGTGGCGACTTCAAACGGGACAGGCATCCTTGTTCTGAACGATTTGAGAACGCTTTCGACCCCCCGTCCGATTATCGAGTGATGAGCGCCCGTCATACCTATATCGGTTATATAAGCCGTGCCTTTGGGCATAATTTTCTCATCGGCGGTCGGGACGTGCGTATGGGTTCCGAAGACACAGCTTACCCTGCCGTCGAGATGATAACCCATTGCCACTTTTTCGCTGGTGGCCTCGGCGTGAAAATCAACAAAAATAATCTCTGCCTGCTGGCTGACTTTCGGAAGCAATTTATCAATAGTGTTGTAGGGGCATTCTGCCGGTTTCATAAACAGCCGGCCGATAAGCGGTATCGCGGCTACGGTTGGGCCTTTACCTGTTTTGTATAGCGCCACGGTTCTGCCTGCCGCAAGCTCCGACCAGTTGACGGGACGGGCGATATTTTCCTGTGTTTCGAGCATCTCAATTATCTCTCTTTTGCGATAAGTATGGTCGCCCAGTGTAATAAGATTGACGCCGTATTTTATCAGCTTGCTGTATATCTGCGGCGTAAGACCCGAGCCGCCGGCGGCGTTTTCCGCGTTAGCTATCACGCAGTCAATCTCTCTCTGCGTTATAAGCTCCCTGAGCTTGTCGGCCAGCACCCGCCTGCCGGGCCTGCCGACTATATCGCCTATACAAAGTATATTCAGTTTCATTTTTAATTCTTCTCTGCGGTCTCTGCGTACTCCGCGGTAAAATCTTCTATCTTGCGTATTCGATGCAGCGAAGCTCGCGCAGCAACGTAACCTGTATTTCGCCGGGGTAGGTCATTTCGGCTTCGACCTTCTTGGCGATATCGCGGGCGACTTTCGCCGCCGACTCGTCGGGCACTTTTTCGGCGTTGACTATCACGCGAATCTCACGACCCGCCTGAATCGCATACGCGTTTTCGACGCCGGGGAAGCTGTTGGCGATTTCTTCAAGCTTTTCGAGCCGCTTGATATACCTTTCGAGGGTTTCTCTCCTGGCGCCCGGCCTGGATGCGCTTATGGCGTCGGCGGCGGCGACCAGCGGCGTATAAGGATTATTAGGCGGCAAATCCCCGTGATGGCCTTCCACCGCGTTAAGTATCACAGGCGACTCATTAAATCTCCGCAGGAAATTGGCGCCTATGACGGGATGGCTGCCTTCGATTTCGTGGTCAAGGGCCTTGCCTATATCGTGCAGCAAACCGGCCCGGCGGGCAATCGAGCCGTCAAGCCCGAGCTCGTCGGCCATCACCTGCGACAAAAACGCGACTTCGACTGAGTGGCGAAGCACGTTTTGGCCATAGCTGGTGCGGTAGTTCAACGCGCCAATCATACTCATCACACGGTTATTGAGGCCGCGGACGTTTGTCTCGACGGCGGCGTCCTTGCCTAACTGCAGGACCTTTGCGTTTATATCTTTTTTGGTTTGAGCGACAAGCTCTTCGATTCTGGACGGGTGGATACGCCCGTCCTGAATCAGCCGTTCCATTGACAGACGCGCCACTTCGCGCCTGACGGGGTCAAAGCCGCTGACGACAATCGTCCCGGGCGTGTCATCGACAATGACGTCAACGCCGGTGGCTTTTTCAAACGCCCTGATATTTCGCCCTTCCCTGCCTATAATACGGCCCTTCATATCGTCATTCGGTATCTCAACTGCCGAGACCGTTACTTCGCAGGTTTGTTCGGCGACGTATCTTTGAATCGCCGTGCTGATTATCTCTCTGCCTTTGTCGGCTGCTTTTTCGACTGCCTCATCGACCTTTCGCTGAATAAGCGCAGACATCTCAAGCTCGCACTCGTCCTCCAGACGCTTTAGGAGCATTTCCTTGGCCTCTTCGATACTCATCGCGGTCATTTTCAAAAGCTGATTTTTCTGCTGGGCGATGACCGCCGTAAGCTGCTTATCCTTGAGGTCAACGTTTTGGAGCCGTCTTTCGACCTCTTTTCCCTGCTCCTGCAGGGCTTGCTCTTTCTGCCTGAACTGTTCGACCTGCTTATCGAGCACGTCCTCGCGCTTAGTTAATCGAATTTCTGTTTCACGGAACTCGGCCCGAATCTGGTTGGCCTCAGCATTAAACTGCTCTTTTCTCTTGATGGTCTCAGCCGCCGCTTCGATTTGAGCGGCCCTGATTATGTTCTCCGACTCCTTTTTTGCGCCATCCAACTGCCGGTCGATATCCTCGTGGAGGGTCCTGGCCTTTGCCTTATTGATAAACCAGACGGCTATCCAGGTAACAGAAATGCCAATTAAAAGCCCGGCAACGACGGCGAGAATGGCGGAAACATCAACTTGCATTAGTATCGTATCCATATTTTTCGCCTTCCCTTAATGTAAAAGCACAACCAATAAACAATATTTACGCCGATGTGAACTCGTGGGATTCAGAACGGGAAAGCTACGACGTCCGTGGAATGTGAATATGCGAAATGAAATTCTTAACTATTGCGTAAATTCACGCCTTTGGCGATTAAATCATCGATTATCCTGATACTCCCCGGTATTTGCTGATAAAAAACACTTTTTCGAGGGTGTGCCCGAAAAATCTTCGTTTTTATGGTTGTAACCAGTTACGAAGCAGGAAGTTAAAAATGGGTTATTTCCCAAAAACATCAGGATTCCTTGTTTTACGCCTTAAAACATCGATTCCGAGATTTCATTCACGCACTTACACCTTTTTTTACCACCCCCGCGTCCTGCTGTCGCAAGACAGCACTGGGGATGAGCGTAGCTTAATCCGTTGACCTGAAGCAATCCTTCAAAAGTTGTCCCACAATTTCTTTCTTCTTCGGCAAACTACAAACAATAGTAAACTGCTTTCAGTAATTGGTCAATAAAAAACATTGCAAAATTACTAATTTAGGGAGAAATTTTACCTCTTTGCTGTCTCCGGCAGTCAGATTCACTCTTACCAGCCATATTTTGGCCCCGATTATCGCAAAAAAAAGCAAACACATAGAAGTTATCAGACCTTTTTGCACATAGGTTTGCAAATGCTAAAAACAAATACTGTCAAAATGGGGTATTTGTGCTAAACTTCTGAAATGAACGTTGAAAAATCTCACTGCGAACAGTCAGGTTTATATGTGCACATTCCCTTTTGTGAGGCAAAGTGCCGATATTGCGGTTTTTACTCAGAGCCAGTAAGAAACCACAATTCAGCCCGGCTGGTTTCGGCAATAATCACCGAATTTCAGATGAGGATTCAGACATCTTTTTCACCTCAAACGATTTATATAGGCGGGGGAAGTCCGTCCTGCCTGCCACAAGAGCAACTTTCGCGGCTGGTCGGCGAAATCACATCCCGCTGGCCAAAAACCGATGAGTTTACAATCGAGGTCAACCCGGGCCAACTAAATAAGACCAGTTTGAGCCAATTGCGTAAAATGGGTGTAAATCGGCTTTCAATTGGTGCGCAATCCTTTGATAATACTGAACTTAGCTTTCTCGGCAGACGACATTCGGTCGAGAATATTCAAAAAGCGGTTGATGCGGCAAAAAAGGCCGGCTTTCAAAATATCGGGCTTGACCTGATTTTCGCCATTCCCGGCTCAACTCTGGCATCCTGGGAACATAACTTGATGTCTGCAATTGACTTAGGCGTTCAGCATGTCTCCACTTATGCTCTTACTTACGAAGAAAAAACGCCGCTTCAAAAGGCCGTTGAGGCGGGCGAGGTTAAGCCGGTGGATGAGGAAACCGACCGGCTGATGTATGAAACAGCCATCGAAAAGCTCGAAAAAGCAGGTTTCAGGCAGTATGAGATATCAAATTTCGCAAAGCCGGGCTTCGAGTGCAGACACAATCTTAACTACTGGGCGAATTACCCTTATATCGGCGTTGGCCCTGCGGCGGCCTCATTTTGGAATGACAATCGCACAACAAACATCGCTGAAATAAATACATATATCGAGGCGATTGGAAAAGGGGAAAGTGTAATTGAAGAAAGCGAAACGCCAAAGCCATTACAAATCGCCTGCGAGACGGCGGTTTTGAATCTCCGCAGACGTTGCGGTATTTACATCGATGAATTTCAAAAACAAACCGGCTACGAAGTCCTGAAACTGTTCGCCGAGCCAATCGATAAATACGGGGAGCTTGGATTAATTGAAATGACTGACGGCAGATTGTTTCTTACACGCGAAGCGCTCCCCATAGCCGACTCAATCCTGTGTGATTTTTCAGACGTATAATTGTCCGTCTTTGCTATAATAGCAACCTTAAAAATTATGAGCACGGAACACATAAGAAATTTTTCGATAATCGCGCATATCGACCACGGCAAAAGCACACTGGCCGACCGCATACTGGAAATCACCGGCACCGTAAGCGACCGCCAGATGAAAGACCAGTTGTTAGACGATATGGACATCGAGCGGGAACGCGGCATCACAATAAAGGCCTCGGCGGTAACGATGAACTATGAGCATGCCGGCAAAAACTATATGCTTAACCTCATCGACACTCCCGGCCACGTTGATTTTCATTACGAGGTCTCGCGCGCGCTTTCGGCCTGCGAGGGCGCGCTTTTAGTCGTTGACGCCACACAGGGTGTTCAGGCCCAGACAGTCGCCAACGCGTATTTAGCCACGTCGGTAGGCGTCGAGCTTATCGGCGTTATAAACAAAGTTGACCTGCCCTCGGCCCAGCCGGAAATCACCGCTGAGGAAATCGAGCACGTCTTAGGCATCAAAAAACAGGACTGTTTCAGAATCAGCGCAAAGACGGGTCTCGGCGTTCAGGAGCTTCTTGACGCACTGGTAACACTTCTTCCGCCGCCGACCGACCTAAGCGGCGAGCCGACCGCTGCGCTTGTCTTCGACAGCATCAACGACGATTATCGAGGGGTGATATGTTATGTCCGGGTATTCGCGGGCGGACTTACACTAAGACAGAAAATCCGGTTTATGGGCGCCGGCAGAACCTACCAGGTAACGGAGCTTGGAAAGTTCTCGCCGAAAATGTCCGCCGTTGACCGGCTCGGCGCCGGCGAAGTCGGCTACGTTATCGCAAATATACGCCAGCTTTCTGATGTTACAATCGGTGACACTATTACCGACGATTCTAATCCTGCCAAGCGGACGCTGCCGGGATATGTGCCGCCGATGCAAATGGTTTTCTCGGATTTTTACCCGGGTAATAACACCGACTACCCGAAATTGCGCAGCGCCTTCGAGAAACTGGCCCTAAACGACGCAAGCTTCTCATTCGTCCCGCAAAATTCCCCTGCCCTCGGCTTTGGCTTTCGATGCGGCTTTTTGGGTCTTTTGCATATGGAAATCGTTCAGGAACGCCTCGAACGCGAGCACAATATCGACGTCGTTCAGACCGCGCCGACGGTCAGTTACGAGGTCGTGACCAACGACGACAATGTTAAAAAAATCGACTCGCCCAGCGAGCTGCCGGATTTAAGTCATATAAAAGAGCTGCGCGAGCCGTTCGTGCGACTGGAGATTATCACCGGAACCGACTCGATTGGCGGGATTATGAAATTAGCCGAAAGCCGACGATGCAGATTACTCAAAACCGACTACCTCAGCCAGAACAGGGTTATGCTCGAATACAGGGCGCCGCTGGCGGAAATCGTTTACGACTTTTATGATTTGCTCAAGGGCGTCAGTCACGGCTACGCCACGATGGATTACGAATTCACCGGCTTCGAGGCCGGCGATTTGGTTAAAATCAACATCCTCGTCAATAAAGTTCCGGTCGATGCGCTATCATTGATTGTGCATCGAAGCGTGGCGGAATCACGAGGCCGAAGGATGTTAGTCCGTTTGCGAAAGGCCATCCCGCGCCACCAGTTCGAGATTCCACTTCAGGTCGCCATCGGCGGCAAAATCATCGCAAGGGAATCCATTAAGCCGTTCAGGAAAGACGTTACCGCCAAGCTCTACGGCGGCGATGTAACACGGAAAATGAAGGTACTCAAAAGACAAAAGGAAGGCAAAAAACGTATGAAAAGCATCGGCGCCGTCCAAATCCCCCAGGAGGCCTTTATGTCTATCCTCGACAATTCTGATTGATTATTGATAATTGATGATTGATTATTAAAGGGGCAAGCCCTCGATGCTCGATTCTCGATTTTACAATAAGAAAGGTTTTTGTTTGTCATACTTATATTAGAATTGTAAAATCGGCAAAAATTGTTGTCGCTTTTATCTCAGATGAAGGATTGAACAATGAGTTTACGATTCGAATGGAACCGCAAAAAGGCCCTGTTAAATATAAGAAAGCACGGGATAACATTTGAAGAGGCCTCTACGATTTTTGGCGACCCTTTGTCGCTCACTATTCCCGATACATACCACTCAATCGGCGAAGACAGATTTATTACTATTGGGACATCCGCCAAAGGCAGGGTACTTGTGGTGGTTCATACAGAACGACAGGACGTTATTCGCATTATAAGCGCACGTAAACCGACAAATAATGAAAGAAACCAGTATGAACTTGGCTAAAATAAAGACGTAAGGATTGCTATGAGAAAAGAATATGATTTCAGTAAAGGTGTAAGAGGCAAATACGCCGCTAAATACAAGGCCGGAACCAATATCGTTTTGCTCGACCCCGACGTTGCCAAGGTATTCAAGACGCCGCGGTCGGTCAATCAGGCCTTAAGGTCTTTGACTCAAATCCTCAAATCCCAGAGCCAAAAGGCGTAAATTCTCGATATTTGAACCTTGATGCCTGATTCTCGATGCTCGCCCTGCGTAGCTCATCGTATAGGCGAAGAAGGGTCATTGCGACCCCGCCCAGCGCTGGGCGGGGGAAGCAATCTATCTCTTCACTTAGGCCGAAATATATGATAAATAAATCCCTTAATTGACTGAATCCATCCAAAGTCAGCCAAAATATCAATCAGTATTGCAGCAATAATACTGCCAATAGTAGCAACGATAATAGCACCAATAAGATGGGATGTTTTCTCAAATATCCAGCCGGGTATCCTCTTAATTCCCCGGCGTTTCGCAGGTGCAGCATTTTGCTCAATCCCATCAGACACTGCGTCCCGAAGTCGCCGGGCAAGTTGCTTTACGTTATTTACAATACGGGTAAAAGTAAGATCCAAAACAAAATCATCCTTATCAGAACCATCTGACAAATTAGCATGAAGTTCAGCATCCAATAGTTGGCGTAAATTCTGAAAGTCCTTTTTGACCTGTTTACCTAGTTCGGGGCTTTCTCTGAGCAGCAGCGTAATTACTCTGCTTTCACCTTTAGCAATTAGCAACAGAACTCCCTCCAATAGTTCGGGCAGAGCGAATTTTTCGTTCACTGCCGAATCGACGAAACCTTCTATTATTTTGGCAAACCTTGTGATTACATTGGTTTCTTTTGCAGTCATTACCATCGACTTTTCTCCAACAAACTTCCCTATTTTAATCCGAACAGGCATTATAGACAACTATTTACAAAAAATGTCTTTGACTTTCAGACATAAAACCAATATATTGAAACTTATATAGCAAATAATCGTTTTTTGAGTAGGAGGTAAGAAATGTTTTTGAGAAATTTACTTGTTGGTATTTGCTTGACGGTGTTTGTTTTTTCATGCGAATTTGCCCTCGCAATTTGTCCATCAGCCGACCTAACAGGCGACTGTTTTGTCGATTTTACCGATTTTGCTATCTTAACAAGTCAGTGGTTGACCGGAGAAGGAGACCCCAATGGCCCTATGGGGATGGTCTGGGTACGCATAAACGATTCTGGCGTTTATGGTTACGAAGGCTTTAACGGTTATATGAGCAAATACGAGACAACCAATGCTCAGTACTGTTGGTATCTTAATTCTGTTATGTCTAAGGGCTTGATAACGGTTGCCCCGCTTGGCGGACAACCAGAATATTCACTTTGTCTTGTTGTTTATGCGTCAAGTGACATGAACTATTCTCAACCTTATTTTAGAACCTATTGGCCAACACACGAAATCTCAGGAGGTTCCATTGTAGTAAGTTCATATAGCCCAATTATTTAGAGCCTCTAACATAATGGATAATTTAACAAATGGTTCCAGCAGATTTTGATACAGCCGATAGTCATAAACGCCTGATG
>JAFGDN010000014.1 GCA_016932095.1 Sedimentisphaerales bacterium
ATAATAACCGAGGCGGAGGAGATTGCAAGAAAAATAATGACATAAGTCGTTATTTAATAAATAGTTACGAATTTCACAGAAGGCTTTGATTAACATATATAAGGAGAATAAGATATGAACAGAATGCAAAAAACTGCCTGGTGGATAGTCGGCTGGATATCGACCGGGGTCATTTTCGCCGCAATTGCGACGGCGATTTTGTTTTTTATTGTCGGTATGCCCTGGTCAAAAGCACAGGGAGGCCTGGGTTTTTTAGGTATTGCCGGGCTTGGCGGCCTCGCGCCTTTGATTTTCAAAAAAGACCCGAGCAAAGTAACCTGCGACGAGCGGGACCGATTAATCAATAATCGTGCCGCCGCAACCGGTTTCCTCGCTGCCTTCCTAATCACGGGGATTTTCTGTATGCTTCCATTTTTCGTTCTCGGACCTAAGGCGACCATTTCTATAACCTGGCTTCCGATGATTTTTATGACGGCAGGTCTCGCCTCATTTCTCGTTCACTCAATAGTAATTCTTTCTCAATACGGCCGGGAGGGTAAAGGAGAAAAAACATGAATCATACAAAAGCAGAATCATGGATTTATTTCTTTCTGGGATTAGCTTGTTTTCTGATCCCGGGCAGTGTTGCCGTATTTATTGCTTATGACCGGGGAATTTCTTTCCTGCCGGTGTTCATGTTTGCAGGCATTGTTATCTGGGGCGGCTTATTTTGGCTATTTCCTTTTATTTGCAACAAGTTCCGCAAAGGAAAAAAGAAGGTTGATTTCGATGAGCGAGACCAGTCAATCCACAAAAAATCAGTCATGGTCGCGTATGTCGCCCTTTGGTTATATTTCGTTGCCGCATGTGTGATTGCCTGGTGCATTGTTGGTCCGCACGGTTCTATCTCGGTTAACGTGATGCCCCTGACACTTTTAGGCGGCCTTGTCATATTTACGACCGTGCAGGGTCTGGCTGCCCTGGTTCAATATGGCTGGAGGAACAAAAATGAATAGGGCTCAAAAAAACGCGATATCTGCTCTGATGTTTCTCTTTGTAACCAACACAATATTTGCCTATATGTTTTTTCAACTTTTCATCCTAAAAAAAGCGCCCGAAAGTTTTGCCGGCCGGTTCCTGCCGCTGGCAATTTTGATTCTGACCGCCGGCGCACTATTGGTTTGGACGCTTAAGCGACAAAGTCCCAGGGAAGTCAAGGCCGATGAGCGCGATAAACTGATTGACAATAGAGCGGCTGGAGCTGCTTTTATATCGGCGCTGATTGTGTTTCTCGCCGTCAGCGGAATTCCGCGATTTGTCCTCGGCGACAACGGCTGCGTCCCCGCCTGGTCATTACCGCTTATCAACCTCGGCGCCTTTACTATAGTTGCGATGATTTATTTCGCCGCAATCCTGATTCAATATAGCGGGAGGGATAAAGGAGAAAAATTATGAATCGAGCTCAGAAAATAGCGTGGTTTAATTTGGCAGTTGTGTTGGTAGGCGCGGCCTTAGTCGTGCTGCTCGCTGTTATTGAAGCAGTTAAATGGATGCTGGCAGTCTTGCTGGGCATCGTTATTCTCATAGGGATTTCGCCGTTTCTTTTCCGGGGAAAAGGTAGTCATGTCGAATTCGACGAACGTGACCAGCTAATTAGATTGAGAGCATTGTTTTTTGCAAGTTTCGTAAGCCTTTGGTGTTTAATTTTGCAGTGTGGTATTCAGGTCGTTAAAGTTGGACCAAGAGGCTCAGTTCCGGTAAGCACATTGGTGGGATTGGCTGGCGGAGCGTTGATTTCCTTTGTAATAACGAAATCTTTGTGGACCCTTATCGAATACAGATATGCCAGAAAATGAGATAAAAAACAACATTCGCCGATTGCGATTTGAAAAAGGCGAGATGACCCAGCAGCACTTGGCCGACATTGTCGGCGTGACCCGGCAAACTATTATCGCAATCGAGCAGGGTAAATACGCGCCGTCGCTGCCGCTGGCGTTTCGGATAGCGAGGGCCTTTGGCGTCGGCGTCGAAAACGCATTCGATTACGTCCGTGGGGACGCGCCGGGAAATAATAAAGCCCCGCCGTAATTGCGGGGCTTTAATTAACACGGATGTCCAATCTTTTTAATTCTTATCTTTTCCTTTTTCTCCGGGTCGTCATCGGCACCGTCGCCCTGTTACTCCGTGGGCGGGTCACTCTGCGTCTCTGTTGCCGTAGTGGTCTGCGTCTCTTCAGTCAAAACACTATGCGGCTCTTCTGAGGAAAAATCCTGTGGTTTTGTGCCGGAAGGATCATGCGGCTTTATCAAAGAGGGAAATCTCGATTTCTTGATTGTAGGAATCAGTTTTTTTGCGGCTGAAACATCCTGCGGCTTCGGTACCGAAATATCCTGCGGCTTTTTTATGAAAACATCCTGCGGCTTTGCGTCTGAAATAGCCGGTGGGTTTGCGGCGTAAAAGTCCTCCGGGTTTGCAACGGGAATATTCTTTGGCACAGCATCTTCATCGGGCCCGATGCCCAGGAGCTGTTTTACCGTAAATTGCGACAATGCCTCCCGCTGTAATCTGGCCACTTCCTGCAGTCCCATCGATTGTTCTTCCGGCGACTGGGCGAAACCGGCTTTTCTCACCGCGTCTATAATGTCCGCCAGCTTCATACTGCCGGGGTCCCTGGCCGGCATAAAGCCGTCCTTCGGCTCGGATACCCGCACAAGAAGGCCCGCGGTTACGAGATGGCCGAGGATTTTATTCACGAATTCAATCGGGATATTGAGCTTTCCGGAAATAACGGCCGGCTCGACCATACCGCCGCCGCCCTCGAACGCCGAGGCGATTTCGCCGACGATATTCATTATTGTAAGCTCGCTGGCGATGAAAAATTCATCGTGCCTCCGCGTCGCAGCGGCGATTTCCGCAGCGTCGAGCTTGTGTAAATTCTGTGAGGTGTATGTAAGCTGCATGCCGAACAGCACGATGCACCAGCTCAGGTAGAGCCAGAATACGCCCACTGACACAAGCCCCAGCAAGCCGTAAATCGGGCTATAATGCATATAACCGTTAATGTAAAGTTTGAATACGCACCTGGAAAACATCCACATAAGCGCCGCCATCGTCGAGCCCCAGATGGCCGACCGAACGCCGACCTTGGTATTGGGCAGGATAAGATACATCACACAAAAACAGGCGCTCGCCACTATATATGAAACAACAGGCGGCAAGATATTCGATATGAACGACCTCTCGCCCGCGCCGACTCTCGAACAGCTCGTTGCGACGGCTATCGCCGTAAACGTCAGGAGCGGAACAAGGGTCAGCAAACCCCAGTAATTGACCATCCTTTGAAGCATTCCTCTTTCCCGGCTGATGCCCCATATATGATTAAAAGCCTTCTCGATTGTCGATAGCGCCATCAGGGACGCCAGAATAACCAGCGCCAGGCATAATACGGCGGCAGTCGCCTTGCTGAAACCGGCGAAAAATACCTCGATAATCCCGTCAATATGGTCGGTCAGCCTTATTACGTTTCCCGCGGCGTCCGGATACTCGATGTTCGAGAGATTAAGCTGCTCATAGACCGCTGTTTTAATATTTGTCCCCGTGTTCTTATATGAGGGGAAAAACTGAAAGAACATCAGCATCACCACGGCCAGCGGCACAAGCCCGAACACCGTATAATATGACATCGCCGCGGCCTGCAGGCCCGCCTGATTCTTCTTCAATAATCTGTAAGAGTGAATCCATAATTTTATCTGGAAAACTATGAATCTTCCGATTTTGCCGAACTGTCCGCATGGGGTTTGCATGATTTCTTCAAACATCTCTGGTCCCTTTCAAAATTAATATCCCCGACATACCGGGTATTTGTGCAAAATATTTCCCGCGTCATTTATCGGCGTTTTATAGGAGTGACTTTCGCAGGAAATTATGACGTGACGCCCCCTCCGGACATCAGCCGGACCCGCTTTAACGGCCTGAAAACCGCGATATCAGCTATTTCTTCTTGGCTTTTTCAAACAATAAATCCAGCCCGGTCTGTATAAGCTCATCCTGTATCATTTTGCCCACGTCAAGCTCGGGCTTGTTAGGCGTTCCTTTCACGTATGCTGTTATCCCGTCTTCGATGGGCAGGACGACGCTGAATTTCTCTATTTGCCTGTCAGGGTCAATCGGGACTATTCCTGAAAAAACGAAAGGCCTCCTGCCGATATCCATCTTCATATTAGCATACCTTGCGAATCCGTCATTGACGGTTAATGCTGTCGGATGAATCGTCATCAGGTCGTCCGCCGATTTAGCGGCCGTCAGAATCGCGCCGAGCAGTCCCGTAGGCGTCATCTTCACGTCGTTTAGCGATATAACACCTGCAATGGCGATGTCTTCCAGCCTGCCGCCGGTTATCGGCACGGCCAGCGAGTTACAGTCGAAACTCGCTAATCCGATGATGCTCGATGTCCCCGTAAATACCGGGTTTATCCTAGCTAATAATTTGCGAGCAATCTCGACGTTTAGCTGCACGTTTTCGACGATTCGCATATTAGGCGGAGTCCTGAACATTGCGGGCTTCTTTTTGAAGTCAGCCGTGCCCCCGAAATTAAGCCGGCCGTTGTTCACCGTCGTCGTAAAGGGCGTCAACGTCAAAAGCCCCTTATCGACTTTCATATTGACATCGGTAGCGCCGATGTTCAGGCCCATATACGTCGCCTTGTCAAACCCCATCTTTGCCTGTGCGTTAAGATTGGCAAGCATCGCCTCGGTCTTCCCGGCAGCCGGGTAACTGCTCGAAAAACTGACCTCGTCTTTTCTCCTGCCTTCGACGATTAAGCCGCCGGGCATAAACGCCGACAGCATCCCGCTTAGCGAGCCCCAGTCGTAATCAAGCCGGGCCTTTCCCTGAAGGTTGCTTGTATCGCCCTCTACCTTCTGGAAGAAGTTTCCTTTGATGTTTATATTTGTGCCCGTCAGCTCGATATTGGCCTCCCAGTTTTTCGTCTCAGGATTTACGTCGGCCTCCAGCATAAGCGAGACCGTCTCCTGCACAAATGGGGCTTTCTCAGGCGCTTTGACTAAAAGGTTTGAAATCTTCGTGTTATTGGTTTTTAGCTTGTAACTGCCTTCCTTTTGAATCACGGTAACGTCCGATTCCACGATTCCGCCTAATTGCACGTCTTTTGAAATCGCCTTGGCCATAACAAGGTATGGCTGTAAACGCGCCAAATCAACCTCTCTCGCCGCAGCCGTTAGTTCCATCGGTTCTTTTGAATCCCTGACGAGGGGAATGCGACCGTCGTTTACGCTGAACTGCCCCAAACTTGTGCCTGCCTTGAACTGCTTGACAAGCAGCACATCGGTTTTCTTTTCGATTGCCGCCACAACGTCAATCGTCGCTTTCGGCTCGCTTATTGTAATGTCCGCCGTCGGGCTTGCTCGCAGATTATCTATTCTCGTCGAGCTGACAATCATCGTCGTGCTCTCGTTATTACTGATTTGACCTTTGCTGGTAAGCTGGCCTGCTAATTTGTATCTGTCAATATCGGCAAACTGCCCCAGCTCGTCAGTCAGCTTGTCGAGGTCCGTTTTCGCCTCATAGCCGAACGCTTCAGGCGTGCCGGTGCAGGTCATATTGGCAAACGAAGAAGTTATGTCTGCCTTCTCGAATGTTATCCGCTCACCATCGGCGGTTATCAACGCCTGCCCCCGAATCGGTTCATCTATGGTTACGGTTCTGCCGTCAACAAACCCCGCAAGACCATCAACGCTGACCTTCCCCGCCAGCTTCCTGACGCCCCCCTCGGTCAGTGTTTGCACATCACCGGCAACCCTGCCTGATGTTATTTTCATTCCTTTTTTTAATTTTATCGTCTCTGATAATTGCGCTGTTATTGCCGGTATGTCGCATTCGAGATACGCATTTAGCTCAGATTTCGAATCCGGCTTTAAGAAATCCTCTAACGTCGCCAAATTCATCGGCGCTGACCCGTTGACCTCGGCTTTTAGCCAGTCCGTCTGCAAGGTCAGCATTTCGACGTTCATTAAATCGCCCGCCCTGACCGCCGATACGTTCACGTCCAGTATGCTCGTTTTTATCCTGTCGCCTTTCAGTTGCGGGAGTTTTATCTCAAGGTTTTTGCCCGTTAACTGACCTGCCGCCTTTTCAAGCATCCCGTCTTTCATCGATGCCGTGATATTCGTCGTTATTACCCCATTTGCCTCAACATCGATATTTGCAATGGCCAGTATTGATTCGAGCGATTTTAAATCGAGGTTATTAACCTCAATAGAGGCGTATCCGCTTGTCTTTTTGAAATCCCAGCCCGTGCCCGGCTTGACCTCGCCTTTTGCGTTTATTTTCGATCCCGAACCTTCCCCAACAACCATCGCCCCTACGTCAAAACTTGATTTCTCCGTCTCAGGCCGTAAATTCACCGAACTATTTATCTGCGATATCTCTATCGCCCCATCGCCGCCTTTTATCGTTACGCCCCCATTTTTTACAACCATGTCTATCCGCTCGATTGGTAATCCCGCCTTAGTTTCTGTCTTCCGTTTTCTGTCTTCTGTTTTCTGTTTTCTGTCTTCCGTTTTCAACTTCTCAACGTCTATCTCGATTCTCGGTTCATTTATCACCGTCTCCCCGAACGACAAATTCCCCGTTAATAACGCGCCGTACTTCGGCTTCGTCGAAAATCCCTTTACCTCCACTGACAAGCTTTCGGCGTTGTCTTTGAAGCTAATCCCGCTTACGCTTATGCCCTTGCCCCAGCTCATCGACAAATCCGCGAAATCCACCTCCCCCGTCCCGCCGGCGTTGGCCCTGGCGATTATCATTTTCCGGAAACTTCCGCTCGATACATACGCCGGCGCCGCAAACACGACCGCCAGTATCACAATCACCAGCAATATCGCTATTGCCAGTAAAACTTTCCGCAGAATCCTTCTTTTGGGCTTTTTTACAATCGCTTCTTTGTTGTTTTCAACCGGCTCCATATTCCTATCCCTTGAATAACTAAAAAAACAACAGGCCGAATCAACCCTCACTATGGCGTCCTCGGCCTAACGTAATAAATACGAAATCTACAATCCGAAATCCGTCTTATCCCTGCATTATCTCATCCGACTTGTGCTTGACCACCTGGTCAATCTTGTCAGTGCTTTGCTTTGTCAAATCATCAAGCTGCTTTTGCCCTTTCTTGAGGTCATCCTCCGTTATTGACTTTTCCTTTTCTTCCTTCTCAAGCTGTTTTATCGCATCTCGCCTGATGTTACGGACGCTTACCTTCGCCTGTTCAGCCATTTGCTTAACCTGCCCCGTCAATTGCCTCCTGCGTTCCTCAGTCAATGCCGGCACGTTCAATCTTATGACCTTTCCGTCCACCATCGGCGTTAAGCCCACGTCGCTTGCCAGTATCGCTCTATCGATGTCTTTTATAGAGCCGGGGTCGAACGGCTTAACCAGAATCATATCCTGCTGAGGAGTGGATATTGCCGCAAGCGCCTTTAACGGCGTAGGGTTGTCGTAATACTCGACTTTTATGTTCTCAACCAGTCCCGCTGACGCCCTGCCCGTCCGCACCCCCCTAAACTCGTCCTGCAGAACCTCTACCGCCTTTTTCATTTTTGTTTCACTGTCCGTCATTACCTGCTTAACCGGCATATTTCGCCTCCTTGGCCTGCCCCTGCAAGCCGTTGGCAGGGGAGCTTGTCGAATGGCCTGTTCTCAGCTAATAACAGTTCCTACGGTCTGTCCGCAAATTGCCTTTATAATATTGCCCTTTTTGAAGATATTCAGCACTATAATCGGTATTTTGTTATCCCGGCACAAGGTTATTGCCGAGTGGTCCATTACGCGTAAATTCTTTTCCAGCACCTCCTGGTACGCCAGCTTGCCGAAAAAATTTGCGTTTGGGTTTTTCTCAGGGTCGTCGCTGTAAACCCCGTCCACCTTTGTCGCCTTTATCAGCAGGTCCGCGCCGAGTTCCGCCGCCCGAAGTGCCGCACAGGTGTCCGTCGTGAAAAAGGGGTTTCCCGTCCCGCCGGCAAGTATTACAATTCTTCCCTGCTCGAAATGCCTCATCGCCCGCCTGAGTATGAACCGTTCGCACATCGCTTCTACTTCAATGGCGCTCATAACCCGCGTCGTTACACTGATTTTTTCAAGTGTCTCCTGCAGGGCGCACGCGTTTATTATCGTCGTCAGCATCCCCATATAATCCGCGGTATTGCGCGGTATCATTGTCTTTTGTGAAAATTTCTCGCCCCGAATGAAGTTTCCCCCTCCCACCACCACCGCCACCTGCGACCCAAGTTTGCTTATCTCGGCGACCCTCTCCGCTATCGACTCAAGCTGCCCGCCGTCAATCCCATACCCCCCTGCCTCGCAAAAACTCTGCCCCGACAGCTTTAACAGCACCCGCTTGTATTTGCTTTGGCCCATTTTTAACGCCTCCTGCGAAGGCCGGTCCGTTATTTACCCGACGTCGAAGCGCACGAATCTTTTTATCGTCGCCGAGCCGCCCGTTTGTTTCGCGGCGTCTCCCAAAACCTGTGCCACCGTCTTCGTATCATCCTTCACAAATTTCTGTTCGAGAAGGCAGTTTTCCTCGAAGAATTTCTTCATTTTGCCTTCTACGATTTTATCCACGATGTTGGCCGGCTTGCTTTTGACCTGCTCGGCGTAAATGCTCTTTTCACGCTCAATCACGTCCGGGGCAATCCCGTTTTTATCCAGTGCCAATGGTTTGGTAGCGGTTATATGCATCGCAATATCCGCGCCGGTTCGCTTCATCTGCTCAGACCCCGCCGTTTTGTCGTCGCTTGCGTCAATCTGAAGCATCGTTCCGACTTTCCTGTTGAAATGCACGTACGAGCAAATCAGGCCTGTGCCGTCCATTTTGAATTTCGCATAGTCGCCGACCTCGGTTTTCTCGCCGGTCTTGCTTACCAGCTCGGTAACAACGTCTCTGAATTTCTTTCCGCCGACGGCCGTTTCGAGCAGGTTTTCTACCCCCTCGTCTTCATTACATACAAGCGCGTATTCGACCAGTTTTTCCGCCGCCGCTCCAAAATCCTTGCTGTTGGCGACAAAATCGGTCTCGCAGCAAAGCGAAACCAAAACAGCCATCCTGCCGTCGCCGCTAATTTTGTTCACAACCAGGCCCTGTGTCGTCTCCCGTTCGGCTCGTTTGGCCAGCGTCGCCAGTCCCTTTTTGCGAAGTATCGACATCGCATCGTCAATATTGCCGCCCGATTCCTCGAGCGCCTTTTTACAATCCATCATTCCCTGCCCGCTTATTTTGCGAAGCTTGACCACCAATGCAGTCGTTATTTCCGCCATTTCAATGCTCCTCTTTCATCTCTGGCTGAGGCGTCTGGTCGCTCGTCGATTGCTCTTTGGGCTCCGATAGTTCGTCTGCGGCCGGCTCCGTTGAACCGCCCTCCTCTTCGGCCGGGGCGTTTCCACCCTTGTCCGCTCTGGCAAGCACCGTTCGTCTGGACCTCACGCGTCTGGGCTTTAAGGCCGCTTCTTTTATTCCAGGCGCCATTGATTTTCCCTGTGCCACCGCTTCGGCAAGCTCATTCAGAATCAATCCTACCGCCCGTATCGAATCGTCGTTGGCCGGTATCACCACGTCAACGCAGTCCGGGTCGCAATCCGTATCAATCAGTCCTATCGTCGTTATGCCCAGCTTCATCGCCTCGCGTAGCGCCAGGTATTCTTTCTTGCCGTCAACCACAACTACCGCCCCCGGAAGCCGGCTCATTTTTCGGATACCCTCCATATTCCCTTTAATCTTTCGCAACTCACGTTTGAGCCGGGACGCCTGCTTTTTGCTCTGGCTTTCGAGCGTGCCCGCCTGCTGCATCACTTCAAGCTCGTCTAACCTCGCCACCCTCGAGCGTATCGTTCTGAAATTTGTCAGCGTCCCGCCGAGCCATCGGTCCGAAACATAGTGCATCCCGCATTTCACCGCCGATTCTTCCACCGCCTTTTGCGCCTGCCGCTTTGTCCCGACGAACACTACGTCCTTGCCGCTTGAAACCACGTCGCTCAGCAGCTTTTTCGCTATCACCAGGCCCGCAAGCGTTTTGCGCACGTCAATTATGTGAATCTGACCGCGCTTGCCGAATATATAAGGCCCCATCTTCGGGTTCCATCTGTTGGCGCTATGGCCGAAATGGACTCCCGCACTTATCAAATCTCGTGCCAGCTCTTTAGCCACAAAAACCTCCAAAAACCGTTAATAATTGTAAAATTCGCGTCTTTCCGTTAATTCCGCTTTAAGCAGAAATACGAAACCTAATTCAAACAAGGCGTTATGTCAAGCGTCTTTATCGCTTCTAAAACGGCTTTTATACTATCCCTCGCCCGACAAGTAAAGCAAAAACATCTCTCCCGCAATTTTCTCATCTAATTGAGAAAGCCATCCACCCTCCGTCCTTTGTTTCGCGACTTCCGTTCCTTGCTCCCCTACGGCTGCACCCCCGTCATCATCATCATCAACATCATATCTTCCTGGCTCATCCTTTCTTCGCCGCCCCTGGTCGGGGATGTTCTTGACGGAACGCCCCGCAGCAGCCGGGTGCCGCCTAACACCGATGCAGAACTCCACGCCCGAAAAGCCAGTTTGGGCTTTTTCTCCATCGCCTTTATTTCCGTGTGCTTTGCCTTGAGCTCCTCAGGCCAGAGCGAAAGATTGGTCGCTAACCTCTCTATATTTGTTCCATCAAAGCTGTATAGCATATCATAATAAAGCTGTTGCTGAAGATTCCTGTCCCCGGTGTAGCTGCTTGCCGCAAGGACGTCAACGACAATCGCGTCGGTCGTGTAATCTATCGTTTCAGGAAGGGTCAGGTTCTTATCATCCTCCTGCGCTTTCGGCAACGCGGCCGGCCTCAAGCCAAGGCCTTTGTCCTTGCTTGCCTGCTCCAGCTTTACCTCTTTGCCAATCACGTCCCCGCGTTTGACGTTAAATTGCTGATTATACCAGTATCCAAGCGCATATTTATAAACCTGGACCTCCACCTGCTTGGCCGCCTCCTGCACCCCGACCGGGAAGAAATATACGCGCCTCGGTATCGCCGCCGTCTCGGTAACTTCGGAAAACTTGCTCCACAAGATGACCTTGTTTTCATATTCACCGTCTTCTTCCACAAGCTGCCTTGTCCCGGCCACCGGATTGAATACCCCGAGTCGAATACGATAACGATAGGTCCTGCCCGGCTCAACGGTGTCGTCGTGAGCCCAGAACACGATTTGCTCGCGGAGCTTGCCGACATCCTTGTCCGACAGGACTATCTTTTTCATCTCCTCGTATATTTCTGTTTCGAGGTCGGGCTTGGCGGTTTTTCTCAAATCAAACGCCGACGGCTGGTCGGTGCGCGTCCGTGTCCGCGTCGGCGTACGAGTGCCAGTCCCTATGGTTGGTTCCGTTCCCATCATCATCCTCATATAATCATCTGAACTGCCGCCCGCAGCAGGCGCCGTTCTGGGCCGACGCTGGTCTCTGGTTGAGCGTGTTTTTTCCCGCTCCTGCTCCATCTGCTCGCGCATCGCCTCTAAGTGCTCGCGCCTTTCCTGGGCCTCTTTTTCGCTCCTGCTTTTCAAAAACTTCTTATGCAGCGCCGGGGGATACCATTCCTCTTCCGCCGATGCTATCTGATACGGCTCCGGCTGCAATAAAACCGCCTGCTCCTTCGGCTGGTCCAGGCGCAATAACCGAACGGTTACACTACCGCTCGGTAAATCGTTAACATTCTCTATCGTCTTAAAATTTTCCTTCCAAGGGTCAATCTTCACGCGGGGAATACTTTGCCAGGAACCCCAGTCGCCGTCGGACCCCAGCTCCTGTCTTTGTAAATCAACGGCCGCAAATACGGGCTTGGCCAATTGCTCATCTCTCCAGTTCTCGGGCAGGTCATCTCCGGCAAAACTCGCCTCAAAAGCATCTGCAAGACCAGTCATGTCGTAACCGGCCTGGACGGTCACCAAATCGATATCGTCCAGCTCGTATGCGCCCTCGTCTTTTGCGTTCTCGGCGGTAATATCGCGGTTGGGAACATACGCCGCGGCCCGTATATGCTCAACAGAAACGTCCTTGACCGCGGGTATCTGCGGTATGCGGTACTTCTTGTCTATCTTCAATTCAACGGCGCTGGGCAGAGGCCATAAAATATCGGCGTCTATTTCCACCGCTTTTTTCATCATCGCGGCAAAAGCATCGATTTTGGGCTCATAAGCCGTTGCCGGCGCCGAATCGTCGTTCAGAAGCTTTTTAAGCTTCTGCGCCTCTTCGTTGATGTGCAAATCAATTTTCCCGGCGCTGAAATTGCGGCCTCCGTAATTGAAAACATACGGACTTATTACTACGAACTTGAACAATAGAAAAACGCTCAATATCATCGCCAGCGCCAGGACCGCCTTTTCGATGTGCTCCTCGATAAAGTTCCCTTTTCTCTTGGTCATCATAAAATCCCCTGTTTACTCTTATTGAAACCCAACCAAATTCATCGCCGCGCTGAATTTGCTTTTTTATTATTTCTGCACCCGTTACTCGTCCGGTTTCGGCTCTTTTACAACCATTTCCGGATTAACGGGCTGGTATCCTTTCTTATAAAAAATATATTCACATATAAGCCGGACCTCGGCAACCGCGTCAGGCCCATAACGATATTTATAATGGTCCGATGAATCCGCCTGGACAGGCCGGACGGTGCTTTCGAGAATGGTAATCTGGTTGTGCTGAAACTGCCGCTCATTTTCGTCGCCGTTGTATCCTTTCCAGACGTGGGGCTTGACTGAGCAAAGCTCCTTCATAAAGGGCAAAATCGCCCTCGTGTCGAGAACTACAATGACGCTGAAGTGCACGACGTTTACGTCTTCATTGCTGATTCTCGTGGTGCATGACTCGGTTATCTGGTCTTGTGGCACAATCACCGGTTTAGGCCTTTCCTGGATTACGTCCGCCTCTGCCTGCGCCCCAAATCCGCCTCTCGTTTGCGGTAAAAGTTTATCAGGCGCGACAAAACCGATTCCCATAATGCGTTTTACTGGTGAAGTAAATACGCTGCTCGACCCGGCGTTCATCGCTCCAACCGTTGCCAAAACGTCCTCCTCAATCCAGTATGCAATCTGCCAGTCCCAGCAGTCCTTCACGCCTTTATCAACGTTCTGAAACGCGTAATCTCTCCAGAAAGCATACCCCGCAATGGCCGCCGGATTAACATATACCGATGCCGATTTTGCCCTTGCCGCAAAAAATTCCTCGGTTAATCTTTCGTGCTCGCTGCTGAGCGCCATGAGATTCCATCTGGCCGACGTCACGTTTGAGCTCTTCTGCAGAAGGTTGTTCAGCTCCTCTTCGCCGGGACAATCCTTGCCGTTAATTCGGGCGATGCGCTCTTCAATCTTCTGCCGCCATTTTTTACTGAAATCGCTGAAAAGCAGCGCCGATGTGTCTTTGGGCTGCGGGAAAATGTCGTAACTGATTAGTTCTCGCTGAGTGCTCTGAATCGCAAGTTTTTCAATGAGACTGGCGTCCTGCTGGTAAGCATCCTGATACTGACGTTCGACGACAATCCTGGCCTCTGGAACAGGATTTTCCATCATCGTTTTGACTTGGTTGCCCAGGGGAATGCTCTCTCGCTTGACTTTTTGCCTGAAACTCTTGCCCATCAATATGGCCGTCGTGAACACCAGCGCCGCCGCCAGCACAATAACCAAAGGCCACAACATCGCCGCAAAAGGCCGCAAAGCCCCGAGCACGGCTTTAAATTTTGAAAAGTCGATATTTATCTTTGCCATGTATCGCTGCTCCGTTCACGCACCTGTTAATCAAACCCCCCGGGCAATTTGTCGATGCCTTTGTTTTTCGGGCTGCTTTTGCCGCCGCCGCCGCTCGGGGTGTTTGACGGACTGGACGCTGCACTTGTGCTGCTTGTGGTCGTTGCACTCTCCGCTCCCGCCGCCTGGGGCGCGTCCTTCCATTTCAGCTTGAAATTCAGCACAAACCACTGGTCGTTGGTCTTATATATGGTATTACCCGTCCGGTCGGTCGCCTTCTTTCCCGCTTCGTCAAATACCGGCTCTTTGCTGATGACCTCCTTTGTCATCGGGTCTATGAGCACTAATTCGGCGTCTTTTCCCTCCGGCTTTTTTTGGACTCCTATTCCTCTCGGCATCTCACCTTTCAGATCAACGGGCCCTGTTTTAAGCTCGAAGTTTTTAACGTCGTTTTTGTCAAACAGCTCGAAGGGGCTGTTTCCGTCGAACATACTGTCCAGATTCATCAGCCGGGTTACGATGCCCCATTTGTTGGGGTCGTCTTTGGCGCCGGCCGGGTCGAATAATTCGGCAATTTCCCTGTAAGGGCTGAAACCCGCGATTGTAACTACGAATCCCTGCCCCTCGGGTACAGCAGCCGTTTCGCCCGCGGCTGCCCTCTGTTGCTCCTGCTGCGACTTTTTGAATGATTCAGCCGCCTGCTTTCCATACATCGCCTCTAAAAAGGCGGCTTCATCGAATACCTCACCTGTTCTCTTGGCTCCTCTGCCTTCATCTATGGCGCGCTCAAGCCCGGCGGAGCTGAACCTCGCCGATGGCAGGTCCAGTGAATAATACACCGACATCGACGCTATGAAAATCTGCTTGCGCTTGTCCCGCTGCTTATACTCCGTCCTTATGCTTTCCACGTCGCCGCGATTAAACGCCTCGTATAAACTCTCTTGTAACGGGTTGGTCTTCTCATTGGGCAGCATTTCTATTATTGTTTGATTCACAAGCGGCAAAACGTCCCGGTAATTGAATAAGTCAAACGTCTTATTCATCACTGCCTGTGACGAGCTGGCCCTGGCCTGCTCCTGCTGAAACTCGCTTTGCAGACGCTGCGCCTCATTGATGACCATCTTCGTTCTTTCCCTCGCGGCGCTTTTGTTCTTGTAGCTGGACTGGTCTATGATAGTTCGTGCAAGCGCCAGCACCGACGCCAGTAGAATCATACACGCCGCCGCCACAAAGTATTTTGTCTTGCTCGCCCAGACCATTGACCGGGCGACGCTGCGAGGTAAAAGATTGATTTCAATCGCCGCCAGCCCCAGCGACTGCACGGCCAGCCCGTAAACGATTCCAAAATCGCTTACGTTTTCGTGGAATTTCGCCGCCGATACCGAGGCGTTTAACGCAACCCGTTTGAACGCGTCGGGCCTCTCTATCGGCAACTGCAAGCTCTGCTGAAGATACTGTAAAAGCCCCCTCATTTTTGTGCCGCCGCCCAGCGCGACTATTCTGGCCAGCTTGGAGCTGGGATTGGCGCTTGTGTAAAAGCCGAGCGACCGCTGTATTTCCGATGCTAAATCCGCGAACACCGGCTTCATTGCCTGCAATATCTGCCGGGCGTATTTGCTCATAGGCGCGGTTCTTTTAAGCTTCTCCGCCTTCTCGAAGCTTAGCTTAAAGGTGTCGGCAATCGCCTTGGTGAAGGCATTGCCCCCCATTGCTATCGTTCGCTGCCAGACGTTGGACCGTGTGCATACCACAAGGTCGGTGTTCTCGGCCCCTATATTAAGAATGACCGTTGCCTGTGTATCCGACTTCATCAAATCCGGCCGGTCATAGTAAAGATAGTTATACAAGGCCATCTGGGCTATCTGAACGTATGAGACCTGCAAATCTTCTCTACCGAAGTGTTCCAGCTCCGCCATTACAACGTCGTTTTTTATCGCGAAAATCCCCACCTTGGCCTCACCCGCCTTGGCCTCCTCTCCCGTCATCATCTGCCAATCCCAGCTCACCTCGTTTATATCGAATGGAATCTGCTGAGTTGCTTCGAACTTGACGATTTCGGGTATTCGTTTTTTCTCGACGGGCGGGAGGTTGACGAAACGTGAAAAGCTGTTCAAGCTGGGAACTGCAACGATGATTTCATCTTTTGCGATGTCGTTCTGCTGGACGAACTGTCGAAGCGATAAGGCGATAAGCTCCTGCTTTTCCTGGTCCTTTATGCCCGTGCCGGAAAGGATTTTGCCGTGCGGTATGCAGTCAAAACCAATGACTTCGAGCGCTCCTGACTCATTACTGAGTCGAAGCGCCTTAAGTGAAGTATTGCCGATATCGACGGCCCAAACAGACCCTATTTTTTCAGCCATAACAGCGCCTCCTGCCCCGTGTGTCGCCGAGCAGGGCTTGTTTTCGGGTGCAATCGCAAACAGTATATCATATTATAGGAATTATGCGAACTTTTTCTATTTTAACGCTTGGCTGCAAGGTGAATCAATACGAAAGCGCCCAAATAAGGCAATTTCTTGAAGGACTAGGTTTGTCGCGGGCGGAGTCGGGCGCCAAACCTGATTTATTCGTAATCAATACCTGTTGTGTAACATCCACCGCATCAGCCAAAAGCCGGCAATTTATACAAAGAGCATTAAAGGCCAATCCAGAAGCAAAAAGGGTCATCTGCGGATGTCTGCCGGCGATGAACAGCCGAGAATTAAAACCCCCAGGCAATCATAATGTCGCCATCATCAGCAGCCGAGAGATTTTGCCGGCGATGCTGACCCAAATTATCATCGGTGATGGTCCTTCCATTAAAGCAAAAAACGGGGTAAAAATCAAGGATGTGCCGCCGGGTTTCGCCAAATTTCCCAAATTGCCGTTATTAACAAGTTTCAAAGGGCATACGAGGGCATTTCTCAAGGTTCAGGATGGCTGCGATGGCACTTGCAGCTACTGTATAATACCAAAAGTGAGGCCAAATGTTCAAAGTAAGCCCATTTTTGAGGCGGTAGAGGAGGCAAAAGCCCTTGTTGCGGCCGGGCATAAGGAAATTGTGGTAACGGGGGTGAATTTGGGGGCATACGGCCGGCAAACGGTGAGGAGGGTGGGTCCCCTGTTGCAGAGCCAACGGAGCGGATTCTCGGGGATCTCCGCTATGCTCCGAGAGGACAGAAGACAGGAGGCAGAAGACAGGGAACGAAGGACAGAGAACGGAGGCCAGAAGGCAGAAGACAGAAAAACTGGATTCCCTGTTGCCAACCAAGTAAGCGGACACTCAGGGACCTTCGCTTCGCTACGGGAAGACGGAGAACAGATTGCCGATTGTCGATTGTCGATTGCGGATTTATTGGAAGAATTGGCGAAAATTGAAGGTTTAAGGCGGCTGCGGGTGAGCAGTTTGGAGCCGGGGGATATAAATGAGCGGCTTTTGGACGTTTTTTGCGCCCATAAGAATATTATGCCTCATATTCATTTGTCGGTTCAGTCAGGGTCGGACAATATACTTAGGCGGATGTGCAGGCAGTATTCCGCGGAAGAACTGCGGGAGAAAATTGAGCTGATTAAGAGCCGATTGGACCGGCCTGCGATTACGTGCGATATGATTGTGGGCTTCCCCGGAGAAACGGACGAGGATTTTCAACAGACGGTTGAGTTAGCGAAGTGGGCGGGGTTTTCGAAAATGCACGTATTTGGCTTTTCACTCCGCGAGGGAACAGCAGCAGCAAAGATGAAGGATAAAATACAGCCGAAGGTTGTAAAGGTGAGGTCGGAGATTTTACGCCGAGTTGGTGAGGAACTCGGCCATAAGTTTAGGGAGCAGTTTATAGGAGAAAATTGCGAAGTTCTAATTGAGAATATGGGCCCCGGGTCTGCCGATTCTGCGAAGCACACCCTCGAGGCTGGGGGGAGATGCGAGCGATACTTCGTAGTAAAAATTGAGAATTCAGAATGCAGAAAACAAAAAATAATTTCGGATTTGGGTCCCCTGTTCTCTGCCAAAGCAGCAGCACTCGGGGACGACCCTGCGGGTCGATTGTGCGGGTGAAAATTACGGCGGTGGCAGAAGATGGGGCAACTGGAGAAGTAAAAAAAGCTAAAAGGAAAGAGTGAACCAAACAGATGAAAAGACAAATTTTTTATATGGCTTGTGTTATATCTTGTGTTTTCATGTGCATCACAATTATTATGTGGTTGGCCACTTTCACACAGGATCCGTTGGAACATTGTGTCTCGATCGCAGATGGTTTTCATATTGGAGTATGTAGCAACTTCGACACATTAGGAAGTATTGTATTTTTTAATAATCGGGATTATGGTCCTTATCGTGGAAGTCTTATATCTGAACCTGATAAAAAAATCGAATGGAATTCATGGGGGATATATTACCGCTACTTTAAATGGGACAAGACTACACTT
Source organism: Sedimentisphaerales bacterium (assembly GCA_016932095.1). GTDB lineage: Bacteria > Planctomycetota > Phycisphaerae > Sedimentisphaerales > Anaerobacaceae > Fen-1362. The sequence goes on from JAFGDN010000014.1 coordinate 18,161, forward strand.
TGGACTCTAATGGTTAGCTTATGGTATCCAACGATTATCTTCAGCATATTACCGATATGTTGTCTATTTGTTCGAAGAATACCACGGAAAGCGAAAAGCGACAAGATGTTGAATTAAGGAAAGAACGAAATAATTAAGGTGAAGATAACAGCGGTGACAGAAGAAGAAACAATTGGATCCCCTGCTGCAAACTCAAAGAAGTAGCATCTCGGGGACAGGGGGGCGGCTGGGGAAGTCAGTATTTAGTGTTAAGTTTTTAGTGTTGAGTTAAGAAAATCCGCCGGAGGCGGAATCTAAAATGGCCGTAGTTAATTTTGTCGTGAAGAGAAGAGCGGGAAAAAATGGTTGATGACCTAGTATTCCCCCTTAGGAAGTTCTGATTTGATCTCTATACAGAATAACATCCACATGGCAAATCGAATAACGAATATCTCCAGATACATCAGGTTTTTTTTTGAGCTGACCCCCAAAAACTGTGCCATTGCGGAATAGAGGGTATCCGATAAGATGAGTCGGTATTTAGTGAAAGGATACCCAAAT
>JAFGDN010000015.1 GCA_016932095.1 Sedimentisphaerales bacterium
ATAATAACCGAGGCGGAGGAGATTGCAAGAAAAATAATGACATAAGTCGTTATTTAATAAATAGTTACGAATTTCACAGAAGGCTTACTGTATTTTTGAAAGGAGAACCGATGAACTCGAAAAGAAACATAGTAATGTGTGTTCTGCTGACGATAATGACAACCCTGGGCGGCTTAGTTTCAGCCGCTTCCACGGGCGAATTATTACAGCAGGGGCTGTATGCCGAAGAGGTCGAAGGCAACATCGAGCAGGCAATAAAGACCTACGGGCAGATAATCAGCAATAGGTCGGCCACCAAAAACCACATCGCCCAGGCGCTGTATCGTCAGGGTATGTGTTATCTGAAAACAGGGGATGAGCAGGCGGCAAAGGCAACTCTCGAAAAACTGGTAAACGACTATACCGACCAGGCGGAGCTTGTCGAAAAGGCAAAGCCGGTTCTCGCTGATTTGGTGGATTTTGACCCCGCCGCACTGATGCCGCCCGATACGCTTGTTTACATCGAGCTTGGCAGCCCCGGCAAGCAGGTCGAGACCATACTCAATATGCTCAAAGGCACGCCGCTTGAGAATCCGCTGGCCGCGATAGGAGGTCCACAGGCGGGCAATCAAAACAAGAAATCCCCCGCTGATTACATGGCAGCCCTTTTGAACCCGAGTATGATGGCGGAGTTTAAAAAAATCCGCAGTTCCGCTGCTGGCGTTACCGGCATTACTCAAAATAACAATCCCCCGTTTATTGCCGTTTTGTACCCCGGCAAAAGCGACGCGCTGAGAGGTATTCTCCTGGCAATAATAGGCGCGTCGGGAACAGTTGGCGAGCCGATGGAAGGTATGCAAACCGTGAGCATTTTCCAAAATACCGCCGCCGTGGCCTATGATGATAAGGTTATCATTATCGCAAGGCCCGCAGACAAGCTCCAGTGGAGCGTAAAGCAATATAAGGGGCTGATTTCTGAGCCGACGCTGGCTTCGAGCAACAAGACCTTCAGTAAGCTCAGTAAACAACAAAGGCAGGGTAACGCTTTTACCGCCTGGGCGAACGTCGATGAGACCTACGGCAAGCTTAGCCGGCTCTTGTCCGGCGGCCAAATCCCAAAGGAAATCCTTGCAGCCAACGCCCTGTTCGACTTTAACCATATTGATTACATAAGCGTCTCAGATTCGCTTGTACAGGACGGCTTTTCAGACGTAACCGAAGTCGTCTTCAAAGAAGGGCATAACTGTCTGGCCTACGATTTGGTTCGGACGCCGAATATCAGCAAAACGGCTTTTCAGGCGGTTCCCGCAGACGCGGTCGCCCTCGTCAGCTTTGCCCTGAACCCGCAGAATGAAAATCAGAAAGATACAATTCGCTCGCAGATTAAAAACGTTACCGGTCTCGATATCGGCAGGGAAATATTCGCCAATATCGAGCAGGTAACTGTCTTCGTCGTGCCACCCAAACAGGAGAGCCCGTTTTTTCCGGCGTATTTCGGAATCGTGGTAACAAGCCGCAATCCTCAGCAGACACGCGAAATTCTAACGACAATCTTAGGCACCGCCAATACGATGGCTTCAACTAATCCGGGCGAGGCGACCGCCGGGCGATACCAGGTTGGAATGGTCAAGAATACCCCATTGTACTGCTATCTCGAGCAGGCGGGTAACGCCACCATCCTTTCCCTCAATCCTGATATCACAAAGGCGGCGGCTGTCGCGATTAAAGACGGCAATAATGTTTGTAAAGCCGGGCCTTTGGCCGGAGCTGTCAGCAAATTGCCCCCCACCGCGAGCAAGCTGGTTTTAGTCAACGCCGGCGGCGCAATTAGATTAGCCGCACCGGTCTTTACAGAGTCCTTTGAAGAAGGGCAACGTAATGCGATTAGAAGCAACTTTGACCAGCTTGCGACGGCTGCCGAGAAAACGACTATCGAACTTCGCACCGATGAGCAGCTTAACGGCTTAACAATCAATTCCAAGCTTACGGGCCTGCCGCCGCTGAACCAGGTTTTTGGCCCCGTAAATCAAATCGCCGGAACCATTCAGAAAGTAAAATCCGAGGCCAAAGCAAAGAAATTACGCTGGGAGGCGCCGGCAACTATAATGCCTACATCAATGCCGCCTGTTATTGACGGCAACGAGGACGGCGTCTGGGCAGGGGCTAATTCTTATAAGATTGCCAATTCGTTATTTGTTCCGCCCTCATCACCGAATGACCTCTCAGCTTCTTATAAAGCAATGTGGGATGAAAATAATCTTTACGTGCTGGTGGACGTTGCGGATGATGTTCTGAAGAATGACTCAGGTCCGGACCAGTGGTGGTTTGACGATTCGGTTGAGGTATATATAGATGCCGACAACAGCAAATCAAATCAATACGATAATGACGATGTCCAGTATCATTTTAGCTGGGACCGGACCAGGCCGACAATGGGTGTCCTTGACGAGCATGGAAGAACGGAAAACATCGAATTCGTTATAGTAACGACTCCGGCGGGATACCGCACCGAGATAAAATTCCCCTGGGCGACCCTTGGCAGAAAACCGGCCACGGGGGCTGTAATAGGTCTTGACGTTATGGTAAATGACGATGACAACGGCGGTGAACGCGACCGCAAAATCGCCTGGCACGCCAAACGGGATAACGCCTGGCAAAATCCGCAGGAATTCGGTAACGCTGCATTGGCGGGAATGCTCGGCTGGTGGAAATTCGATGAAACCGAAGGCGTTACCGCAAAAGACAGCTCCGGTAACAACCACAACGGCACGCTTAACCAGGACGCAAAATGGGCCGCGGGCAAAATCGGCGGAGCAGTCGAGCTTAACGGCTTAGGCGGATTTGTCAGGATTGCCGATGAGCCGGCCTTCGATATCGCGGGCCAGGTTACAATCGCCTGCTGGGTGAATTTCCGCTCGGCACCCTATGACTGGACGGCAATCGTAACAAAGGGCGACAGTTCCTGGCGGCTGTCAACCGTCAACAAAGAAAGAAAGTTCCACTTCTCGGTCAACGACTACACCCGCAACGAGCTGAACAGTATTATTCTGAACGGCTCAACAATGGTAAATACAAACGAATGGCACCACGTTGCGGCAGTTTACGACGGAAGTGTTATGCGCATCTACGTTGACGGAAAGCTCGACGCCTCCAAAACCTGGAAGGGCGGCATCAGTAAAAACGATTTTGACGTTCTTATCGGCGAGAACGCCGAGAAAAAGAACAGGTTTTTCGACGGGTTGATAGACGACGTCCGCGTATATAATTATGCCCTGCCGGCCAAAGACATTGAGGCGCTGGCGGCGGGTCAATAAAGGAAAAACTTGAAATACCAAGGTAGCCATATCAGCGGTCGTAATCAGTTACAGTGGGTGGTGCTTCTGCTGGCAGCAGCAGTGGCGCTGCCCACTGTAGCGCTGTTATGGTTTATGAGCAGGGTCGTCGCCAACGAGCGGCTGGCGATAAAGGAAAAACTGGCCTCGCTTTACCAGGATAAGCTTGCCGATGCCGCCGCCAAGACGGAGGCGTCTTTCGCGGCTGAGCTGGGCAAGCTCGATAAAATCA
>JAFGDN010000016.1 GCA_016932095.1 Sedimentisphaerales bacterium
GCGGCAGAACAATCTGGCTTGGCCTGTTTGATACGGAGCTTGAGGCCGCACGTGCTTACGACCGTGCCGCTCGTCAATATCATGGCCGTTTCGCAAAGCCGAACTTCCCTGAAAATTTAGCCCCTCAATTTGTTGAGGGGTTGGGTTCGATTTTTACAGTTGAAAATATGAAGTCAAAAATCGAAAATGGGTTCTTAATGACCCGTAAATTGCGGATAGTTTTTTGTTCTCTTTTGCTCGCCGTCCTTGCGTTCGCGGGATGCCAGGCGTATAAAAAGAGCGCTTTTTGTCAGGAAAATGAAATGAAAACGCAAAAAATAGCGCTAAAAGACGCAAAAGCACAGGGTGTTTGGGCTTTTTTTCGACAAATCAGCAGGATTCCACGCTGCTCGAAAAATGAAGGCAAAATCATTGATTGGCTCAAGGATTTTGCGAAAAAACGTAACCTAACCTATCGAGATGATAATATAGGCAATATAGTAATCGAGCTGCCCGCTACAAAGGACTATGAAAAAGCCCAAACTGTCGTCCTTCAAAGCCACGTCGATATGGTCTGCGAAAAAACGCCTGAATCAAAGCACGATTTCTCGAAAGACCCCATCGAAATTATCGAGCGCGACGGCTGGGTAACTGCTGACGGAACCACTTTAGGCGCCGATAACGGCATCGGCGTTTCACTGGCCCTTGCCCTGGCTGACGAGAAGGTTCCGCATCCGAAAATTGAATTGTTGTTTACAGTCGATGAGGAAACCGGCCTGACGGGGGCAAACGCCCTTCAGCAGGGCTTTATAACCGGCAAATACCTCATAAATCTCGACGGCGAGGACGAATCCTTCATCGTTGGCTGCGCAGGCGGCGAGCAGGCCGAAATTACCCTGCCCCTCGATTTGGCCGAGGCCCCAGCCGGTTCGACAAGCTCACCACATGCCGGCTTTGACTGTTATACCTTACAAGTCGCCGGCCTATATGGCGGACATTCGGGAGTCGATATCGACAAGCAACGCGCCAACGCCATCTCACTTTTAGCGAGAGTGTTACGTAAGTTGAGTGGTCAAAATGACTTGCGGATTTGCGATATTAACGCCGGCAAAGCCGCCAACGCAATTCCCCGCGACGCGAAAGCGATTATTTTGTTGAAATCGTCAGATTTTGGCGCAATTTGTAAAGAAATTGTCGAAATAGAAGCGAATTTCAAACAAGAATTCACCAAAACCGACCCGAATCTTAAAATTGAGTTACAAAAAGCCACAGAGCACACAGAGACCACAGAGAAAAAAATCATAAATAATAAATCAAAAATCATAAATTTACTGTCGGCCTTGCCGACGGGGGTTTATCGCGTTTCTAACGAGTTTGAAGGGGTAGTCGAGACATCGAATAATCTCGCGCGGGTCGAAACGCTCCGCGATGCGAATTTACTGCGAATTACAACAATGCAAAGGGGTTTTGAACCGTCTTCAATGGACGATTTGACGGGCAAAATCACAAGTATTGCGAGTTTAGCAGGGGCAAAAGTTGAAATATCAAACAGGTTCCCCTCCTGGGTTCCCGATACCGATTCCTCGCTGTTAAAACAGGCAAAATCGGCTTATGAACGACTGCATAAAAAGGAGCCAAAAGTAATCGTTGTCCATGCGGGCCTCGAATGCGCTGTTATTGGCGAAAAGATGCCGAATATTGAAATGATTTCCGTCGGCCCCACGATTCAAAATCCACATTCCCCGCGGGAGAGGGTAAATATCGCGTCGGTCGATTCGGCCTGGGAGTTTTTGACTGCTTTATTATCTGCTCTGGAATGATTTCGCTTAATTTGTCGGAGATAAAAAATTTAGCCAAATTATGAGGAAGAGATTATGACAAGAAAAATTATAACAAGCGGATTCAGCTATCGGGAGATTTTGTTAGGGGCGGCGATGGTCTTTATCGCGTCCTGTTCGCCGAAAGCGCCTCATGAACGAATCTGTTGTGCTCAATCGGCTGACGGCGAGCTGATTAGCTATAACGTGTTCGGCAGCGGCGATATAACCCTGATATTCGTTCACGGATGGAGCTGCGACAGCAGGTATTGGCGCGAGCAGGTTCCCTATTTTGCCAAAAGATATCGAGTTGTTACCGTTGATTTGGCGGGTCACGGCCATTCGGGGCAGAGCCGAAAGATATATTCGCTGGAAGGTTTCGGACAGGACGTAAAGGCGGTGGTCGAAGAGCTTGACGCGAAAAAAGTCGTTCTCATCGGCCATTCGCTGGGAGGAGGCGTTATCGCGGAGGCGGCGAGGTTAATGCCGCAGCACGTTACAGGTCTTATCGGAGTCGATACTCTACACAACGTGGAAGGGGCAATGAACAGGGAAGAAGTGAAGCGAATATTAGACGGCTATAAGAAAGATTTCAGGGGGTCGGTCAGAAAATTTGTCGAGCAAATGATGGTCGAAGATACGAATCCTGAATTGAAAAAATGGATTATCGACGATATTTCATCGGCGCCGGCCAACGTCGCGATAAGCGCGTTCGAGGAATACGCGGCGAAATTAGAGGACAAGAAGCTGGCGAACGTTTTCAAGGAAATCAAGGCGCCGGTCAGATGCGTCAACGCGGACCTCTGGCCTACTGATTTCGAGGCCAATCGGCGTTATATGTCATCTTTTGACGCTGAAATAATGAGAGGCGTCGGGCATTGTCTTATGTTAGAGCGGCCGGCTGAGTTCAATAAGCTGCTCGAGCGCAGTATTAAAGAGATAATCGGAAAAAAATAAAACAGTGAACGATTGAATATCGCCTCCATTGAAGCCGCTTAGGAAATTTTGCTTGGACTGATATTTGCTTTTAAATGAGGGAGTTCAATTTGCTGGTCCGATATCCTCAAAGTGACTGTTAATGTAAACGACTTATATTATTTATGGTTTACAATTACTGTTTTTGATTTTCACTGATTGAGAAACGCTATCATCGGAGGAAGAACATCCTGCCATGTGACCTTGTCTTTAATTTTCTTAATCTTAAGTATGCCCCAATTATCGGTTTCAATCTCGCTCTTATTTCGAATATCAAGTTGTCCAACAAGTCGAGAACAAGAGTTGGTCGAAGACTCTATGAGTTTAATTATACAAAAACCATTAGGTCGAGTACTCAAGAAAGCATAATAACCATCAATCATAAAACCGCTCACGGCTCCACTACCACTGTTCGGGCAAGCCGTAAAACTAAACGAATAGTTATACTGAAGAAGATCCATGTTACGCTGAACAGCCGCAAGAAGCTGTTGTGCTGCTTGGCACAAGACAAAACGATTTACTTCGGCCTTTGAGCCCTTCGGGATTCCTTTGCAACCGTGAAATTCTTATAGACACCAAGGGTATTTAGAAAAAGAAGGCCTTCACTGAAGAATGGACCGTTCAGCAAGTTCCAATCTCTGCCGGAAGCTATTATCTCATGTTGCATTCCGTTAGCTTCGATTATGACAGCATTTCGTTTCATGAAAGCTCAACTATAATGATCATTAAGGTGAATTCCCAACGGCCATTCCGGCCTTAAGGCAGTATATCGTTAAACTGGAACGCAAAGCAAGTTTTTTACTACCTCTTTTTACATTATACGAGGGTTTAAAGGCGGTAGATTTCGCGTCTGTGGCCGATTTTGATTATGTCAACTACGCGGCTCGAATCGTTGATGAAATATATAATCCGGTAATCACCCTGACGAATTCGATAAAGCGGCCTTGCGGAAAGTTTCTCACAACCCATCGGTCTTGGATTGGCCGCCAGGTCCGAGATGCGTTTGAAAATCCTTTTGGCGTCTTTTGGCGGGATTTCGTCAAGCTCCTTGACGGATGATTTTGTGAAAACGACGTTATATTTTTCCATTTTTTCGCAGCTTCTTCGTTACTTCCTCAAAGGACAGTCGCGGTTCGTGTTTGCGGTCTTCGTAAGCGGCGAGGTCGATTGCATCCTCAGCCAGGGCCATTTTGATTGCCTTTTCAATAAGATGCGAGATTGAGCCGTCCGTTTCCGCCGCCTTTATTCGCAGCGCCCGATGAAGCTGCTGGTCTATATATATCGTGGTTCGCTTGCTTATGGTTTTCATATCATCACCTCATTATCAATACTATAACATCATAGCATTATAACATTAAAGCGTCAAGATGTTTAATAAAAATTTGGTATATCTACTTTACCGAAAACAGCAAGGACGATTTAACGTTTCCGAAGAAGCGAATAGAAATCGGCTCTGGCGCTAAAATAAAGAGGTTTCTGTCGGTTATTTCGCGGGCTTTTTAGTGACGGGGATGTGGATGCGGACGGGGAGTTTGTCCTGATCTTCGGGAGGGTATTGCTCGAAAGATGGGGCCTGGGGGGTGATTTTGTAGGGCGCATTCGGCAGCCATTTGGTGATAATATACTGCTTGGTCTGGCCGATATTCTGGACCGGACAATCGAAAACGGCGTATTGAGCGGCGGGAATCAGCCGGACAACCAGTTTTTTATCGAGCGGCGCCGCCTTTTCGGGGACCGCCATTGCAATAACGTAGTCAATGATGTTCTGTTTTTCCGTGGCGAAGGTGATGCCGTAATATTTCCCGTTGGTACTGATTTTTTTAAGCTGCTCATTGTATCGCTCGAACTCCGACCATATTTTGGCATAATCTGCGCTGCTTTCTTCGGAAATCGACATACGGTTGGATATTCCCATTACCGTAAAAGGTTCAAGGTTTGATATAGCAGGTTCCATACTCTGTTCTCCTTCAGCTCGAGGGGGCTGTTGATTTTGCTGTTGGGGCTTATCGTCGCAGCCGGCTGTTAAAATAAAGGATGCCGTCAGGATTATAAAAAGCCAGTTGCGTTCAGTTCGCATTTTCCGCTCCTTTCATTAAATTACATATTCAAAATCCGCTAACGGAACCTGATTATATCAGGATTCAGGAAATCGTCAAATTTTACCGACGTCGATTTTGTCGAGGGCGGACAGGGCGATTTTGGCGTTTCCGAAGGGTGCGCCGGCGACGAAGCCGGTATTATTTGTTTTCAGACAGCACCACAGAACCAAGTATTGTCATTTCAATAACTGTGTCATTCATCATCCAAACGGCAACCCTGTATTTCTTACTCTGATAAAAAAATCTTCCTTTAACACCGTCCACGTCCTGATATAAAACATCGGTTTCAGATATTTTGGACTTGCTTTCATTCTTGACTATCCTGCCCGGCGGACCAAAAAATCCCATAACATCATCATAAGAAGAGCCAACCCCAATTTTCCCTTCAAAAAGGTATCCTTGTCTTTTCATTTTCACAAAACGTATCCTGTTGTCCATAATGCCAACAATGAAATCATCGGAGTAAAACATCGCGTATTTTAAGGGCAGATTATTTCCATCGGCAGTTCCCGTGTCCGTGGAATAATACAGCGGAGCGCCGAAAATTGTGATGACATCCTCATAAGAACCGCGGTTCATGTCCAATTGTGCTATTTTCGAAATAAAATCCTTTTGAAAAACCGGAATCGACGGCGTCGATTTATCGCTGCGTCCGAACTTTTCCATTTGAGGTTTTACAACAGTTTCATCTACAGGTTCCCCTGTCTTGACGGCGGTAATCAGAGCCGCCGGACTAAGAATGCGGCCAAACTTAATATTTTTATCATCGCGCTGCAAATCGATTGTCAGGCCTGTTTTTAACGCCAAAGCCCAGAAACGGCCGGGCGTGATATCAGGGTCTGCCTGGCAGCATAACGCATACATTCCCGCAATATACGGAATAGACCAGCTCCACCCGCCCTGCGAATAAAAAACATAATCGTTAACACCTGTCGGGCCTGCTGTTGTACGAGAATCCATAGGCACTAACAGCCGATTTACAAAATATCCGGAACTGTAATTTTCATAGAATTTCTTCGCCCACCATAAACCGGGTTCATAAGAGTTGAAATCATCCGGATTAGCAAACAGTTTACGGCCTAAGCCGTGAAATCTAAATCCATGAATTTCCTCAGTCGATGAGCATATAAAAAGCATACCGGCCTGTTTTGCCTTTTCGGCTGCTTGTGAAATCTCCTTATAGCCGCTCTGGGAAGCATCCCATCCGATAGACATCGATATGACGCGAATTTTTCTGTTTTCAGGAAGACGGCTGTTTATTTCGAGTATTCTGTTAACGGCGACTGCCCTTGCTTTGAAGTCCGTTATAACTTTTCCATCATGAAAGACAAAAGGCCAGGCGCCTATGTAGTAAATATCAGCGCCGGGCGCTACACCCAGTGTTTTTCCTGCTGCGATAGAAACAACCGCTGTTCCGTGCATATGTGCCCGGTCCCCACGGCCGTCTTCGGCCTCTTTCATCTCCATCACATTTATTTCTTCGTAAAGACGGACACGGTCTGCATATTCCTGATGGTCAACAAGCAAAGGGTTATCAATTATTGCAATACCAATGTTTTTCCCGGTAATACCCTGCTTATGTATTTCGCGCAGGCCCAAACCCGGATTTTTGCCGATTTCCATAATTTTCCTGTAATCAAAACCGGGGGGCATTTTCTCCAGAGCAGGCCAGACGGTCTTGTCATCAAAATCGGCGTGCGTCAGGTCTTCTTTTAAATTGTGCAAATCAATCTGCGACAAATCACAACCGCGCAAGTCAACTTGGAATGTATTATCCGAATTCGGGTCAAACCTTGGTATATTTTTGATTTTCCCACGACCCTGGTATGCCGGTTTAGGTTTTCTGTCAATTTTCGGGAATTTCAGAGAGTCCTCAGATGCACACGCAGTATTAATGAAATAAAGCACTATCAGCGTACATATAAACAGGTATTTTTTCATAACAATCTCTTTCGGACTTAAACAGTAAAACTATTTTGGTTTAGAATGGATTTTCTGTCCACTGTCAAGGTCGATATTGTATTAGTTTTAAATTGTGTTGACGACGATTTTGTCGAGGGCGGACAGGGCGATTTTGACGTTTCCGAAGGGTGCGCTGACGGCGAAGCCGGCAAATATATTTCACCGCCTATGAAGAACAAGAAGGCCACGAAGGTTTTATTCATGTGCACTCTTCGTGTTTCTCTGTGCCTTTTGATTGCTGATTGCTGATTTATGATTTTGCGCAAAAATCCTACTGTTTGCAGCGGTTTTGCACGGAAATTTGCTGTTTTTTACAAAAATAGCGCTGTTTTGAGCAGTTTTTGTTCGTTTTCATCAATTCTTTGACAAGCATAGTTGCAAAATCCTCGTTTTTAAGCGAAAAACAAAGATGGACACAGATAGACAAGGTTATGATAAGTCGAGAAATCCTCATTTTTACGCTAAAAACGGCACTTGACATTAGTTGACACTCCTTTTTTGTGTGAAGCAACTATGCCAAAGTATGCCTAACTATGCCAAAGTATCAGTAAGTACCAGTAAATAGCGTTTTTAAGCAAAAAACGCGACTTGGCGCTACTATGCAAAGGTTTTGTCGGCAGACACTAAAAATCTTCGGACATTTTTCCTTTCCGTTCCTCAAGCTTGACATTTTATTTCTGTTAAATTAAATTTGCTACATAAGGCGCTGGAATTATTGTGTTGTCATCAGGTGAAAAAGAAGTAAGCAATCTCGTCTGTGTAGAATGAAAGAGTTATTCACCATAGGACATTCAAATCACACGCTGGAGCGATTCCTTGAATTGCTGTCGTCTCAAAACATCTCTGCGATTGCTGATGTCAGGTCAAACCCCTATAGCCAATACTCTCCCCAGTTTAATAAGGACTTACTGGAACAACGTCTTAGATATGCGAATATAGAATATATATTTCTCGGCAGGGAATTGGGCGCAAGAAGCCCTGAGGATAGCTGCTATATCGAAGACCAGGCCAAGTATGAGCTAATCGCCTTATTGCCGGCCTTTCGAGCCGGACTCGACCGAGTTTTTGAGGAAATAAACCATTACAGGTTAGCATTAATGTGCTCCGAAGATGACCCACTAATGTGCCACAGAACAATACTAATCTGCCGAGAGCTAAGAAAGACCCGCCACGACTTGAAGATTACTCACATCCTGGGCAACGGCGCAGCGGAGTCACATGAACAAGCAGAGAAACGGCTGGTACGTTTACACAAGCTCGAACCGGAACTCTTTGGAGAACTCACCACTGAACCCGGTCTTATAGAAAGGGCATACGACCTGCAGGCCGAAAAAATCGCATTCAAGAAAGAGCCGGCCCAAGCATGAAATTATTTACCATAGGTTTTACCAAGAAGTCAGCCGAAGAATTCTTCACCCGACTAAAAAAGGCCGGCGTACGTCGCGTTATAGATATACGGCTTAATAACACGTCCCAGATTGCCGGCTTCGCAAAAGCAGGTGATTTGCAGTATTTTCTTCGTGCTATTGCAGGTCTTGACTACATCCATATCCCCGATTTTGCACCAACACAGGAAATTCTTGATGATTTTAAGAAGAAGAAAGGTTCCTGGACAAAATACGAAAAAAAGTTCTGCGAATTGATGATAAAACGCCGCATTATCAACACAGCAACTGAATTGCTTCGCGACGGCGACTGCCTGCTTTGCAGCGAACATACTCCCGAACATTGCCATCGCAGGTTAGTAGCTGAGCACGTACAGAAACATTTGGCCGACGTTGAAGTGGTGCACCTATGAGTCCGACGCGTATGGTTGTTCTGGCCAATTCGTGGAAGCACGATGATTGGTGTCTGGCAGGAATTGACCTGGACACAGGCAAATGGGTCCGCCCCGTAACAGGTCTTGATGACGGCCGGATTCCGCAAACTGATATGAAGCTTGGCGGATACTTCCCGGCTCTGCTCGATATCCTGGAAATCCCGCTGGATTCAAGCGGCCCCGATTTCGGATTCGAGAGCGAGAACAGGATGATAATACCGGGACAATGGTATCACCGTGGGAAAATGACCCCGAAGGATATTCGTAAGTATGTCAAGCGAACCGGCTATGTTCTCCACAACCGCAAGATGTTCGTGTCTCCCAAAGAGCTTCAGCAAAAACCGTTTGAGGAGCGTGAGACGTTGCAGTTGATTCAGGTCGATGAATTCAGGGTTCGCAATACCCGGGAAAAAGCCACGGATAAGAACAATTGGAAAGGGATAATCTCATCAGGCAGGCGAGTCATCGAAGTCAAAATCACAGATCCGGTATTCTCCGAAAAGCTGAATAAAGGACACAATCCACCCTCGTCCTGTTTTTTAACCATGAGCCTCAGTATGCCATATAAACCTGCTGAATGGGATAAAGATGAGGAGCCAGTATGCTGGAAGCTTATTGCGGGAGTCATTGAACTTCCGAAATAATGAGACGCGTCCCGTCAGCTTTTTGACTGGTCGAGGATGAGGTCTTTGACTTTTTGGCTGGGCAGGTTTAGCGAGCCGTAGGCAATGGCGGCTGCTGCACGCAAAGCAGGGTCGGAATCCATCGAGCCAACCAGCTTGTAAACCTCGTCGATTAACCGGTCATCGAGCATACAGCCATTGTGCCTGCCTGAGGCGGCAAGCGAATTGAACGCGACAAGGCGAACTTCTTTTGAGCCGGCATCCGACAGCGCCATAGCGGCGATTGCTTTCTGAGCGGCCGGAGTGGATAGATACGCCAGCACCTGTCCTGCCAACATCTGAATTTCAGGTCTTTTATCCTTCGTGGCCTCAATAAGGGCGTCCTGGGCGGATGACAAATCGAGAACCTTATTACGGCCCTGGGCGATTTTCAGCATCGCCTTTGCGGCGCGAAGGGCGTAGGTTTCAGCCAGCGCGGCGTTCCACATCGGGTTATCATCGCCTGCCTGCCTGCCGACTTCGGCAATCGCCTCAGCGAGGTTTGTTATTACGAGCTTACTTTCCAGGAAGGGCTTGTCGGGGCCTGCCGCGGCGAATGCGATTGCTGCGCTGTAACGAACGGGCTTACTATCAAACGACAGCGCCTCTGCCAGCGGCTGGGTGGGGCCGAAAGTATAAAATAGCGAGCTTTCACCAGCAGTCGTTGACAACGCCTCGACAGCGCCTAAGGCGACCTTGGCGTCCTTGTCCTTAATGGCCCGTGCGAGCGCCTGGTGCAGGTATTCGGGCCCGGCGGTTGTCGCGTATGTCATTGCGTCGGCGTGGCCGGAGTCGAAATACGCGGGCATTTGCGGAACGACGGACTCGGCCTTGAAATATCCGGCTACCCACAGGCCGATTGCCTGACCAAAGCTGGGGTCCGCTTTGAGGGCCCATTCGCAGCAGCGCATCGACATAAGCTCGTTGAAGTAGCCGATATCGACCTGCTCGCGCGTCAGCCGGCCGGCCTGCGCGTCCCAGAACCAGATATTGCCGAAATCAACGTCGTCGGCGGGCGAAAGCGATTCGGCGTGATAATAATAGTCCTCGCCCAGACGGTAAAAAAGATTGGCGGCCGGTAGTTTCGCCGCTGCAGGGTCAATCCGGCTGATGCTCTCAACGGCAATGGCGCGAATTTCCATTGACGGGTCTTTCTCGGCGATATATTTAAGATAAGGCAACGACTGCGGGTGGCCTATTTTGCCAAGCGCCTTGATTATCTCGGTTTTGACGGCCACGTTACCGGTTTGAAGGGCAGCAGCCATCGGCCTTATGGCGTCCTTGCCCATTTTCGACAGCGCGTTTGAAATATTGGGCCATTCCGCCTTTCGGGCATCATCGGCGAGCGCATCCAGCATATACATAATCGCGTACTCGCCGGCGTCCTGCAGGCGTTTTACGGCGTTAAGCTGGCCCCGGCTGGTGGTGCTGAGGCGGGCGATTTCCTCGACAATAACCTTTGGGTCTGCCCGCCTGATAAACCTGCCCTGCTCGATTACATTGATAACCTTGCCGCAAAGCGCAGCAAGCTCGGCATCCGTTAAGGACTCTTTTGCCCTGACCAGCAAGGCGTAACCCTGCTGGTTTGCGTTTGCCAGGTCGAATAAATCCACCGGCGAGGCGTTACCGTCCAAAACCGCCTGCGCATATCCCCTGGCCAGGTCAAAGCGGCCTATCTGAAGATAATGCAGCAGGTCGTTGTAGTTATCCTCCGGCATCGATGCAATCGCGGGAGCGACAAATAAAAGGACTATAAGGAAGGCAGCCGACAAAGCGTTTCTGTTAATCATTGAAAATTCTCCAAAATTCAATCTGTATCATCACCCTGCGCAAGTACTTGAATTAATCGTCTTTAGAACCACCATACTAAACAAAAATGCCCCTTCTGTCAACAAAAAACGGGCTCAAAGTTAGGGCTTTTTTCATAAGTCTATCTCCAACAAGTCCCTGCGAAGCCAGAAGCAACCATTAAGAGCCTCAGTCATCCC
>JAFGDN010000017.1 GCA_016932095.1 Sedimentisphaerales bacterium
GCCTTGTGCAGGACCACGTTGATAAAATTGGGCCGTACCATACGAGCCCGTCTAATAACCTTATCGGGAGGCTCTGCTTTCATAGTTATCCGTGTTACCTGTCCTGAGCAAGCGAAGCGCGTCGAAGGAATCCGTGTCTCAAATCTTAAATCTGCAATCAGCAATCATAAATCGTAAATATCTTTGTTGTCAATCCGCGTCTTAAATCGGCGTTTGGCAATTGCAAATCGGCAATCTTATTACTAAATCATAATTCATAAATAATAAATCATAAATGAACAAGCTCCCCGACCCCGACCCGTCCCCTCGCCGCCGCCTGCTCAACGAACGCCTCCAATCGGGTCGTCAGCGTCGCGTCCTCCTGCCCGTCGAAGCTCAGGTTCAGTATCGGCATATCGTCGCAGTCGCAGCTTAGTCGCCTCGTCTGCGTGCTGACTATCGTCGAGGGCATACACGTAAAAGGCATAACGTTCACGACCCCGCCGAAACCGTCTTTATGGTATTCCACGATTTTGCCGACGCTTAGTATCGCCTCGCCCTCGAACGACTCATCGAGATACGGTTTGGCCAGGTCGATAACGTGTCTAATCGGCTGTTCCGCGATTGGCCCGAACCTTTTCTCTAATGGCTCGGCCAGTGCCCTTTCGATTCTGTGCTGGAAATAATCCTGTATTTTGTTGCTTATGAAATTGCGCAATTGCCTCCGTCTGCCCGCCATTTTCAACCGCGTGAAATTCGTATAGTAAATCCATTCCGCTAATGACGCCAAATCGCACGCCGCCCCTAAGGACTCTAACTGCGAGATTATATTCCTGTTGGCGAACTCGTGATTCCGCACGTAAATCTCCCCCACGATTCCGATTCTCGGCTTTCTTATGCGGTGGTCGAGCTTCACTTTCGCAAATTCTTCCGCAATTGTCCCCATTACCCCGACCATATCTGTCTTCTGTTTTCTGTCTCCTGTCTTCTGTCTTCCCTGTCCCCGAGTGCTGCTTGCTTGGTTGTCAACAGGGGATCCATTTCTTCGGCCTTCTATCGCTTCAATCCATCGCTGTATGCTTTTCTCATAAACCCCTTGTGCCTCCGCCGGGTCCGACGCGTATGGCCGGATGCGCAAAATCACCCTGTGCAGAAGGTCTATCCCAACAAGCGATGTCCAGATATGCTTCATAAACGCGCCAAGCCCAGCGCCTCTTGCGGTGAGCGAAGTCGAACCGTCGAAGTTTTTAATGAATTCCCTGTAAAAATTGCTGTCCTGGTTCGGCGCAATCACAAGCGTTTCCTTAAACCCCGCGTATTTCAAAACCAAATCGTGCATACAATGATATAGTCCGAACCTGCAAGGCCCCGACGCACCCGGCATAAAAAACGCGCTCCTCTCCGCCTTTACGCCTTTGCCGCTCAAAACCTTCAGCATTTCCCCGCTTGTTATCGCGCAGGGCAGGCATTCCTTGCCCGTCGTAAAAGCCCTTCCCGCCGTCAGCGCCGCCTCATCCGCCATCGGCGTCACTTCCGCCGATTGCCCGTATGCTCGCAGGCATGCCGCTAAGCCGTATGATGCGTCGCTCATATACGGCACATACAGCGTCCGTCCTCCGATTTCCGTATGTTTAGCCGTCGCCGGTACGGCGACGTTCTGGCTTCTGCATTCTGTATTCTGTCTTCTGTCTTCTTTTTTGTAGTTTTTCAAACTCTCCAAAAACGCCTCAATTCGCGTAATGACTCCCGCGTCCGCAGAATGTTCGTCGATTTCAAGCTGCAAACAGGGCTTATCGCCCATTATGTCCTTGAAAAACGGCATCAAAAACGAGTCCGGCCCGCAACTGAAATTCGATAAATACACCCCGAAAAGCCGCTCATCCCGCTTGATAATCTCCGCCGCGCGCAAAATCTTCTGTCCGTATGTCCAGTAAACGTCGCGATGAAGCTCTTCATCGCTTAATTGGGCCTTTTTGAAGTCCAGCATCTCCATCGGCACAAGTTCCACGCCCGCGTCGGCGAATTTCTTCGGCAGCTGCAAGCTGACTTGCTCGTCACAGCCGTTATATGGCCTGCTGACTAACACAAACAGTTTCTCATCCGGCCCGATTTTTGACAGAATTTCATCGCCTTTTTCGCGCAGCGACTGCTCGAAACCTCGCTGTGCTTCATAACCGGCGTCCATTGCCCGCAAGACCTTCGAAACAGAAGCGTTCAATTGCCTGCCCAGTTTAATAAACGTCTTTTCCGCTAATTTATCCCCCTCGCCTAAACGTAACGAGCATATCAATAGCTTACTTTTGCCTAATTTATCGCTGAAAGCCGACCTGACCTGGTAAGGGAACGACTGGACGTATGGGCAAAAATGGTTGTGTTTATTAAGCGAAAAGTCGGCCTGCGCCGAAACAATGCTCGGCAAAAATATATAATCGATGCCTTTTTTAATCAGCTCGACGACATGGCCGTTGGCTACCTTAACAGGAAAGCACGGCTGGGCCGTTACAGATTCGACGCCCGAACGAATGACTTCTTTCGTGGTTTTGCCCGACAAAACCACCTCGAAACCAAGCTCCTCGAAAAACCTCGAAAACATCGGCAAAAGCTGCCACGACGACAGCGCCATCGGTATCCCGATTTTTTTCGGCTTTCGACCCTCGATTTTTAACTTTCGATTAAAACCCGCGAATTCGAACATCTTGTTTTGCCGAAACGTGAACGCGTTAAATCGGCTGTGCCTGGCGTCTTTTTTCTTCAAATTATATCTGTCGCATCGCGAGCCGTAATATAACGGCTCTGAATCGGCTAATTGGACCTTTTTGATTTCGCAGTGGTTCGAACAATGCTCGCAGGTAAATGACTCGACGCTATAGTCGGCGTTTATAAGGTTCTCAAAACCCTTGAATTTACTCTTCTGCGGTGGGTTTTTCCCCATAAATTCCGCCGCTATCGCCGCCGCCCCTAAAGCACCCGTACATTCATGATGGTCGGGGAGCATAATGGGCTTGCCGGTAACCATTTCGAAGGCGGCCCAGACGGCCTCATTGAAGGCGGTTCCGCCCTGGAAGCATATATTGTCGCCGATTTTGCGCCTGCCTACGACGCGATTGAGGTAATTAGCGACTATCGAGTAGCTAAGCCCCGCGACGAGGTCTTCGGTGGCAGCACCTTGCTGCTGATAGCTTAATAAATCCGATTCCATAAAAACCGTGCATCTTTCGCCCAATTTAACAGGCGACTGACTTGTGAAGGCAAGGCGGGCAAACTCGTCTTTTATGCTGATTCCGAGCCGCTGGGCCTGTTCTTCGAGAAACGAGCCGGTCCCTGCGGCGCAGGCGTGGTTCATCTCGAAATCGACGACGACGCCGTTATTTAACGATATATACTTGCTGTCCTGTCCGCCGATTTCGAAAATGGTATCGACTTTGGGATTGACGATGGCCGCGCCGGTGGCCTGTGCGGTTATTTCGTTAATAACGACATCAGCGCCTATAAAATCGCCTGTGAGGTATCGGCCTGAGCCGGTGGAGGCGGCGCCGGAGATTATGACCTTGTTTTTGACCTGGTCGCCGATTGATTCCATAACCTGCTGTATGGCGTCTAACGGTCTGCCTGCGGTCATAAGGTATATTTTGGCGAGGATGCGTTTATATCTGTCCATTACGATGGCTTTTGTGCTTAATGACCCGACGTCAACGCCGATGTATGCCTCAATGGGTTCTTTTGCTTCGTCGAGAAGGTTACTGTAAACGCGATTCGTGGGCGGGGGTAAAACCGGCTTTTCGAGGCGCCGGCGGCGGGGGGCCTGCTGTAAGGCGGAACCCTGTTTTTCGAGGTAGTCGTCGATTTTTTCGAGCAGCTGATTTGCGGCGACGGAATTGGCGAGTGATTTACTTTTGGCGACGAAAATAGCGCCTATTGCGCCGGTGAAAAAGTGAGCGTCCGGGACGAGAAGCTGACCATCTTTAGTTTCAAAGACCTCGTTTACAGCCCTGACGACGCCGGCATTGGCGGCGACTCCGCCAGTGAAAACGATTGGCTTTGTAAATTCCCTGCCGCAGCCGAGGTTGCTTTTAAGATTGCGCGCCAGGGCCAGGCAAAGCCCCGCAAGAATATCGCACATAGGGGTCGCCTGCTGCTGGAGGTGAATCATATCGCTTTTAGCGAAGACGGAGCACCGGCCTGCCATTCTTGGGACATTTCTGCTTTCAAGTGCCAATCGGCTGAATTCATCCTCGATTTTTATGCCGAGGCGGTCGGCCTGCTGGTCGAGAAAGGAGCCGGTTCCCGCGGCGCAAACGGTATTGAGGGCGAAATCGCGGACGCGCGTAACGCCCTGCTCTTTGTGGAGGAAAATGAGCTTACTATCCTGGCCTCCCATTTCGATAATGGTGGCGTTATCTATTTCGGGGTAAAGATGCGAGACAGCGGCTGCCTGAGCGGCGACCTCGTTGATAAATGGAATGCCCAGTAGTTTGGCAGGCAGGCGTGCGGCGGAGCCGGTTGCGGCGATGGTTTCGACGTTTGCGGGATTGATTTGGCTGAGAGTCCGCTGAAGCTGTGAGCGAAGGGTCTCGACGGGCTTGCCTTTGGTTCGCTTATAGTCCGAGAGGACAATTCTGTTTTCGTTATCGAGAACGACAACGTCGCTGCTGGTTGAGCCGACGTCTATGCCGAGATGAAGCGGCCGGCCTGTTTTAAGCGGTTCGACTTTGCTCACCACAAGCGGTGTGACGGTGCGGCCGTCGGTTTTTTTCAATGAAACAAAATCCGGTTTTTTTTGCTCCATAGGCGCCATCCCTGTTTTCAATACCAAAGTGAATAATAAGACAGTAATAATATAGCGTATTTTCGGTTTTTCGCAAGAGTTGACTTTTCTTTGAGCTACAGAGAAGAAAGAGGAGATGAAAGAAAAACAGGATACGCTGGAAGCTTGATGATTTCGTGATAAATCTGAGCTTTTGGTGAAGTTCAAATGCGCGAAATGGCCATGATATTGACGAGCGGCACGGTCGTAAGCACGTGCGGCCTCAAGCTCCGTATCAAACAGGCCAAGCCAGATTGTTCTGCCGC
>JAFGDN010000018.1 GCA_016932095.1 Sedimentisphaerales bacterium
ACTGGTAGATGGAAATAGCCGCCGTAAGGCGGACAGGCAACGCCTGAAACCGGCAATGCCACCAGTTTTAACTGGTGGTTCTTTACTGACATATTTCTGCCTTTCAAAAATACTGCTTAGACCATACCATTTTAACAGCTGTATAACCAAATACAACGCTATTGAGTAATAAATCGAGCAAAATCGCAGCTACCCGCGCACCAAAAACGACTAATTCAAAATAAAGCCGCCGGGCGGTTTTTTCGCGGAGGATGCTACGGCGGACCACCGCGGATGAAATTAAAGTTCTTCGGATTTATGAGGGGCAAAGACCATCAGCAGCAGCTTAAGGCGCTGGACGAAAAGGCGGCAAAAATAAAGGCAAAGAACAAGGAAAAGGGAAAATAAAAAGAACCAGATTCTTATCAGCTTGATTTGTAAAATAACGAATTTATTGACCCCGGTTTGCGCCGGGGTCTTTACTGCGCTTCGACAGATTTGGGATTGACCATTAGGGAGACAGGGCATATCATCATAAAATAACTCAACGATGGGGAACATAAAATGGCATATACGATAGGACTGGATTACGGGACGAATTCGGTAAGATGCGTGCTCGTTGATACGGCCAATGGACGAGAGGTCGGGACGGCGGTTTATGATTACCCTACCGGGCAGGCGGGTATTATTCTCGATAAAAATGACCATAACGTAGCAAGGCAAAACCCGGCGGATTACGTCAAAGGGATAGAAGCAACAATCAAAAAGGCCATTCGGCAGGCAAAGAAAGTTGTAAAGAAATTCGACGCGGGGCAAATCATCGGGATAGGCGTTGATACGACGGGTTCAACCCCCCTGCCGGTTGATAAAGACGGGACGCCTTTGAGTATGAAGCCGGAGTTCAAAAGAAACAAAAACGCCCAGGCGTGGCTTTGGAAAGACCATACGGGATACGCCGAAGCGGCCGAGATTACCGAATTAGCCAAAAAGGAGCACCCTGAATACTTAGCCAAATGCGGGCAGGTGTATTCATCAGAGTGGTTTTTCAGCAAGATTCTACACTGCCTGCGGACGGACGCGAAGGTATATGAGGAGGCATATAGCTGGGTGGAATGCTGCGATTATATACCGGCGGTCTTGACCGGGACGCAAAGGCCGGAGTTAATGAAGCGAAGTCGATGCGCGGCTGGACACAAGGCGATGTTCAACGACCCCTGGGGAGGATTGCCGGCAAAAGATTTCCTTGTGAAATTAGACCCGAAACTTGGCGAGTTACGCGACCGGCTATATAAAAGGACATATACGGTCGATTCCGAGGCGGGAAAGCTTACGGCGGAATGGGCGAAGAAACTGGGTTTGAAGGCGGGAATAACCGTGGCGGTCGGGGCGTTTGACGCGCATCTGGGAGCGGTGGGTTCTGGAATTGGGCCGGGGAAATTAGTGAAGATAATCGGGACAAGCACCTGTGATATGCTGGTTAGTGAAACGGAAAGGCAATTAGCGGATATACCGGGGATTTGCGGGATTGTTGACGGGTCGATACTGCCGGGGTATTGGGGGCTTGAGGCGGGACAGTCGGCGGTGGGCGATATATTCAACTGGTTTGTGAATTACATACAGCCGGGAGGAAAGGTGAAGGGGTCGCACGAGGTGTTGACGAAAAAAGCGGCGAAATTGCGGCCGGGGCAATCGGGGCTATTGGCTTTGGACTGGAACAACGGCAATCGAACTATTTTAGTTGACCAGCGGCTGACGGGTTTGCTTTTTGGGCAGACGCTTCATACCAAGCCCGAAGAGATATATCTGGCGCTGATTGAAGCGACGGCGTTCGGTGCTTTGACTATTATCAACAGGTTCGAGGAATACGGAGTTAAGGTATCGGAGGTGATAAACTGCGGAGGAATCGCGGAGAAAAACCCGTTGCTTATGCAGATATACGCGGACGTGATGGGAAAGGAAATGAAGGTTTCGCGTTCGGCACAGAGCTGTGCGCTGGGGGCGGCGATTGCGGCGGCTGTGGCGGCGGGAGGATATAAGAATTTCGCAGAGGCGCAGACGGCGATGTGCGGCGTAAAAAAGACGGCGTATAAGCCGAACGCCGAAAACAACGCTATTTATAAAAAAATATACGCATTGTATAAGCAGCTTCACGACGCGTTCGGAACGGGTATAATGGCGAATGTAATGAAGGAGATGTTGAATATCAAGGACGCCTATGTATGAAGATTTAAGAAAAGCGGTTTGTGAGGCGAATATAGAGCTCCACAAGCAGGACCTCGTTATTTATAGCTGGGGGAACGTCAGCGGGATTGACCGCAAGGCGGGCGTTGTCGCCATCAAGCCCAGCGGAGTGCCATACGATGAGATGACACCTGAGAAGATAGTGCTGGTTGACCTTGAGGGAAAAGTCGTCGAAGGCGGGCTCAAGCCATCCTCAGACACAGCGACGCACCTTGAGTTGTATAAGAATTTTTACGCAATCGGCGGTATTTGTCATGCGCACTCAATGAGCGCAACGATATGGGCGCAGGCGGGACGCGAGATACCGTGTTTTGGCACGACACACGCCGATTATTTTTACGGGCCTGTACCTGTCACCGAGCCGCTGACCGAGGACGAGATAAAAGAGGAATATGAGCTGAATACAGGAAGAATCATCGTGAGGCGATTCGCGGAACTGAACCCGATGCGTATGCCGGCGGTGCTGGTCGCCGGCCACGGCCCATTCACGTGGGGCAGCTCCGACAAGGCGGCGGTAGAAACGATGGTCGTCCTGGAAGAGATTGCGACAATGGCAATCGATACCTTAATGATAAACCCAAACCAGCCACAAATCAGTCAGGCGCTTTTGGACAAACACTATTTCCGTAAACACGGAGAAACGGCATATTACGGCCAGAAAGACGATTCAAAAGAGAAAATGTAAAAGGCGCAATTGTGGAACCGCTTCGCCACAAGAATTCGAGATTTAACCGAAAGCATCCATATCCAACAAAAACCAAACCTTAAGACCAGCCCGGTTGATTCCGGAAAGTTCAGGCAGGCGAATTGGCCGCGATATTCTTCCAACACCTCAGCAAAGAATTGTCAACCTAAACAGTATATCTGTCGATTAGTTTAACAGGTGCAGTTTTTTGTTACGAGCAGCGTCAAATTAGGATAGTAATGGAGGTATACGTATATGAAACCTTTCTTTTTTGGCATTGTGTGTCTTGTCTTTGCCACAGTTTCCCCATTTTCGGCCCTCGCCAATGATATCGATGACTTGATATATGAGGCTTCCCGCGGCAACATCAAATACGTCCAAACACTGCTGGAAAAAAGTGTCGACGTGAACGCCGAAAACGAATACGGAATGACGGCCTTGATGAGGGCGACTGATAACGGTCATACGGAGGTTGTCAGGCTGTTACTGGAAGCAGGAGCCAGTGCGAATCCTAAAAGGAGACGTCTTTTTTGTAATGCGCCTTTGTTGCAGGCAGCTGATAATGGTCATACGGATGTTGTCAGGTTGCTGCTGGAGGCGGGAGCAGATGTGGATCTACCATCTATAGTCGGCGGCAGGACGGCTTTGATGATGGCGGCTCAAGAGGGTCGTAACAGCACTATGAAGCTGTTGCTGGAAGCAGGTGCTAATGTGAATGCTAAAGAGTTTGATGGCACCACGGCCCTAGTGATAGCGGCCCGGAATGGCCATATGTATATTGTAAACCTGTTACTGAAAAGCAAAGCAGATATCAATGCCGGAGGATATGGCAACGAGACAGCTTTGATGGCGGCGGCTGAAAGAGGACATACTGGTATTGTCAAATTATTGCTGGACGCTGGAGCTGATGTGAATGCTCAAAAAAACGACAGAGAAACAGCTCTGGTGATAGCGGCTGGCAGAGGCCGTACGGATATTGTCAAGCTGTTGCTGGAGGCCGGAGCCAATGTGAACACTAAGAACAATTACGGCGATATGGCTTTGATGAGAGCGGCGGCCGGGGGACGTATGGATATTGTCAAGCTGTTGCTAGAAGCAGGTGCCGATGTGAACGCTAAAAACGGATATGGCAGGTCAGCTTTGATGCGGGCGGTTGAGCATGGCCGGATGGATGTTGTCAAGCTGCTGCTGGAAGTCGGGGCTGATGTGAATGCTGAGACTAATGATGGGGATACAGCTATAATGAGAGCGGCGAGGAGAAAACATGCGGATATTGTCACGCTCTTAAAAGAACATGGCGGCTCATTTTTTACCATCTCTGAGGATGCTAATGCTCTGCTCGATGCAGCTTCATGCGGTGATATGGAACAACTCCAAGCACTTGTTCAAAAAGGTGTTGATGTGAATACCGCAAGACAAAACGGCGGGACAGCTTTGATGGCGGCGGCCTATAAAGGTTATTCAGATATTGTCGAGCTGCTTCTGGAGGCAGGAGCCAATGTGAACGTTGCAAACAAAAAAGGCGAGACGGCTTTGATAACAGCGGCAGAAAAGGGGCATATGGGTATTGTCAAGCTGTTGCTGAAAGCAGGAGCCAATGTGAATGTTGAAAGTGCATATGGCAGGACGGCTTTGTATAGTGCTGCTCCAAGCGGCCATACGGAGATTGTCAGGCTGTTACTGGAAAACAAGGCGGAAGCCGGAACGGCCAGTGGCGCTGCTGCTTTGCGTGCGGCTGCTAATAATGGTCATGCGAATATTGTCAAGCTTCTAGTTGGGGCTGGAGCTAATCCGGATGTTAAGAACAAATACGGGCAAACGGCTTTGCATGTCGCGGTTCAGGAGGGTCGTGTGGATATGGTCAAGCTACTGTTGGAAGTTAAAGCTAACGTGAATGCGAAAAACAGAGCTGGCAGGACGGTTTTGCATCTGGCTGCTGAAGAGGGTCGCACGGATTTAGTCAAGTTGTTGTTAAACGGAAATGCTAATGTTAACGCCGCAGATACTGATGGCATTACGCCTTCAATAATAGCCGCCCAGAATGGTCATACGGAAATCGTAAAGCTGTTGCTGAAGAGAAAAGCTGATGTGAATCTACAAAGTACATCTGAGGTCATCGTAACAGACTTTGATGATGCCATGGGTCTTCTGGAGAGGTACCGTATCCCCCAAGGAGTGACGGCCTTGATGAGAGCGGCTCTGACTGGTCGTAAGGATATTGTCAAGCTGCTGCTGAAAGCAGGAGCCGATGTTAACGCAAAGACAACCAAAGGAAAAACGGCTTTGTGGATGGCATCTGGAAACGGTCATAAGGATATTGTGAAGCTGTTAAAGAAGTCTGGAGCGGATGCAAGTATCTTGTCGAGTGAAGGTCGTAAAACGTTAAGCGTAGATAAAAAGAAGAACAATACACAAACAATCGAGCACAATGATGCCAATGACCTTTGCATGGCAGTTTCCCGCGGCGATATCGACCGGCTCCGTTCCCTGTTGGAAAAAGATATCGATGTGAACGTAAAAATCAAGGGCACTACGCCTTTGTTTCTGGCGACTGCGAAAGGTTATACGGGTATTGTTGAACTGCTGCTGGAAGCAGGAGCGGAAGTGGATACTGAGGTAAATTTCTTCGGCAAGGTTTATACGTCTTTGAGCATAGCAAAAGAGCTGAACCATACAGAGATAATCAAGCTCTTAAAAGAATATGGCGCTAAAGATTGACACCCCGTAAAAATTATCCGTTAAAAAGTGCCCAGTATCCGGCATAGAGAATCAATCATTATATCTCGTTTGTTTATGTTATAATCATCCTCCGTGATATATGTCAAAATTCAAAAATGGAAAGGAAAGAAAAATGCAAAAGACAACGTTTGGAGTTGTCGTTGGAAACAGGGGATTCTTTCCCGATGTTCTGGCAAAACAGGGGCGAAAAGACATTCTCGACATGCTGAAAACCAATGGCTGCGGGACAGTTACGCTTTCGATGCAGGATACCAAGTACGGCTCGGTCGAGACGTTCGAGGACGCAAAGAAGTGCGCCGGACTGTTCGCTAAGAACAGCGAAAAAATCGACGGGATAATCGTTACGCTGCCCGATTTCGGGGATGAAAAAGGAGCGGCGGAAGCGATTAAACGCTGCGGGCTTGACGTGCCGGTGCTGATACAGGCCGAACCCGATGAAACGGGTAAAATGAATATGGGGCAAAGGCGGGACTCGTTCTGCGGAAAAATAAGCGTTTGCGATAACCTGCGGCAGGCGGGGATACCTTATACCCTGACGAAACTGCATACTGAGGCGGTTGGGTCGGCGCAATTCAGGAAGGACCTCGATGATTTCGCTTCGGTTTGCAGGATTGTCAAGGGGCTAAGAAACGCCAGGTTCGGGGCAATCGGGGCAAGGACGGGGGCGTTTAATACGGTGCGCTTCAGCGAGAAAATTTTAGAGCTGGCCGGCATCGCGGTTGAGACAATTGACTTGTCTGAAATTTTAGGAAGGGTCGCCCGCCTTGACGACACCGAAAGGAACGTGAAAAAGAAACTGGGCGATATACAAAAATACGCCTCGACCGAATCGATTCCGGCCGGGTCGCTGATGAAAATGGCGAAGTTCGGATACGTGATTGACAAGTGGGTCAAAGATAATGGCCTGAACGGCACGGCCATTCAGTGCTGGACGAGTTTGGAGGAATTTTTCGGGATAGTGCCCTGCACGCTGATGAGTATGATGAGCGAGTCGCTATTACCAAGCGCCTGCGAGGTTGACGTTACGGGTCTATTGGCGATGTATATTTTACAGCTTGCGTCGGGGACGCCCAGCGCGCTATTGGACTGGAACAATAATTACGCCAATGACGCGGACAAATGCGTGCTGTTTCACTGCAGCAACCTGCCGAAATCGTTTTTCAAGTCGGCAAAAATGGACTTCCAGGAAATCATCGCGGGCTCCGTAGGCAAGGACAACACATACGGAACGATAGTCGGAAGAATCGCGGCTGGACCTGCGACATTTTTCAGAACTTCGACCGACGACGCGGCTGGAGTCATCAGCACATACGTCGGCGAAGGGGAGTTCACAAACGACAAGCTTGACACTTTCGGCGGATACGGCGTAATGAAAATACCGAACCTTCAGAACCTGATGCGGTTCATCTGCACGATGGGTTTCGAGCACCACGTGGCAATGAATATGTCGCAAAAGGCAAACGCCATAGCGGAGGCGGTGAGTAATTATCTCGGCTGGGAGCTTTATTACCACAAATGATAACAGGTGTCATCGGCGTTTTACGCCTGGCTGCCGGGTTTCCACTTGATGGAGCAGCCCATACTCGGTTTTTGAATCGATGAGACCTTTTTGCCCGCGAGGACGGCGTCGAGCGCCAGGCGAAGGTCTTTGCCTGTTACAGGAATGTTGTTTCCCGGCCTGCTGTCGTCCATTTGTCCCCTGTAAACGAGGCGTCTGTTTTCATCGAAGAGAAAGAAATCCGGGGTGCAGGCGGCCATATATGCTTTGGCGACACTCTGGTCTTCGTCAAAGAGATATGGGAAGGTAATCTGTGCCTCTGTGACCAATTTGCCCATCATTTCGGGATTGTCTTCGGGATAATCTTCAATGTCGTTGGAGCTAATTCCGACGACGGCAACGTCTTTTGCCTGATATTCCGCGGCAAGCTTTACAAGGGCTCTTAAGACGTGCCTGACGAAGGGGCAGTGATTGCACATAAAAATAACGAGAAGCGCCTTCGATTTTCTGAAGTCATCGATGGAAACTATTTTCCCTTCGGTATCAGGTAAATTGAACCCGGGCGCCAAAGCGCCGAGGGGAGTCATTTTAGAAAGCGTTGCGACCATAAAAAGACCTTTCAAACGGTGTAAAATCAGCCGGGCGGCATAAAAGGCGGATTAGCGGCTCATGACCTCTTCTGTTTCGTTAGAGAAGTTTCTTCGTAGGTCATCAAGCAGTTCTTCGCGGTAAACACCAACGTGCGTCGGGGCCTCCACGCCGATTATGGCGCGCCCCCTGCGAACACGGAGGACCTTAATCCTTATATCGCCGTCGATTACTATCGCCTCGTTTGTTTTTCTATTCAAAATCAGCATTCGAATTTCCTTTCGTTTTTTCCGACTCCCTGTCATTGGGCACAAAGGCAAGCTGCTTGAGTAAAACGTCCTTATGCATCTCAAGCTGGGACCTCGCTGCCGTCGCGGTGGATATAAGAAGAGCTTCTATAATCTCTTCCCTGCTTGCTCCGGCCTGCATGGCAGATTCGATTTGCCGTTTAACCTCGCCATTGCTTTGAAACACAGAGGCGACAACAATCATAAGAAGCTGTTTTGTTTTGGAATCGAGGACGCCTTTTTCAGAGCAAGCGATACAAAATTCCTGGAACGGCCTTCCAAGCTCGGGAGTGTTGAGCGCAAACCACGGAGTTTTCGATTCATTCATATCAATATTCTCCAACAGGACGAAACGAAACGTTTATCTAATCCCAATAATGTGCGCCGGTCGAGCCGTGCTGATATCTATTGCGCTTGTGCCGAATAATCTTTTTTCCAGCCATTGTCCGGAGCAGCCGGCGCGGGCGCATTCATACCAGACAAAAAGAAAGCCATTCTCGTTGATTCTTTCTACTTCAACCATCCTGTCGCCGCATTCGGGGCAATGATGCACGAACATCTTTTGGCCCGTTTGCCCGGTCCATTGAATTGTCGTTTCGTCGTTCATTTCCAGTACTCCCTTACGGTTCATAAAAGACCCGACAGAGTCCTTCAAACATCGCTTCTTATTCACTTGTAAAACTTACTTATTCATAACCAACCGACGGAGTTATGGGAATCAGCAAAATGCTTAATGAGGTATGGATTATTGCCTAATGATGAAATTTCGGGTCGTGCTGAAAAATCCGGGAAATTGTTAAAATCGTAACTCACGGCTCGTGATTTTCGATGGACAAGCAGCAAAAGACGAATCTACGGTTCGGGTTTTGTAAGGCCTTCCTGGATAGCGTATTTGGTCAACTGGGCGGTATTATTGATGTTCAGCTTATCCATAATCCGCAGCCGATGAGCTTCGACGGTTTTGGGACTGATATGAAGACGTTTACCTACTTGTTTTGTGGTCTTGCCTTCTGCGAGCAACTGCAGGACCTCGCGTTCTCTCTGGCTCAAAACGGAGAAGGCCGACTTTTCATTTTTATCTGAATCGCTGACGTATTCCTTTATGACCATATCGCCGATGGATGGGCTTACATAGGTCTTGCCCGCCGCGACGGTCTTGATGGCCTCGACAAGCTCCTCAAAGGAGCAGTCCTTGAGCAGGTAGCCGCTGGCGCCCGCCCTGAACATTTCGCGGACGTATTTTCCTCCTGAATGCATCGACAGGCCGATAACCTTGACCTTCGGCTTCTCGCTGGTAATCAAACGAGCCGCGTCAACGCCGTTAAGGTCCGGCATCGCAATATCCATTATGACGATATCAGGCGAAAGCTCCTTTGCCAAATCAACTGCGCTACGGCCGTTGTCTGCCTGACCGATTACCTCAATGCCGTCGGACTGCTGAAAAGACCTGCTCAAACCGTGACGCACAATCGCGTGGTCATCGGCCAGTATGATTCTAATGCCCATAACTTCATCTCCATCAAGTTTCCTGTTGGGTCCTGAGCGGCGCCACGAGGGTAACTTTTGTTCCTTTGTTCCTTATCGATTTGATTTCCATTCTGCCACCCACGTGGCCAAGACGCTCACGAATACTAAATATACCAAATCCTTTCGGCTTTACGAAACCGTTTTCGAGCAGTCCGGAGTCAAAACCATTGCCGTCGTCCTCGACTGTAATGAGCATTTCATTTCCATTCCTGGCCAACGAAACCCCGACCGTGCCGGCTTTAGCATGTTTGGCGATGTTAATAAGCAGCTCGCGGACAGCACGGTAGAGCAGAATTTTAACGTCTTCAGCAAGGGGTTTAGGGCCGGGAATGCTTTCGAAACGACACTTCATTTTTCGCTCGTTGCAGAACTTTTCAGCCAAATCCTCGATTGCGACTTCCAGCCCGAGGTCATAAAGAATACTGGGGCTTAGGTCGAAACTGAGGGAGCGCGTCTGCTGAATGGCCTGGTCGAGCTTGCTGCACAGGTCCGTCATCGACGCGGCGAGGCGCCCCGGCGAGGATTTTTTCAATGAGCGCAGCTCTCTGGAGGCAAAGGCGAGAATCTGGCCGACGGAATCATGAAGGTCGCTTGCAATTCTGCGTCTTTCCTTTTCCTCGACCATTGACAACTGGGCGGTCAGCAGGCGCAGCTGATGATGACTTTGCCGAAGCTCATTTTCAATCTGTTTTTCTTCGGTAACGTCCTGCACCGTGCCGACCATTTTCGCCGGCTTGCCCGCCTTATTGAAAGCGACCTCTCCCGTCTCACGAATAACACGTTGGCCGCCGTCGGGCCTGATAATCCGGTGGTTCAGGTCGTAGGGCTTGTGTTTATATATCGCATCTTCAACGGCCTGCTTAACATGCTCGCGGTCATGTGGGTGAATGAAAGCGAGAAACGCCTCATAAGAAGGAACGAAATCGGCGCGGTCGGCGCCGAATATGCGGTACGTTTCATCCGACCACCAAAGCTTGTCTGTTTCAATATCCCACTCCCAGTGTCCCAGGTGCGCGATTCGCTGCGCCTCTTCAAGGCGTGATTCGCTCAGTCGAAGCTCCGCCTCGACATCAAACCTTTGGACGGCCTCGCCAATCAGCATCGCCATATTTTCGAGAAATTCCACCGTCTCGGCGGATGTCTTGTTTTTCCGCTTGTCGGCAAGGTGAATTGCACCGAGCACCTTATCCCTGTAACGGATTGGGACAATAGCCAGAGACAGAAATCCGTGTCTTAAACAGTAACCGCGATACCTCGTCTTGCTCTTCTCGGGAAGCGAGTTGAAAAACTCAACGGTATTATCACAGCGAAAAGAACCCTTCCGGGTCATTACCGGCTCATCCTGGGGTTCCGGCTTTTGTATAACGATTCGCATACAGGCGCAAACGTCCGTTTTTAGAGAAAGTATGCCCTCCGTCGCCAGAAATTCACTGCTGAAACCAATTTGTGCTTCATAGGGAATGAAACCGTCGGAATCGGTCAGGCGGATTCCAACGCATTGACAGCCGCTCCAGTCACGAATGGCGTTCACCACCGAATCAAGATATTCCTTTCTTGTGGTTTTCTGCGCGAACAATTCAAGCAGGACATTAGTAATCCGGGCGTGAATTTCCGCCCGTTTTCGTTCGGTGATGTCGGTGCAGGTCCCGACCCATTCCCTGATACTGCCGTCCTTCTCGATAACCGGCACACCCCTGACAAAAACGTAACGATACTGCCCATCGTGTCTTCTGATGCGATATTCGGTTTCGTAAAGGGAACGCGTTTTCACGGAGCGTAACCATATAGCTTTCGTTTTTTCCCTGTCATCGGGATGCAGGGCGCTGGCCCAGCCCCAGCCCCTTATTTCCCGTTTACTCTGGCCTGTAAAGGATGTCCATGAAGGCAGGTCTTCCGTAACCTCACCCTTCGCGTTTGTTGTCCAGACGATTTGTGTCGTGGCGACGGTCAGGGAGCGGTAGCGACCCTCGTTTTGTGCGAGGGCATTTTGTGCCTGTTTGTGGGCGGTAACATCAACGCCAATCTCCATAATCAGTGGTGAGCCGTCGGAGTCGGTGAAAGGATAATCGTAAATATCGTAATTCCTGCCGTTGGGGCCCGTCCATTCCCAGAAATGCAGCTTGTTTGTTTTGAGGACAGTATATGTCTCACAGCCCTCACAGGGCTCGGTGCGATGAAACAGAAACTCGTAGCATTTTTGCCCGTTGTCGTCGCCGAACAAATCGCGGAAGGTGCGGTTGGCGTATGCGACGTGATAATCCGGGGTCAAAAGTATCGCGTAGGCAGGCATCATTTCGAGGACGTCTTCGAACCGCTTTCGTTCGGCTTCCACCGTCTTTTCAGCGGTAATACGCTGCTGAACCTGCTTTTGTAATTCCGATACTGTTTCATCCAAAGCGGCGGTTCGTTCCCTGACCCTAATCTCCAGGTCATAGTGTGATTTACGGAGTTCATCCTCAATCTGCTTTCGCCTGGTGATGTCTGTAACGGTCCCGAATCCGCCGAGAAGGGCACCGTTCTTGTCGATTTCCAGCTCGGCCCTTTCACGGACCCACTTGATTTGGCCATTAATGAGGATTCGATGCTCAATATCGTATTGTTCGCCGGCCAGGGCCGCCTTCCAGTTGTTATCGACGTATTGGCGGTCGTCTGGGTGAACATAGGAAAGAAACGACTCGTATGTCAGAGGTGTCCCGGTCGGAACGTCAAATATGTTGTAAACCTCATCGGACCAGGTCAATTCATTTTTTTGAACGTCCAGCCGCCAGCTTCCAACGTTTGCCACGGCCTGAGCGTGTTTCAAGTCGTGTTGGCTCTCCAGCAAAGCGAGGGCCTGTTTCTCCGCCCTGGCACGCGCCGCCCGCAAGGCATTGCCTATGTAACCGACAAAAACGCTGGTGAGCACCAAAACACTCGTGCGAGTAACTTGAGCAACGTCAAATTCCCACGAGTTTTGTGGCTCAAGAAACAGGTAATCTATTATTATTGAACCAAAAAGACCGGTCAAAACCGCAGGTCCGAGACCCGCTATCAGCGCAACGCCAACGGTTACAGGAAACAGCGTGATATATGGTATGCCGGGGCCTATCAAAGGCAAAAGTGCGTATCGTAAAACAATAGTCAACGGCACCGCCAATATCGCGTAAATATAGCGTAAGTATTTCTTCATAACTCAGTATCGCCTGTAATTACAGGTTTTTATTATATCATAAAATTACAGGGTTTCCGTCAGTATTTTGGGCAATTCCCCTGCCTGGTCGGAGCACGCGGCTTAACAGTATGGAAAAATCCTTTTCCCGTATCTTTTACCGTCTCAATGCCCGCCGACCACACCCGGCAGGATTCGAACCTGCGACCTACGGATTAGAAAAACGAGCGATAGCGCTGTAAATACCTGCGAATAAACACTTAATGATTGCCAAAAAAGAACTTATGAAGCTGGCCGAGATGCAACCGAGAACATTCCTGGGGCAAATAGCACCAGTTTGGTGCAAATAGTTCATGTGACCCTTTACGTTTAAAATTGAAATAATTTCGAAACAATCCGTCAATTCCCCTCTAAAGATGAAAAACATTTGATTTAACAAAATCAATGTTAGTCAGACCATATCATTCGGGAATTGGGAGAGAAGTATCGTTGTCGTTCTGACTATCATTCCAATAAAGATTAGAGAGGTAAACTCCACCTTGACCGAATCCACAATGACTTACATACCATTTTCCATCAACATCGCGAATTACTTCTGCGGCGTGTGACATAATATGCCCCACTTTGTCTGCTATTTCCCACTTAAATGGATTCCGACTACGAAAAATATCTGTCCCGATATATCCGCCTCTTGGGCCTATGAATAAATAATAGTACTCACCTCGTCGAACAACAACCGGAGATTCGGTTGGACCGCCGCCAGTCCCTTTAGTAGTATCTCGAAATGCAATTCTTCGGTTGTGCCAATGAATGAGGTCTTGGCTTGTTTGATAGGCCACGATATGTTCACCACCTGACGGGGTGCTAGTAGCGGTATAATACATTACCCATTCGTTTCCTACCCTAAGTATAAAAGGATCTCTGGCATCAAAGCCATCTACGACCATCGGATTTTCAGGGTGACGGTGCCATCTTTCAAGATCTTTCGAAGTGGCTAAATGGATTTTATACTTCGTGCGGTCTTTACCCCCTGCACAATAGTACATATAGAAAATCCCATTATGGTATATTATATGTGGTGCCCATAAGTGTGTCTCTTTTAATCCGGAATCAACTTTTAATGCGTCCGGTCCTTTCACCCAAGGAATTTGAGTAAAGCTTTTAGCGGTTGCATGGGCAAATACACGTCCAGTAATTGGGGCGTGTGGTTCTATGCCAAGAATACCAAACATATGCCAGATTCCGTCTTTGCCACGTATAAAGCAGTGGTCGTTAATGCTCCAAGTTTTATTCTCCCCGATACTGGGGTCATATATTTTGAACATCCCTGCCATAACCGCAGGTTCATCTTTTTTTTGAAAGATAAACCTTGCAGGTTTGTTTATATCCGCGCCGATATGTTCTAATAACCGCATTCCTATCTGCTCTATGGCCTGTCCCTTATCCAGTCCTTTCACACCAAGGCAAAGATATGAAGTCCTAAACTCCTGATGAAATAGGCCTTTTTTAGCACCTATTTTATAGAGCGCCTTCTGCCCATCTTCATCAAACAAGTGGGTCGGTTCGTCCTTGGCGGCAACAACAACAAATGTTCCGTCAGGAAGTCTGTCAATATCATTTAAGAAGTTTTTGCATGCTTGGGGCGTGAAAAATGTATTGTAATGGCTTTGGAGCAATACATGGTTATTTTTAACAGCAACTACATATAAGCCTGCTGTTGTGTTATTGTTCGGAACACTGATATAGAACGGATAATCATCTATTTGGATAAGAACCTGGTTGCCGTTACCGAGACCTCCGCTTACAACCTTGGTCCTGTCAGCATATTCTCTCAGTATTTGCGAATATTTACTGGAGTCAGAATTAGTAGGAGCTATCGAAGGGTTTTTTTCAGAGGGAAAGAGTAATTCTATTGTCTTTTTTGCCGATGCTGCTGAATCATGACCGACCCCGGACATTACATGCAACTCAAATTTAAACGGCTTGGATTGTGGTCTGATGCCTTTATCTTTTAACCTTTTATCTTCTTCTTTCATTGCTTCAAAGTAGTTGCGTGTTTTGTGAAGAGTGCCTTTTCCCTGCCAAGTCAAATCTGTGTGATTTTCGTTTGTTTCTTCTTCACCAGCGATGAGAAACAACTGCAAGTCAAGTAATTGGTCCATTTTTTGGTCTAATTGTTCATCATTTAAATGTAAATCATCTGCTTTAATCTGCGAACCAAACGTCTTTTCCAGATTATCCATCTTAAGCCCCCATGGATAATCCTTGTCACGATATGGAAAGGTAAAGGTTCCGGGCGACGATGCACACACCTTGTCAACAAGCTCAGAATGAAATGTAATAAACCGAGTGACAAACTGCCCTCCGCCTGAATGCCCGCATAAATAGAATTTTTCACGCCGCATTAAATTTTCGTTAAAGAATTCGAATATCTCAATTAGTTTTAAGTCTGACCTTTGCTCATTAAATTTGTTCAACAACGCCACAAAGTCCCACAGATACCGGTCCTTAATAATTTTTTGGTCTTTGAACCTCGATTCCTCATCCAAGTCCCTCTCGCGGTTAACAGGCCAGTTTAAGATATTATCAAAAACCGGTGCAATTACGACAAGATTTTCAATATCAGCAATATCCTTGAATTGCGTTATCCTGTTTAATGCCCCAGGTCTATGCCAATCACCGGCGCCATGAATGCCAAAAAGGTATTTAGTTGTTTTAGGATTAAAGTTTTCAGGGATGTAATAAATAACTTCGGTATCACCAAACATCAACCCTTCATGCTGTCCTGGTCGGCTTGAAAGTTGTTTAGGCTTTATTTTACCTGGAAAGGTAAACTCTATCAGTTCATCAACTTTTTGACCGATGTGTTTTAGCTCTTCCATTCCCGCTTTCTCTATCGCTTTTCCTCGAGCCAAACCCTTAATTCCAATACACAAATATGAAGTCCGAAACTCTTGATTAAGCAAACCTTTCTCAGCACCTATTTGATAAAGCGCTTTCTGTCCATCTTCATCAAACAATTTAGTCGGTTCATCCTTTGCAGCAATTACCACAAACGTTCCACTAGGAAGTTTGTCGATATCGTGGGCAAAACCAATACTTGCTCCTGCTATTTGGTAAGTATTATAGTGATGACGTAACAGAACTTTATTGTTACGGAG
This sequence comes from Sedimentisphaerales bacterium, assembly GCA_016932095.1. Classification (GTDB taxonomy): domain Bacteria; phylum Planctomycetota; class Phycisphaerae; order Sedimentisphaerales; family Anaerobacaceae; genus Fen-1362. The sequence continues at coordinate 15,854 of JAFGDN010000018.1, forward strand.
GGCTATTACATAAATACCTGCTAATTCAATACGTTTGGCATCGTAATCGAAAAACTTGTGCCCACCGACTTGCAGAAAAACTCTATTGCCGCCTTTATAGCCTCCACTAACGGCTTTTGTCCGCTCAGCATATTTTTCAAGCTCAGTTTCATACTCTTCCGAAGCAGCCACAACCAATGAAGCGATAAATAGATTTAGGGTAACAGCTAAAATTGTAAAAATGTGTAATTTTGAACTTACTTTCATTTAATATCGTCTCCGAATTTTGACGCTAATAATATACCAGATTTGTTGATTGCTCGCCTGCCAAAAATCGGACTGTTTTATCACTTGGCAGAGTAGTGTCTTTGGTATTTTTAATGCATTATGAATGGTTTTTTAAACTTACTGAGGGTCGGCCGATAGCAAGATAAGAGCACTTGGTACAACAGGAAAAATCAGAAGAAAACGGCGAGCATAAGTGTTTTGCAGTCAAATGGTTACAAACACGCCCGGCAGGATTCGAACCTGCGACCTACGGATTAGAAATCCGTTGCTCTGTCCGGCTGAGCTACGGGCGCTAAATCTTTTAAGTGCCTGTAATAGAACAACTTACCGGTTGCCCTAAAAACCTGCCGAACCATTTACCGCTGTCTTCAGGCACGATTTTTATCTATTCAGGCAAACACCTATTTTTTACGGCTATTCGTAACCACCTTTCTCTCATGCGTTTACTACCGGCTACTGACATGTAAGTATTTTATCAGAGGACAACTATAAGCGCAAGTGTTTTTTGCTAAAACAAATTATCGATATACACTCGCCCGCAGCGTATAAAACGAGCTTATCAATGCTGTATGCAGAAATTTGGCTGTCGCCCAGAAACGACATTATACCCGAATCTCCTTATCTGCCTGAATAATGCCGTTTCAAACCTCTAAAAATTCTTCAGAATTGCAAAAAAGTTATTGTTATTGCCTGATTTGACGATTATTATACTGGTTTAATGTTGGATAAAGGTTATGCGCCAATGGTAATTGTTAGTTTTGGGTTTCTGCCCGCGGTAAGGCCCGCCATATCAGGGGCCGACCGCCCGCAGTTGCGGCTGATGGGTTGGGTTGACGATAGATTGACATTCCCGGCACGCCGGTTGACCATCTATCGTCGGAGGCAAATGATGTAACAGCAAACCGACGACAATTTGTGTTCGTTGGAGCCGTGATGCGGGAGTGGAAACCTTTATGGTTTCCATTTTTGTTTTATTAAGGATGATTTGGCCTATGAACCAGGATTTGCTCAGATACATTGAAAATATCGCAAGAGACAAGAATATCGACAAGGAATCCATCTTTAACGACCTTGAAGAGGCGATGGTTTCCGCAATAAGGAAGCATTTCGGTGCGCCGGAAAGCGAAATCACCGTCCATATCGACCGCACATCCGGCCAGGTTGCCGCTTTCAAGGATAAGCAGTCCATCAATATCAAAGAGCTTGGCCGAATACCGGCACAGACCGCCAAACAGGTGATGATTCAGAGAATCAAGGCCGACGAACGTGACAGCATATATACCGAGTTCGCCCAGCGAAAAGGCGAGATTGTCAGCGGTTCAGTCGTGCGATACGAAAGCGGCTCGCTGGTCATCAGTTTAGACCATCGCACGGAGGCGTTTATGCCAAAGGGCGAGCAGATAGTCGGCCAGTCGCATAAACCAGGCGAAAGAATACGCTGCCTCATACTCGATGTCAAAGAGGTCTCAAACCAGGTCAAAATCATCCTTTCGAGAACCCACCCTGATTTCATCCGCCGGCTCTTTGAGCAGGAAGTGCCCGAAATAGCCGAGGAAATTATCGAAATACGGGCGCTTGCCCGCGAAGCCGGCTACAGGACCAAGGTGGCCGTCGCCTCGCTCGATGAAAAGGTTGACCCCGTCGGCGCCTGCGTTGGCGTTCGCGGCAGCAGGATTAAAAACATCGTCGATGAGCTTGGCGGCGAAAAAATCGACATCGTCCGCTGGAGCGATTCCTCGCAGGTATTCATAACAAACGGCCTTATGCCCGCAAAAGTAAGCGAAATCGCCTTGTGCTTTGAGCTGGGAAGGGCCACCGTTGTAGTGGATGAAGACCAATTAAGCTTGGCAATCGGCAAGCACGGTCAAAACGTGCGTCTTGCCGCGCGCCTGACCGGCTGGGACATCGATATTCTCACGCCTGACGAGTATAATCAGGGGATCGAACGCCTGACCAACTGTATCAAAAACGTCAAAGACGCAGATGACACGCTTGTAGATAAGCTGATAGCGCTGGGTATCATTTCGGTGCTCGACCTCGAAGACGTTGGGGCCGAGCCCCTCGTTACTGAGCTTAATATCGACCCCGACTTTGCCAATCGGCTTGTCTCGGCGGCAGCCGATGAAGCCAAAAAGCTGGCGGCCGAGTCAAAGCATAAACAGGCCGAAGAGCTGCTTCAGCAGCAGGAACAGCAAAACACTGCTGCTGACAAGCAGGGGCAAACTTAACGTAATGGAGCGTATTATCAGTGGCCATAACAAGAGTATATCTTCTGGCTCGTGAACTTGGCGTATCAAGCACTGCGATAATGAAAAAGTGCCAGGATGAGGGTCTGGACATAAAAAATCATATGACCACGATTTCTGCCGGTCTTGCGGCCACTATCAGGGAATGGTTCAGCGAGGGCGAGCATAAAACAACGGTTGAAACCGCTGGAAAGGTTGACCTCGAAAAAGTCCGGATAAAAAGAACGCGGGGGAAAAAGAAGGCAGCCGAACCACCGCCCGCCGTTGAAATTCCGGAAGAATCGGCCATACCTGCTGTTGTCCAGCCCCAGACCATTACCGTGGTCGAGCCGGTCCAAGAAGCCCAATTGGCATCGCCTACCCATGCCATAGTTAAAGAGGCACCTTTAGAGGAGCCAAAACCGTCTCCCCCCGAACCGAAGCCGGAACCTCAGCCGATTGTGCCAGCCGGCCCAATGCTCGAAAAACCCGCACCCGCCAAATTAACCGGCCCGCGGGTCGTTCGAGTCGAAGCGCCGGAGCCGGTTGAGCCCCGAAGACCAAGACCAAAACCCAGGCGGGAGATGCCGATAACTCAGCCCCTGATGAGACCCAAACGGGAAGAAGAATCAGAGGCAAGCTTGACAAAAGAGCAGCAGCCCCTTACCAAACGCAACAAGGAAAGAACGCACGGGCGCAGACGCACCGAATACGAAGCTGAAACAGCAAAGAAAACACGACTGATTACTCAGCGACGAGAGAAAGATTTGGAAGAAAGACGTGCGCGTCTCGATGCGATAGGCAGTGAAAGCTTGCGTCTTCGCCCCCAGCGAAAAATCACTACGAAAACACACACTGATGCGGGCGCGGCTGTCGCCAGACCGACAAAAACAGCCATAACCGTCCCTGTAACGGTAAAAGACCTTTCTTCTGCTTTGGCCGTCAAGGCCTCCGATATAATAGCCAAACTCCTCCAGCAGGGCCTAATTGCCACCGCCAACCAGATTATCAGCCCTGAAGTAGCCGAGCTTGTCGCTTTGGAATTCGGCACGGAACTCACTGTCGAACAAAAGCCGTCGTTCGAAAACCAGATACGTCTCCAATTCGAAAAGAGAGAAAGACCCAACCCCGCCAGACGAGCAGTCGTGGCAACTATTCTGGGCCACGTTGACCACGGCAAGACCAGTTTGCTCGATAAGATACGCTCCACACACGTAACGGCCGGCGAAGCGGGCGGTATAACCCAGCACATCGGCGCCTACCAGGTCAACGTCGGCCAGGGCAAGGTAACGTTCCTCGATACCCCCGGCCACGAGGCCTTCACCGCTATGCGGGCAAGAGGCGCCAATATGACCGACGTCGTTGTCCTTGTCGTTGCGGCCAACGACGGCGTTATGCCCCAGACCATTGAAGCCATTCACCATGCAAAGGCCGCAAACGTCCCGGTTATTGTCGCTCTCAACAAAATCGATTTACCCGGCTGCGATGTAAACCGCGTTTACGCCCAGCTCGCCGAGCACGGCCTAGCCCCCGTAGAATGGGGCGGAACCACCGAAACCGTTAAAACAAGCGCTGTAACCGGGCAGGGAGTTCAGGATTTGCTCGAGCATATTGATTATGTTTCGCAGCTTCTTGAATTAGAGGCCGACGACACCATCCCTGCGACCGGCTGGGTTGTTGAGGCAAAGCTCTCGCAAACACGAGGTCCCATCGCCACGCTTTTAATTAAAGAGGGCTTGTTGAAAAAAGGCGACGTTGTCCTGGCCGGCTGTGCATACGGCAGGGTCAAGTCGCTGAAAGACGGTTTTATGAAAAGCGTCAAATCCGCGACAAGCTCCACACCCGTCGAGATTACCGGTCTAAGCGCCGTTCCCAACGCCGGCGACAGATTCTACGTCCTCGATGATATCAACAAGGCCAAGGCCGCAGCCGTAGAAAATCAAATGCTCCAGAGGGAAGGCGCCCTTGCCATACGAACGCAAATCACCCTCGACAACCTTTTTACCCAGATAAAAGCCGGCAACGTCAAGGAGCTTAATCTCATTATCCGCGCCGACGTTCATGGTTCGGTTGACGTCCTGACAAAATATCTAATGGAACTGAGCACTGCCGAGGTAAAACTCAAGATTCTACACGCCGCAACAGGCGGTGTTACAGAAGGCGACGTCATCCTGGCCGAGGCCTCAAACGCTATTATAATCGGTTTCAACGTTGTCGCCGATGAGCACGTTGCGAAGCTGGCCGATAAAAAAGGCGTCGAAATCAGGTTTTACAATATTATTTACCGCATAACCGAAGACCTGCAGAAGTCAATGGTCGGTATGCTCGAACCAGTTGAGCAGGAAAAAACCCTCGGAAGGGCCGTTGTAAGAACAACCTTCAAGGTATCGAAAGTCGGCACAGTCGCCGGCTGTTTTGTCAGCGACGGTTTCGTCAAAAAGAACGCACGGATTCGACTGATTCGCGACAATATTGTCATCCGTGACAACCTCAGTATCGAGTCGCTCAGGCATTTCAAGGACGACGTCAACGAGGCAAAAGCCGGAACTGAATGCGGCATCAAGATAGCCCGTTTCGACGACGTAAAAACAGACGATGTCCTCGAATTCTACGAAATCCAGAAAGTGGCAAGAACCCTTCAATAGTTATGTTTTTTAACCATCAAGACACCAAGGCGCGGAGAAAAAAGGTAAAAGCAAAAAAGAAAAGATAAAGAAACCCAGCGTTTTCGCGTCCCGGCGGCAAAGAAATTATATGCCAACGAGAAGACAGGAGAAAGTTTCACATCTCATCAGGGAATCGGTCAGCGATACGATTGCACATCACCTGAACGACCCCCGAATAGAGCTGGCGTTCGTAAGCGTCACCAGGGTAGAGGTTTCTGCGGACTTGCGTATCGCAACCGTGTATATCAGCATATTCGGCGGCGAGGAAAAAACGCGAAACAACGCCTTTGCAGCGATTTTACACGCCAGGCCGCGAATCCAGTCCCTGCTTGCAGAAAGAGTTCAAAGCAGGTTCTGCCCCGTTATCAGTATCCGCCACGACGAACAGTTCAAAAAAGCCCTCGAGACAATGAAAATTATCGATGACCTGGCAAAGGAAACGCATCTCCCGACCGAGCCCAAAACCGGGGTTGATGACAAAGATTCCATTGACCAGGGGCCTCAATAATTGTTATATTCACCCCTGCAATCGGTTTTTATTTAGTATGGACCGCCGGGCGACCGGGATTCGACTATGAAAAACAGTAAAGATTATTCAAAGAAAATTCGGAAATTGTATCGCAAGCTGAAACGATATTCTCTCAGGCAGGAGCCGGCCTTGTTCGACGAGCCGGTTGACGCCCTCATTTACGCCACCGTAAGTGAAAATATAACCGAGCAGCAGGCGCAGGCCGCAATAAAACGGCTCCAGGATTACTTTGTTGACTTCAACGATTTGCGCGTCGCGTCAATAGACGAAATGGTCGAAGTCATCGGTAAAGACCTGCCCTCCGGTCAAACAATAGCCCGGACGCTTGCCAATTCCCTCAGGGCCGTCTTCGAAAAATATAATATGCTCTCCCTGCAGTCGATTAAAAAATTGGGCAAACGCCCGGCGAAACTGATACTCGAAAAAATAACCGCCGCCACGCCCTTTGTAATCAACTATTGTATGCTCACGGCGTTGCAGGGCCACGCCATACCGCTTACTTCTGCTATGATTGAATATCTCAAAACAAATATGCTCGTTGACGCAAACGCCGGATACGAGGAAATAGAAGGGTTCCTCTCCCGGCAGATAACGACTAAAAACGCCTACGACTTTTATTTTCGTTTGCGTCACGAATGTGAATCGCCTAAAAAGAAGAAAACCCGAAAAAGAAAATAGCGTCGCAGATAAGGAGTTACTCTCTTGACGGAAAATTTCATAAAATTGGGGATACCAGCCGGCAGCTTACAAGCCGCCACAATCGAACTTTTCCGAAAGGCCGGTTTCAACATCTCCGGCTCAGACAGAAGCTTCCTGCCGGCTATCGACGACGAACAGATTCAACCGACTTTGTTGCGCGCCCAGGAAATGAGCAGGTACGTCGCCGACGGCGTTCTCGACGCCGGTATCACCGGCTACGACTGGATTATGGAAAACGGATCCGACGTCGTGGAAATCTGTGAGCTCGCCTACAGCAAGGCCACAAACAGACCCGCCAGATGGGTCCTCGCCGTGCCCGACGAGTCAAAAGTAAAAAAACCTCAGGACCTCAGGGACGGCATCATCGCAACCGAGCTGGTTAATGTAACTAAAAAGTTCTTCGCCGACAGAAATATCGATGTCAAGGTGGAATTTAGCTGGGGCGCTACCGAGGTCAAGGCGCGCCTCATTGACGCCATCGTCGAGCTTACCGAAACCGGAACGTCGCTGGCCGCCAATAACCTTCGCATAATTGACACCATCGTAACCTCGACTACCCGGCTTATTGCCAATAAACAGGCCCTGCAGGACAAGTTCAAAAAGGAGAAAATAGAAAACATCGCCATTCTTCTCAAGGCCGCCATCGACGCCCGAACCAAAGTCGGCCTCAAAATGAACGTGGAAAAGGCAAACTTAGACAAAATTTTGAAGGTCCTCCCCGCCGAAAAAAGCCCCACAATTTCCAGTTTGGCGGACCCGAACTTCATAGCCGTCGAAGTGATTATCGAGGATAAAATCGAACGCTCCCTCGTTCCCGCCCTCAAACGCGCCGGCGCATCGGGAATTATCACCTACCCGCTCAACAAAGTAATTCATTAGCTGAATGCTCTTCTGATTGCGTTATACGGTTACGCTGCTCGTCTCGGTTACGTTAAACGTTTGACGTTTGACGAAACGAGCCGCGCAACCGATAGACGATTTACGCAACCAATTATAAATTATTTCTCTGCGGTCTCTGCGTGCTCCGCGGTAAAATAAGATGTCTATTTGTTGACCCTTCCTACGTATTCGCCGTTTTCGGTGTTTATTCGCACTACGTCGCCCACGTTTATAAAAGGCGGCACACGAATCTTTAAACCCGTCTCGCATACGGCGTCTTTCATCTGGTTTGTTACCGTCGCCGTCTTCATCATCGGCGTCGTATCGGTGATCGTGAGTTCCACGGCCTTAGGTAATTCAATCGAAACCACTTTCCCCTCATGTAAAAGAGCGGTTAAAACCGTATTGGGCTTGAAATAATGCATTAAATCACCCATCAGCTCATTCGAAAGGGTTATCTGTTCGAACGTCTGGGTGTCCATCAGGATATGGCCTGTATTGTCCGAATACAGGTATTCCATTTGGCGCTTGTCCAAATACGCCTCATCAACCTCTTCGGTCGAGCGCAGACGCTTCTCAAGAATAACACCGTCAGAAATCCTTTTCAGCTTTGCCTGCACGAACGCCCGCAGATTCCCCGGCGTTACGTGCGTCGCCTGTGTGCATATAAACAGTGACCCATCCATCGTTACCGCCATTCCAGGTCTCATTTCACTTGCCTTCACAACTTCACCTATGAATATAAGTCGTCATTAATACCAAACAGACAGTTAATAATAGCAGGATAGCTTATGGTTCGTCAAGACCGATTCACCGCGCCTTTTATCCGTCGGTTGCGCAGCAGTTTAGTTTAACGCAGCATTCAATTACGAGGATTGATATATTTGAACTCCACTGTGAACCCGTCAGGCCGCGTAAAGCCGTAAAAAACGCTGTATCCGAAATATTTACGCACCACATCAAACTCGGGCAGCAAATTAAAATTACCCATCTGCATCAAACCTGGGCCTGCGAAGACGGCCGCCGCAGGGCCAGCGCCCGAATCCACCCGCCTCGATTTTGCGCCTTCCTTCAGCATCCACCATAAAAGCTCGCCCGACGCCGCCGTATTCTCAAAGCCGGCCAATCCCACTGCCGACGGCGCGAGCGATTTAACGTCATTGAACCAGTCCTTAGACCCGATTGACTGATTTTCTTCCCCCTTTAGCGTGCGAATCGCCCGCTCTACCGCCGGCTCCTGCCCAAGAATCAAATGAGTATCTGTAATCGTGAAGGCCATCCTCGCTCCCGCAGGCGCCGCCCCCGGTCCCGGTGTCTGCATTGGAACGGCCCCGCCCAGCATCGGTATCCCAATCGGCCCCATCGAATAAATCGTATGGCCCAATAATTCCCTCGTCGGCTCGGGATTCAATGGCGCTATCAGTTTTTTATGCACCAGCGTTATCGCCTTTTCAAGCGAGCTTCGGTTGGTTATTGCTACTGCTATCAGCGTTTCCGTCGGCGATACGCTCGTCTCAAAGGGCTTGTTTATGCTCTGCGCGATTAGTACTTCTGAGCCGAGATACTCGATTATGTCTTTTCTTAGTGAAATCGCCGGCTCGCCCTCCGTCCCCGCCTCGACCAGCGGCTTCTGCATTTCCATCGCATCCATCGGGTCAAAGCTGTATTCTATGCTCATATACTCATCGAACGCCCGCTTGATATTTATGTTCAGGAAGTTCACCGAATACGCCGCAGCAGAAATAAATCTCGCCGGCCTGATTGGCTCCGTGCCGGTCTCGAGCATTTTCAATATGCCCTTCCTCGTTCCCGCCGTTTTCAAAAAAACCTTGCCTCGTATTTCCCCGTTTTTGCCGAGCCCAAGCGAACATCCCAGCCCCGACACGTTATCCACCCCCAGATTCGACAGGTTCATACGGGTCTTACCCGTCTTGTCTTCGGCCAGCGCCTTCTTAATGAGTTGTTTGAGATTGACGTATAAATCTATATTATGATTAGGCCCCGTCTCCGCCATAACCGAAACAAAATCGGTGTCGTCCGCCAGCGTCGCACCGCTCGCTCCCTGAATATGCGCAACGACAAACCGTACCACTGCCTCGTCTTCGCCGACAATGAGGCAGTCGTCAATAAAACAATAAACGTCCTTTTCCACGGTCGGCTGAACCGTCTTTGCCGGCACATTGCCTTCTCCCGAGTTATCGCTCTCCCAGTCCGGCATCTTCACGGACGCCGAGTCCTTCCTCACCGTTACAATATTTACGTCTCGATACAGTTCAATCGACCTGTGAGCGCCCTTCTCAACGGACTCTGTCATCTTCTTGTCAATCTTTGCTCTTATCCCGTCAATGTTGCGCCCCCACTGGCTTACGAGTAAAAAAGACGGACCCTGTTCTAAATTGCCGCCTTCCCCGAACACCAGAGCTGCTGCCACCCTGCCCTCCGGCAACCCGTTTGCATCTAGCATATTCCGCAGCTCGAACACGGATTCGTCCGGGCCTGCGATTTTCTCCTGCAGCTTACTTGTAACACTCTCAACAAACGGCCGCATCGCAGGTTCTTTATAAAGCTTGTAAAGTGAGCTTTTCTCGATACTGCCCCGTAACTGGTTTACGTCGCCTATATCCACCAGCACAAACGTTTCAGCAGGAACAAGCTTCGCCGTCTTCGGCAGCACTATCGCCTCCGCGTCGTTAAACGTAACCGCTGCACAGGCAATCAGGGTATAAAAAGCAGCTTTGAATTTATTCATTCTGCATCCTCGATTCTCAACTGTGTCGGCCTTGACTTGTTGCGCCTGCCGTCGGGCTGTATATACCTGTAGCCCGTGTTTGGATTGTCCTTGTCATACGCAAAAGCTTCTCGATTGTCTATGAAGTGCCTGACGTAATCGACCGGTATCGCGAAACCCAGCCCCCCGAAAAATATATACCCCATATTCGTTACGCCTATGACCTCGCCCGACAGGTTAAATAACGGCCCTCCCGAATTGCCAGGGTTAATGTCCGCGTTTGTCTGCAGGTAAATAAGCCCCTCGAATCCCCTGCTCGTCGAGCTAATCACCCCGTTTGTAACGGTCCTTTCCAGCCCCAGCGGGTTGCCTATGGCAAACACCTGCTCGCCCACTCTGGCCTTGTCGATATCCCCCAGGTAAACAAATGTTACATTCGTATCGCCCAGCTCCTCAACTTTCAAAAGCGCCAAATCCACAAATGGATTGATTGCCTCTATTTTCACCTTCTTGAACGCTTTTTTGTCGAAGCCGGCCCCCGTTTTCCTGAATACCGTTACCTCGATTCTGGTTTCCCTCTCGATTACGTGATAATTGGTTATAAGATACCCCTGCTCGTTGATAAAAAATCCAGACCCCACACCAGCCGGGCTTGACACCTTCACGACCGCCTCGCCCACCTCCGCAACGCACTGCTCAATCGTCGTTTGCGGCAGCTCGTCCGTATAGTACATCCGGCCTTGCCCTGATTCCCCGCTCTCCTGACTTTCTGATTCGCTGGTTCCCTCCTGCTGCTCACCCTGCGGCTCATTCACCTCGGCCTGCTCGCCATAGCTGTACTCGAACACTTCCTCCATCGGCACAGCCACAACCGTTACGCCTATATCGACGTAGAGCTTGCCGTGCTTTTCCGCGACTATATCCCCCTTTAGCTCCTGTCCGCCCTTTAATACCACAACGTCTGCCCTGCTCAACGTGGTCGATAAGCAGATACAAACGGCAGCGAGAACAATGATTCTACATAACTTCAAAGATCACCCGACAATCTGTAATAAAGTTCGATTGATGTTTTAATCAATAACTCCTGTGATTTCAAGAACAAACCCCCAAAAACAGAAGGGCTGAGAATAACAATCCTCAACCCTTAATTGCCCTCGATTTCAATAAAACCACTCACAATCCGCTTTGATAAAGCTGCCAAACTTCTTCAGCAGACAAGGCCCGGCTGTAGATCCGCACATCGTCGATAACGCCGTCGAAGAAAGAGGTAACTGGCGCACCGGAACATAACAACGCTCCTATCTTCAGATTATCCGAGCTTATCGTTCCTGTAAGCGTCCCTGAACCGGGCATCCCGCTTTGGCCATTCACATAAACATTCAGAGTGTTTCCCGACCTGACTCCTGCAATGTGATACCAGGCGCCCGCCGTAAGCGCATTCGTGTAGGTCGCCGTTACCTGATGCTCGTAATTATCTGTTACTATAAACTGAACATGTGCTTCCGCCTGATGAAGCTGGAACAAAAGCGGCGGAGGGTCATTGTGCGATTTTGAATCCCTGTATGCCGCAATCTGATGATTTCCTGTAAGGGTATCTGCTTTAATCCAGGCAGATACAGTGTAATCCATCCCAAGATGATTTTTGACCGTATCTCCCATTTCGACGTAATCATTGACGCCGTCAAAGTCAAGAGCGCCGTCAATATGACCTGTAGTCCACGTAGGCCCGCCGATAAGCTGGCCGTCATTGTCGCCTGCCGAATCGTAAGCAACCGTCCCTGACGCTTCATCAAACTTCCACCAACTCACTAAGTCAGGGTCGAATCCACCTATCTGCGTCGTAAAGCTCCACAAGTCGCCTTTGGCAATACCTCAGGGGCTTATTTCATCGATGCGCCAGTAGAATGTCGTATTCGGCTCAAGGCCGTTCGAATCATAGTTATTCGTGTCCCACGAATTCGCGTCAAAGTTACCCATACAAACGTTTGCGTCTGATATATCGGCTTCATTGACTTCGTCAAAGTCCGTCCCGAAATATACGTTATGTGTCTCTGCGTCCTTGCCCGGAGACCAGCTTAGAATTGTGTTCGGGTCAACGTTCGTCCGGCCGTCAGCAGGATTCGGATTGAATGCCTTTTTGGTAAGACCTTCGCGATAAAGCTGCCAAATCTCCTCGGCGGTCAGTGCCCGGTTATAAATCCGGACATCATCCATTACACCCTGGAATGGATACTGGCCTTGAGACCACCATATTCCAAAACGCAATGTCCCGCCAGGACAGTAATCAATCAATCCTGCTGGAACATTGCTGTTCATGCCGCTTAATTCCCCATTAATGTATATCTTAAAAACACTGCCATCCCATGTGCTTGTAACAAAATACCATTGTCCGGCTGTTACAGATCTCGATGACCATACTGCCTTCCAGCCCTGACCAATAACGCAAGAACTGTTTCTCTTGATGCTCGCATATGGGACCCCACCTGTTTCTATTGCGAGGTCATACTGCTCAGAGCTGCAATCGGAGTATTTGGATTTCCCTATCAACACCATACCGCGTGATATAATATCCGGCTGTACCCATGCTGACATCGTTATATAGCCCGGCCCGAGACTATCATTATAGGGAACCTCCACATAATCATCAACTCCATCGAACATCAGGCCACCCCCAATTGTCCCTGTCGTCCAAACCGGCCCGTTGATTAGATTCCCATCATTATCTCCCGCCGAATCGTGTGCAATTGTCCCTTCTCCTTCATCAAACTTCCACCACGCTACCGGCGGCGGCATCGTCGATTTGATTACGCCCCAGTTCTGCGCAAAGACGCTGAAATCTACGCCCTCGACATCCGTGCTAAAATCGAGGTCAGTCCTGTCGCACCACAATGGATAGCCGCAGTCGTCGTTGAGCCAGTAAATGACAAATACGCCCAGGTCCAACAAATTAACTGCATAATCTTTAGTAAAATCCCCCATTGGCCAGCAAATAGGATAGCCGGATAAATTGCTTTCCTCAAACAATTCCAGCGGAAGACCTTTGCCCTCAGATACTCCCGCAATTCCCGCAACGGTAGCCAGTTTTAGCCAGGTTATCCTTAGCGTGCCATCACCAAAGAATAATTCCATCTGGAAGCTGTTCTTGGCCGTCTTGTCACCGAATATCGGCACATCGATAAACGTTACCGCCACCCTGTCTTCAAGCTGTTTGAAAGAAATACTTTGCCCCGTGACCGGGATTAAATCCGTAAAATGACCCGACATACGCGGCAAATTAAAGTGATTCTCAAGCGACCCGTCATATTCGGTATCGCCGCTTCCAAACGTTATATATCCGTTGCTTCCAACGTAAAAACTGTCATAACTCTGGCCGTAAAACATCACTTCTTTACCGCCAGTCAGGACCACCTCGGCGTAATCATCATCCCAAAGCAGTAGATATGTGCCCCCATTCGGGTCAGTGGGGAATTCATTCACGTGATCGCGGCAGGCCTCGTAACAGGCAATCGAGCCGTTGGGACGCAATGTCAGCGAAAGACTCTCCAAACCTACACCGCCTGCATCGAATGACTGCGTAAACAAATCCGGTGGCTTAACCGTTAGGACAATGAGACGCGGCTTAATGCTGCTGCTGTCAAGGTTCTCAAAAGTCAATAACGCTGTATAAATATTCGGGTCAAGCGCATTGGCGCAGCTGCTTATGCAAACGTTCACGTCAATCGTAACGCCCGGTTGTAAAACTCCCTCTGCCGGCGTTACCTCAAGCCAACCAGGTATCTCCTGAATTTCCCAATTCACAGCAGCAACTCCCCTGTTGTAAAGAGTATATTTGGTGCACGCCGGCTCGAATGGCTCGCCCTTTCTTCCGCTCGACTCGAATCTTTCAGCAGGTGATACCGTCAGGGCATCCTGGTTTACAATCATAGTGACGAGTATCGCTAATCTTGGGTTGGTAACGTCGTTTGATATAATGACGATTTCCGCCTGATACGTTCCCGGCTCCAATTCAATCGCGTCAAATATTGCACTCAGATCAACCGATTGCCCCGGCCCGATTGTGCCTTCTTCCGGCTCAATTATTATCCACGGCACTTTTGTCTCCAAGATAGCATTGTAGATATTAAGCCGACCGCCTGAAACACACAGGCCGGGAAGTGTCGGGTCAACCGTCCTTAAAAGAATATCCTTTATCTCGCTGTTGCTCATATCGGGGTTCATTGACCACAATAACGCACAAGCCCCCGCCACGTGTGGCGTCGCCATCGACGTACCGGCCAGTGGTGCATAGCTACCTCCGGGAACTGTGCTGAGAATGTCCTCTGGGCCGTAGGGATAACCGTCTCCGCCTGGTGCGCCGATATCCACAGATATCAGGCCCCAACATGAAAAACCAGACTTGTTATCATACATATCCGTGGCCATCACGGCTATAATGCTTGGAGAATCGTAGCTTGACGGATAATGCGGATACTGGTCATTATCGCTGTTGCTGTTTCCTGCGGCGGCGACAAATAGCATTCCCGCCGCCCCTGCTGCCTCTATGGCATCCTTGAGTCCCTGGTCATAACCGCCCCCGCCCCACGAATTGCTCGACAGATTCGCCCCCATCTGGACGCTGTATTCAATACACTGGATTGCGTCAGCCGACCAACCCGATCCACCTGAGTCAAGGAATTTCAACGCCATTATCCTGACGTTCCAGCACACTCCAGCCACGCCCAGTCCGTTATTGCCCAATGCCCCTATTGTTCCCGAGCAATGCGTGCCGTGATAGTGGTCGTCCATCGGGTTGCCGTCTTCGTTTACAAAATCGTATCCGTATATGTCGTCCACAAAGCCGTTGCCGTCGTCATCTACGCCCGGCGTCCCCGAATACTCCGCCTCATTCACCCACATATTCGCCGCCAGGTCCGGATGAGTATAATCCACTCCGGTATCTATAACGGCAACGATAACCTCATTGCTGCCCGTGCCTATATCCCATGCCTCAGGAGCATCGATGTCTGCATCAACCATGCCTCCAGTTTGCCCTGTGTTGTGCATTCCCCACAGCTCACCGAATCTCGTATCATTAGGAATCCCCAGCGCTTTGACCTGATAGTTAGGATGTACATACATAATACCGCTGGTCTTTTTAAGCTTCTCAATCGCCATTTCAACCGTCACACCCGCCGGCAGTTTTACCACGCTCAAACCAGGCACAAGCTTAAACTCCCGTTTGACCACTGCACCACCCAATGACTTCATAGCAGAGTGCTTTTCCTCCGTGTTCATCTGCACCCCGTTTGATTTTGGCGCAAAACGCACAATCAGCTCGTCCGACTTATAAGGCGCGTCAGCCACACTCCCGATTTGTGGCAAAATCGCCGTTTTCCCGCCTAAGCCGTCAATTCCCACTGATGAGCCGCCCGAACCACCAACGATATGCGTCCTGACCGTGAAGTTCAGCTCGCCCGGCCCGCTGTTACCTACCATAAGCGTATTTGCCTCGGCGCATCCCTCTATGATGTTAACGTCGAAACTGCTCGGATTGGTCCATATTCCCGCCAACGCCCCAGGGGCGCATACCCCCAGCACCACTAATAGCAAAACACAATTTTTTATTGAGTTCTTAATCATTTTCCGCTCCTTTTAAAGATATGTTACATACCTTTAACCCGCCGAAACGTCAACAACCTCAGAAAGATGGAAAGTAAAAAACCGCTCCGCCGCATGTCCGAGGCCATTACTCTCAAAATTCCTCACGTATGCTAAACCACACCTAGACAATCAGTATACCAGCAAGGTTGCCCTCTTTGCAAGTAAAAAAAAATCGCTATTTTCCGGTTTTTCTTTACCCCGAAAATTTTCGTTGCAAACCGCCTCTTTGTCGTCGAATATAGTGAATCTAAATGGTTTTTACGCTGCACAGATACATTTTTCGCGAGGTTTTTAAAGTTTTTGCCCTCGCCACGGTTGCTTTGACGCTTATGATGAGCTTAGGGAGTATTCTGCGCCCCGTTCAGGAATACGGCGTCGGCCCCGGCCAGGTCATCGACCTTATGGTCTATTTCCTGCCGATTACCCTTACCTTCGTCCTGCCTATGGCCGCACTCTTCGCAACCACCCTCGTTTACGGCCGACTCGCCTGCGACAACGAGCTTGACGCCTGCAGGGCAAGCGGCATTCCTCTTTTACCCCTCGTTTACCCCGGCCTGGCGCTGGCTGTTATGGTTGCGATTGCTAACCTGCTGTTGAGTTTTTACGTTATGCCCGCCTTCGTCCATCGCGCCGAAAGCTCCCTCAAAAACGACGCAAGACAGATTTTATTCAGAAACATCCAGCGAAAGGGCTACTACGTCCTTCCCCCCGATAATAAATATCACATATACGCCGACTACGCCGACGTCAAAAACAATACTCTTTCGGGCGTCGTCGCCGCAGAAGTCGCCTCAAAAAACAGCATAAAAAAAATTATCACCGCCGAATCCGCCAGGATTACCTTCATACCGCACGAGAAATTCAACGAGGTTCGTATCACCGCTCACAACACAATCCAAATCGGCCCCGACGAAGATACCGGCTTTGCCGCCGAATGGCTCTCTCTCAACGCCGAATTCGGCTCTCTTATGGGCGACAACATCAAATTCAAAAAAATCGATGAAATGAAGAAAATCAAATTTGCGCCCCTTGCCTTCGACCCCATCGCCAGGCTTGCCCGCCGGGTTTACACGCAGTTTACTGCAGAGCTCCTCGCCCAGCAGATAAACCAGACCCTCTCGCAGCCCAATAAATCCTTCCGGCTTTATAACGACCGCCAGATTATCGAGTTCGTAGCCAAAAACTGCGCCGTCCGAAACGAAACTCAGCTCATCCTTACAGACGACGTTATAATAATTGAACGACCGGTATCGGGCGACAGCCCCCCGCGAACGCTTCACTGCCAAAAGGCCTCCCTCGATTTGGAAGGCGATGAGCTTACGCCCACTCTTACCCTCGATGTCAGAAACGCCAGGCGGTTCACCGAACAGGACTCCGATACACTGTTAAGCAGGTATATTATTCGAGGCCTCGTTATGCCCCAGCAGGTTTCAGGCCGTTTTAACTCAGCCGACATCCTTAACGACATCACCCCGCAGGTCATATCATCCGCCCTGCTCGCCAGCCCCAGCAATGACTTGAAATCCCTCCAAAACCAGCTTAACAGGAAAATCACTAAAACGCTGGCCGAAATCAGGGCTGAAACCCATTCACGTCTCGTCTTCGGCGTCGGCTGTATTACGCTGATTATGATTGGCATCGCTCTCGGCGTCATCCTCAAAGACGGCCACCTCCTCACTGCCTTCGCCGCCAGCTCCGTCCCGGCCGTCGCGCTGATTACCTTTATAATTATGGGCAAAAATTTGACCGAAAACCTGAGCGCCAAAACCCTGTCCGGCATAACCCTTATGTGGGCCGGCCTTATTGTCCTGTCCTTCCTCGCTTTGGCCTTATATCGACGACTGCTTAAATATTAATATTGGGCGGAACCTGTCCCGCCATTGTGAACTAATGAAGATTAAAATACTTGACAGATATGTAGTCAAAAATTTTCTCATCGGCTATGCTATCGCCTTCGCCGTCCTCCTCGGCCTGCGCATTTTCATTGACCTCTTCGTCAATCTCGACGAATTTACCGAGCACGCCGACCTCGGTGCACTGGCCGTAATCTCAAACATCTTCACCTATTACGCGACTAACAGCACCCTGTACTTTCGCGACTTCGCCGGGATGATTACCGTCGTCGCAGCCGCCTTTTCGCTCGGCAAAATGGTCAAATACAACGAGCATACCGCTATGATGGCATCCGGCATCAGTTTGAAACGCATTATTGCCCCCATCGTCGTTCTCTCGATAGCCCTGACGGGCGTTTTAATAATCGACCAGGAATTGATTATCCCCGCAATGAGCAATCAGCTCATCCGGGCCAAAGACGTTCTTCCCGGCCAGGAATCCTACGACGTATGGTTTATCAACGACGCCAACGGGGCGCTGCTCTGCTCGAAAAAATTCGACGTAAAAACCTCTACCCTGACCGACCTCATAATCATCACCCGGCAAAAGAATCCCAATTTGCCCATCTGGCAGCCGACCGGCTGGATTGAAGCGAAAAGCGCGACGTATGATTTTCAAAACCAGCGATGGCTCCTTTTTGACGGGATATTCACTCCCGTCCCGATGCTCGAACAGAAACACGACCCTCAAGGGCACAGTATTCAGCTTACCCGCGCCCCGCTTCCCGCCTACTATACCGACGTTACTCCCAACGACATCCCCATAAGACGAAAGTCCGAATATAAAACCCTCCTTAGTTTCCGCCAATTGTCGCAGCTCGCCGCACAGAGCACAAAGCTCAAAGACCTCGCCCTTCTTTACAGCCAGAAACACTTCCGAATCACCGACCCTATTATGAATATCGTTATGCTCCTGGTGTGTCTGCCGGTCCTGGTCTGCCGCGACCCGAAATCTATGAAATCCGCCGTCGCCATCAGTTTCGCCATTACTGCCTCTTCCCTCATCGTCGGCTTCGTCTGCAAACTCTGGGCCACCGAGGAAGTGTTCGGACACGTCACTCCGGAATTCTGGGCGTGGCTGCCGGTCTTCATTTTCGCTCCCATTGCCTTCATCGAGCTTGACTCAATGAAAACCTGATATTCACGAAATCAAAAAACGCCCCTCAAAATGTTTTCTAAGGCATCTGCTCCCTGTAATCTTCCGCCTTATGCCGGACTACTCTGCCTTCCGCCATATAGATTACATCCTCAGCAATGTTCGTGGCGTGGTCTGCCACACGCTCTAAGTGCCGCGAAATCGACAGTAAATGCAGCAATCCCCGCGTCCAGGAAGGATGGGCCACGATGCTGGCTTCTACTTGTTTATACATTTCGCGATTAATGGCATCTACCGCGTCATCGGCGGCGCAAACCTGATACGCCCTTTTACAATCCATATCAACAAGCGAGTCCAAGCTTTCCGTCAGCATCCACTGCGTCTTTTCCGCCATTGCGTCAAAATCAAAAGGCGCGCTTATCGGCTCCCAGCCGGCAAGAAACTCTCCCCGTTCCGCAATGTTGACCGCAAGGTCTCCGATACGCTCAAGGTCGTTATTTATTTTCAAAGCCGTAATGATAAAGCGAAGGTCAATCGCCACCGGCTGATGCAACGCCAGAATCTTCAGGCATTCTTCCTCGACGTCAACCTCCATCTGGTCTATCTGCTCGTCGTCTTCTATCACCCTCCTGGCAAGAACTTTGTCTTTTTCCTTGACCGACTGCAATGCCAGACACAAATTTTTTTCCACCGCCGCGCATAACGACAGCAGCTTGCTCTTTAGGTTCTCGATTTCCTTTTGCATGTGAACGGTCATATTATTCCCCCGTTATCCGAATCGTCCTGTAATGTAATCCTCTGTTTGGCTATGCCCCGGCTTGGTAAATATCTGCTCGGTGCACCCCATCTCCACCAGCCGCCCCTCGTAAAAAAACGCCGTCATATCAGATACCCTGGCCGCCTGCTGCATATTATGCGTTACGATGACTATCGTGTAATCGCTGCAAAGCTGGTCAATCAGGTCTTCGATTTTCGCCGTGGCTTTCGGGTCAAGCGCCGAGGCCGGCTCATCCATCAAAAGTATCTCCGGCTCAATCGCCAGCGCCCTCGCTATGCAAAGCCGCTGCTGCTGTCCGCCCGACAAATCCATCGCACTTACGTCCAGCCGGTCCTTTACCTCGTCCCACAATGCCGCCCGGCTCAAGCTCCTTTCCACAATCTCCTCAAGCTGCCTGCGACTTCTGACGCCGTGCGTTCGCGGCCCGTAAGCCACGTTTTCGAAAATCGACTTTGGGAATGGATTGGACTTTTGAAAAACCATTCCGACCTTTTTCCGCAGCTTTACTACGTCCGATGTGCCGTCGTATATATCCTCGCCGTCTATGAGAATTTGCCCCGTAACGCGGGTACCGTCGATTATGTCGTTCATCCGGTTGAGTGTCCGAAGAAAAGTTGACTTCCCGCAGCCCGATGGCCCTATCAGGGCCGTTACCCGCCGCGAAGGAATGTCCATCGTTATGCCGAACAGCGCCTGTATGCCCCCATAATAAAAATCCAGGTTGCTGACCTTTACTTTCGTCTCGCTTGCGCCGTTGTTCTTCCATTCTACCATTTGTATTTCTTCCTGAAATGAATCCGCGTAATAATCGCCGTAAGCCCCATGCCAAGAACCAATAGCAGCAAAACCAGCGCTGTCCCGTATGCCTTGGGCCGGACCGCCGCCGTATCGGGATGCTGTGTCGCAAGAACGTAAAGATGATATGGTAGCGCCATTACCTGGTCGAATATCGACCTCGGCATTCTGGGCAAATAGAAGGCCGCGACCGTCAAGAGTATAGGCGCCGTTTCGCCCGCTACCCGCCCGATTGCAAGAATCAGCCCGGTTAGCATCCCGCCAATTGAATAAGGTAAAACATTACTCCAAATCGTCTGCCACTTGGTCGCCCCAAGGGCCAAGCTGCCTTCCCTCAATGACTGTGGAACCGCTCGAAGCGCCTCTTCGCTCGACACTATAATCGTTGGCAGTATCATGCACGCCAGCGTTGCGCAGCCCGATACTATTGAGCAGCCCAACTTGAGAAATATCACGAACAGGCCCAGCCCAAACAGCCCGAATACTATTGACGGCACGCCCGCCAAGGTCGATGTCGCAATACGAATGGTTCTCGTAAATCGCCCATGTTCGGCATATTCTGAAAGATAAATAGCCGTCGCCACGCCGAAAGGAAACGCCAGCACAATGCTGCCTGCGACAAGCAATAACGTCCCTACAATGGCCGGCCATATCCCACCTTCAGCCCCGCTCCGCCGCGGCATACTAAATAAAAACTCAACGTTAATCGCCCCCGCCCCGCGCCAGACAATATCCAAAACGATGAACCCGACCACAAACACCACAAAATACGTGGTCAGCCGCATCAGCCAGTAAATCCATTTTTGTGAAAAATTCCTGCTCATTTACCCATCCTGTATCTGCCTAACACCTTCTGCGCCGCCACGTTAAGCCCGAACGCCGCCGCTAATAGAATAATTCCAATGCAGAATAACGCCCTGTAATGGTCGCTCCCGAAAGCCACCTCGCCCATTTCCGCCGCTACGGTGGCCGTCATTGTCCTGACCGATTCGAAAGGCCAAAAAGTGATAACCGCAGCGTTTCCCGTTACCATCATCACCGCCATTGTCTCGCCGATTACCCTGCCCGCCCCCAGCATTACCGCCGCTGTTATCCCAGACAGCGCCGCCGGCACCGTCACCCTCCAGATTGTCCGTATCCTGCTTGCCCCCAGCGCAAGCGATGCCTCCTTGTAAGACCTCGGCACGCTTCTCAGGGCATCCTCCGAAATCGAAGTTACCGTTGGTATCGCCATAAGAGCCAAAAGCAGGCCGCCGGAAAACGCCGTTAATCCCGTCGCCAGGCCAAAGCAGCTTTTTACAAGAGGAACCAGGACCATCAGCCCGAAAAACCCGATTACAACCGACGGAATTCCCGCCAGCATTTCGATAAACGGCTTGAGTATCTCCCTCTCCCATGGTGCCGCCACCTCCGAAATATAAACCGCTGACCCCACCCCAAAGGGAATTGTTAGAAGCATCGCCAATGCCGTCACCAGGACCGAACCCGTTACCAGCGGCAATATGCCGAATGATTCCCTCAGCGGGGACACCGGCGCCCATCTTATCCTAAACAGCTCTCCAAGACCCGGCTTTTTCGCGAATGGCACGGCTTCCTTGAAAATGAAAATGAAAATACATATCACAATCACGATGCTTAGTGTTGCCGTCCATTTCAGCGATTTCTCGATTAACTTTTCTTTCCAGGTTCGCTTCATTATTTAACCGTCACATAACCTTCCTGCCTGACTATTTCCTGCCCGTCTTTGCTCAGGCAAAAACCTGCAAACGCCGTTACGTCTTCCCTCGCTGCGATGCTGACGTAAAGATACAACGGCCGGGCGATTGGATATTTGCCGCTGATAACAGTTTCTTCCGAAGGCATCACAGCTGGCAAATTTGCGTCCGCCTTGACGCCGATAACCCTGACTTTGTCCTTTGCCGCCTGAGCGTAGCCAAGCCCCACGTATCCGATGGAATCCGCGTCCGACGCGACCGCCTCGATAATTGCTGAAGTGGCCGGCATAAGCTTAGCTTTGACTGCATAGTCCTTGTTCTTCAGAACGTGCTCCTGAAAAAACACGTACGTCCCTGAGCTTGATTCCCTCGAAAACACGAGGATTTCCTTGTCGCTGACCCCGCCGACCTGGTTCCATTTGGTTAAAGACCCCGTAAAAATCCCTCCAAGCTGTTCCATATCAAGCTCGCTGACTGGATTCTGGGGATTTACCACCACGGCTATACCGTCCCTTGCGACAACGATTTCTTTCACTTCAACGCCTTTTGCCTTTGCCTGCTGTTTTTCCTTATCCTTCATTTCCCTCGAAGACGCACAAATTTCGGTTGTGCCGTTTATAAGCGCTGCTATACCGGTTCCCGACCCACCGCCCGTCACCGCCGCCTCCACGTCCGGCCTTTGCTTCATAAACCACTCTGCCCAGTGGCTCACTAAATGCACCATTGTGTCCGAACCTTTTACGGTTACCATTTTCTTTTCAGCAGCCCCACCGGCGATTCCCGCAAACATGATAATTAAGCACACCGTTACAATAAGCGCCATGTCGCTTCCTCTTGACTTTTGATTCTTGTCTGTTTTCATTTTGTCTGCCTCCTAAATAAGCTGGTTTATATGTTTCCTTTTTCCACCTTTCAGAACTTAAAAATCAAATCGGCCTGCAATCGACGATATTCGTCGTTATCCGTGTTCTTCTTCTCGTTAAGGAAGTAGGTCAGGCCTGCCTCAAAGTTCTTTGCAAGCTGATAAGCAAGGTTAAACCTGTGGCCTTTGCCGTTTGTGCCTCCGCCGATAAAATCCGAGTCGTTGAACTGGCCTACCACGGCATCGGAGTCAATATCACGATAGTCGTAGCCGACTCGCCACGACCCGGGGTCTTTGAGCTTGTTGAACGTGCAGCCGATAAGCCAGCCGTTGCTCTTTGAGCTGGGCGCCGCGGTGTTATGAGCATAATCACCGAAAACTGCGACGGGGTAATCTGCAAGCTCGAAGCCATACTCTGCAAAACACTCAACAATTTCAAAATCATACTTGTAGTTCCCATTGGCAGAGGTGTTGCCGAAAAAGCTGTTCTTGCCCCAGAGCGAACTGACGTTGGGTTCTCCTTCGATGTTTCCATAGACGTAATAACTCATACCACCGAGCAGGTAAGTTTTATCTTCGAACGTATTTTTCAGATAGCCCTGCATTCCCCACAGCGATGTCTCCGGTGCACTGCTGCTGTCGGCGTGTCCCACCCAGAATCCGCCGCCGTTGATGTACAGCTTGCACGATTCGCTTAATCCCATCACGTATTTCGCGGCCAAACCTTCAGGATTAAGGTCGTCATCCCAGATTAACTGATTGCCGCCGACCCGATAGAATGGCTGAGGCATTTTGCCGCCGATAAAGTTAAATCCCTGTATCATACCCGGATGCCAGTTGAAAAATGCGCGGTCAAGCCAGAAGTCTTTACTGGTGAAACTGTCCTCTAAGGTCTGGTTTGTAGAAACAGGGTCGGTTGAGCCGCTCGCAAGTCGAAGCCCGATGTCAATATCATCGTTGACCTTGCTGTCTATGTTCAGCCGGGCTCGAATGCGATTTCTATTAACGCTACCGCCCCATTTGCCCCCACTTTGCGAGTCGATTCCCTCGTAGCGGTATCGGAAGTCTCCGCTGATTTTCACCTTCTCGACCCACTTCATACTGTCCGGCAGTGCCGAAACCTGCTTTTTCTCGACTGCCTTGGAAACCTCCTGCTCAATCTGCTTCGACTGCTGGGCCTCCAGCTTTTCTACTTTTACCTGCAATTCGGCGAGCTGCTTTTTCAGGTCTTCAATTTCATTCGCGCCAGCCCGCGCCCAGCACGTAAATACCGCCGGAATCATAAGAATCAATAATAAACTTTTCCGCATCACATCTCTCCTTAAACAAAATCCACGATTGACCGTTTAAACCGGGGTCGCATTTACCCCGGACGCCTATAAAGAGAGTAAAACAAGTGTATGAAGAAATTATGAAGATGACGTGTAATCCGTATGAAAAAACAAAAATTATTTCTGCGTCTTTGGAATGGTTATAAGCACTTTCGTGCCTTTGCCAAGCTCGCTATCGATGCAGATTTCGCCTTTATGGGCAAGGACCATGTGTTTTGCAATGCTTAATCCAAGCCCCGTCCCCCCGATTTCACGTGAATGGGCCTTATCGACGCGATAAAATCTTTCGAATACGCGTTCGATATCTTCCTTCGGTATGCCGATGCCGTTGTCTTCGACCGTAATCACTACAAAATCCTGGGAATCAGCAAGCTGAACTTTGATTTTACCGCCCTCCTTCGTGTATTTGATGGCATTATCTATTAAATTCACAAAGACCTGTTCCAGCTTGTCTTTGTCTCCGATGACGGAAAAATCGCCGGCCTCGCTCTCGACCGTAATGCTTTGACGTTTCGCGGACAGCGCATGACCAAATCCCATCACAACTTCGTCTAACAGCTCCTTGAGATTGACCCGGCCTATTTCCATCTTCACGCCCGATTCGAGCTCGCTGAGCCGAAGCAAATCGTCGATTATGCTCCCTAATCGCCGGGCGTGCTTTTTAATAATTGCAAGAAACCTTTGCGCGTTGTCCCTGTCGTTTATCGCGCCGTCTTCGAGTGTCTCTACAAAACCGAGTATCGATGTCAAAGGCGTCTTAAGCTCATGCGACACGTTTGCCACAAAGTCGCTGCGCACCCTGTCAAGCTGCCTGAGCCGTTCAATTTTAATCTGGAGCTCATCGGACATAGAATTAAGGGCGCCCGCCAAATCCGCCAGCTCGTCGTCGCCTTTTATCAGCGTCTTTTCGCTGAAGTCCCCCTTGGCAATTCGCTCGGCAATTTTCTTCATCCGTCTTATTGGCGAGCTTATGCTTCGGGCCATAAGATAAGCCAATATCACGGCGATAAAGATTGCTGCTGCCGCGCCTGATATCGCAGCCCGGTAAAGCTTGTTAAGCTCAATCTGGACCTCCGATAACGGGACTGCTATTCGAACCACTCCGACAATTTCATCGCCTTCTGCAACACGAACGGCCACGTACTTCATTGAATAATTAAGCGTATGGCTTAATCGAGCGCTCATCCCGACACCTTTTTCTATCGCGTTCTTAAACTCCACGCGGTCGCCGTGGTTTTCCATTGTGGTCGGGTCTCTTTCCGAATCCCCCAGGACCTTTCCCTGATTGTTCATTACGGTAATTCTGAGCTTGAGCTTGTCGGAAACATCTTTGACCACCGGCTGTATATCTCCGGGTTCGACGCGTGCCATTGAACTCTTGAAAATCTCTCCTGTTAGAACTGCGTTGCTTTCCAATCGCTGCGAAATTTTCGCCTCTACGTCGTTTTTAAGCCATAGAACCAGTAAGACGGTCAGTATCACTATCGTGACAATCGTCAACAACGTAAACGCCGCAAAAAACTTCCACGATATTCTTATTCTCATTTAGGTCTCTCTGAATCTATAACCAACTCCCCTGACCGTTTCGATATAATCTTTTGCCCTGCCGAGTTTTCGTCTCAGCGATTTTATATGTGCGTCAATAGTCCTGTCGTAAACCATTGATTCATCAGCCCCGATGCTGTCAAGAAGCTGGTTTCTTGAAAATACAACTCCCGGCCGTCGTGATAAGCTCTCCAGCAGCCGAAATTCGGTCGTGGTAAGCTCTATTTGTTGTCCCTTGACCAGCACCTTGTGCTTGATGTTGTCGATTATTATCGGCCCGATTTTTATCTCCCCGGCTGGTTGTTCCTTATGCCTCCTGAGCACTGCCTTTATCCTCGCAAGCAGCTCTCTCGGACTGAATGGTTTGGTCACGTAATCATCCGCTCCAAGCTCAAGTCCGACAACTTTATCCGTCTCACGGGACTTTGCGCTTAGGATTATGATTGGAATAGAAGCAGTTGACTGCTGTTGTTTCAATACCTTGCACACCTCAAATCCGTCGATGGCAGGCAGCATTATATCAAGTATGATAAGGTCTGGCTTTTCTCTTTTGGCCAGCCCTATTCCCTTCTCGCCGTCGAAAGCCGTTATCGTTTGATAACCTTCTTCCTTCAAATTATAAACTATCATTTCAATGATATCCCTGTCGTCTTCTATTATCTCGATTCTGCCCTTACCCATCTCGCTTCCCCGTTCTGAGCTTCTTAGATATTTCCTTTAACGACTGTTCCCTGCGTCTTTAATTTTTCCCGTACCTCCCTGTTTATCCTCACGCTGCACCATTGCCTGCCGCACATCGAGCAGTAATCCGTCGTCGCCGATTTACCGCCATCGATGTCTTCGCACGCCTCCTCGTGCATTCTCTTTGCCGTCTGCGGGTCCATTGACTGTTTAATATGAGCATCCCAGTCGAGTTTTGCCCTCGCGACGCTTAACTGATTATCGCATTCCGCTACGCCTTTAAGCCCTCGTGCCACGTCGCCCGCGTGTGCCGCGATTTTAGCAGCTATCACTCCCGTCCGAACATCATCGGCATTGGGGAGCCCCAAATGCTCCCTCGGCGTAACATAGCACAAAAACGACGCCCCGTAATATACCGCCGCCGTGCCTCCGATTGCCGACGTTATATGGTCGTATCCCGGCGCTATATCCGTTACCACAGGCCCTAAAACGTAAAATGGCGCCCCCCGGCAAAGCTCCTGCTGAATCTTCATATTATATTCAATCTGGTTAAACGGTATATGCCCAGGCCCTTCGACCATAACCTGGCAGCCCGCCTCCTGCGCGCGTTGCGTAAGTTCCCCAAGCGTCCTCAGCTCCGCCATTTGCGCCTCATCCGTCGCGTCCGCCAAACACCCCGGCCGCAGCCCGTCCCCCAATGAAAAGCAAACGTCATACTCCTTCATTATCGCGCACAGCTCATTGAACATCTCATACAGGGGATTTTGCCTATTATGATACAGCATCCACTCTGCCAATAACGCACCCCCCCTGCTGACAATCCCCATCACACGCCTGCCTGTCAAAGGCAAATACTCCTTGAGAACTCCCGCGTGTATCGTAAAAAAATCGACCCCCTGCTTGGCCTGTTTCTCTATCACCTCGATAATATTTTTCTCAGTTACATCCTCGACCGTCCTGCCTGAAACCATCTGATAAATCGGCACCGTCCCGAACGGCACAGGACAATCCGCCAGCAATCTTTCCCTTATCTCGTCCAGATTCCCCCCCGTGCTCAAATCCATTATCGCGTCCGCCCCCGATTTAATCGCCATCCGCATCTTCTCAATCTCCTCCTCGACCGTGCTGCGAACGCTGCTCACTCCAATATTGGCATTTACCTTGGTTTTTAGAATCCGGCCGATTCCCACCGGCTTCAATCCCCTTTTCAGGTGAATCTTATTGGCTGGTATCACCAGCCGTCCCGCCGCGACCTCATCCCGCACCAGCCACGCCTCCACCCCTTCAATCTTCCTAATGTATTCAATCTCCGGGCTCACATGCCCCGATTTCGCTATCTCTATTTGTGTTGCCATTTCTTCCACCAATCAAAATACTTACCGCGGAGCACGCAAAGCACGCGGAGAATCAGGAAAATTATTTACCACACGGACAATTCCATCACTGAGTATTTTTGCGTTAAAATTAATCAAAAGCCCGACTTTGCACCCTGACAGTTTCAAATATGATAATAGCTGTGCCTTGTGAATTGGTACCAATACATCAACTGCTTTGATTTCGATTATTACACATTTATCGACCAGAATATCTATTCGATATGCACAATCCAGCTTCACACTTTTGTAAATTACAGAAAGTGGTTTTTGCAGTTCAATCTTAAATCCCCGTTCGACCAACTCAAACGATAAACATGCCTCGTAAGCAGATTCAAGTAATCCCGGCCCAAGAGCACAATGGACTTCGATTGCTGCTCCAATAACACCTTCCGTTATTTTGTTTAATCTTTCTTCTTCAGTCATCTCTGCGGCCTCTGCGTGCTCGGCGGTAAATAATAAAAAAATCGCTTCCACTAAGGAAGCGATTTCAACTTCAACCCTCGCGTTCACTAATCACTTCCCTACGCAGGCATCACCCTGTTCAGGTTCAAAGGGTTTACTCTCAGGTCTGCATCTTAGGCAAACCACCCCTAGTGAACGACCACATTATACCTTCTCCTTTGCACAACATAAACTTTTTTTTCCACAAGTATCGGAATCAACCCAAAAAAAACGGGGCCTGCACCAAAGCACAGGCCCCGAAATTGGCCGAGTCCCGGATCTGATCGCGCTTAAGGAGGGGGCTTATTATGCACCAGAATTCGTGAT
This sequence comes from Sedimentisphaerales bacterium, assembly GCA_016932095.1. GTDB lineage: Bacteria > Planctomycetota > Phycisphaerae > Sedimentisphaerales > Anaerobacaceae > Fen-1362. The sequence continues at coordinate 44,326 of JAFGDN010000018.1, forward strand.
TTACCTACGTAGTAAGCGTGCGTTCCGTCGACACTCATATTATAGACCTTTGTCGGGACATTGCTGAACTCCTGCATCGCTTGGCAATGGTGTAACAACTGCGATATCGACCGTAATGGCAGAGTGGACTTTGCGGATTTTTCCATCCTTGCTGCAGGTTGGCTTGTGGACACACCTTAGTTCCTGACCTACACAGGCACGTCCTGATAACTCGTAACAAGACCCTAAGATTGCAAAGGATGCTTGATCCTGTTCACCACACCTTTACTACCCTTCGCTTTGCGAATCTCACCGGCCAATAAATCAATAAAAACACCCAGCGCCCGCTGCTACGCGCGTCCTGCGATTTATCTCCTCGTGAACGTGTTCCAGTGTACATCAAGGAATTCAATTTCAGGAGGGGAGTTGCCGTCGCAATATTTTCCGATATCATGAGTGCTTGCCTTGCGTTTGCGGTACACGCTGGAAAACCGATTGCGGAACTTGCTGTAAAATACGAGACGACGGAACTATGGCCCAATACTGTCTCTTGTGGCAGATATGACGACCGGTGGTAATACATAACACCCGCACACCGGATCAAAATAGAACCCAGAAGTCTCAGTATCAAGTACGTGAAGCCCAGGAGAAGGTGCGTGAGCCTCGAGAGGTGAAAGAACCAAGAAAACCGTGCCGATGACGCCCCCGACGAAAGATCCAGTAACTTTTAGGGCTTTAAGACCCCATTCAAGGCCTCTTTGAATGCCTTCTTCAATGGCTTGTCCCTTTAACCAATCCAACCAGGGAGGCAACATCCCGAATGGATCTGCAAAAGAATAAGGATTGTTGCCTACGTATGCGTATCCATTGCCGACGTTAAAGGGATCTGCCCATATTCCAATGGTGTCGCGAGTTGTGAACCTGCCGGAGCGCGGGTCGAGATATCTGGTACGGTAGTAGTAAAGGCCAGTTTCGCTGTCGTAGCGTCTGCCGGTGAAGTAGTAGGGATTACCGATAGCAGTGCCGGCTATAGGAACACCCGCGCCATTAAAAAACTCCGGCTTACCATAGTCCTGATATTCATAGCGTTCTACTGCATTTCCTGCGACATCGGTGACAGCCATAACGTTGAAGAGCTCATCTGTGTGGTAATAGTAATCATTAGCGCCTCGCTGCATATTGAGGACCTCGTCGATGTAGTTGCCATAGACGTAGGTTGCCTGCGTAACGCCGGCGCCATTCCGTTCCTCAATGACCTGCCAGCCGTCGTAGAAGTAACGCGTTGTCTGCGGTGTCCCTTCGGAATCGACGATTCTTTCTATTCGCCTGCCGAAACAGTCATAGGAGTAGGTGTGAACAATTGGCGGCCAAAAGTTGGCCGGCTCAAACCTGACCATCCGGTTGAGGTAGTCGTAGGTAAGGCCCTTCTGTGTCGAAAGGCCATTGTCGATGGTATTCAGATTACCATTCTTGTCATAGAGTCGGCTGTCGAAAGAGGTCGTGGTGTACTGGTTCACCTGTTCATCGGCCGGTTCAGGGGTGGCACTATCCATAGTGTAAATGCCGGGGTCGGGCGAGCCGGTAACGCTCGTGCGGTTGCCGATGCCATCGAGCGAATAACCTGTATCGCGGACAACAGCCGGCACAGTGTTGGTAACCGTCGTATGAACCAGGCGGTCGATTGAATCGTAGGTATAATCGTGCGTAAGCTGTGGCCCGCCGGCGCGAATGTCCTTTCGCTGGGTCTTATTGTAGGTCGCGTCCCAGGTGTATGTGCGGTCATCGATAATGGTGGGCGTACCTGCCGGGTCGCGTGTATGCGTCGTTTGGGTAATACGTCGGATGTTATCATAAGTATAAGTGGTTCTCGTGTTGTTGACGTAATCGCGCCGTTCAGGTCTGCGTGGGCCAATGTAGTTATAGCTTGCTATGGTTCCGCCCGCGTCGGAAATTGTCTTTATGCGGTTTAATGCATCGTAGGTGTAGTTGACGGCCCGCCCACTGGGATACGTACAGGAGAGCTTGTTGCCCAACCCGTCATAGCTGCTTGTCGTAGTTACTCCATTGAGAGTTTCTTGGATTATGTTCGAGAGAGAATCGTAGCTGCGGGCGACAACGGAATAGTCATTTCCGGCACCGACCAAATTCAACGAATTATCGTACTGATAATACTCAAAGGTCGTCTGGTCGGATACTCCTGCTCCAGGCGTGATATATTTTTCTATAAGGCGGTTCAAATCGTCATACGTATAGTCAACCACACTGCCGGCAGCATCGATAGTTTGAATCAGATTGTCGTGAACATCATAGCTGCCCTGCCTGCTGGTGCTATCGGCATAAGTTGTTTTAATCAGGCGATTGAGCGGGTCATACTCATAGGTAGTTATGTTGCACTTGTCGTCGGTCAGACTGGTCAGCCGGGAGGTATCGTCCCAGGTTTGGCTGATTTTAATATCATCCGAATCACTGGGATTGGCGCCGTCACCATCCATATCACGAACGATCCAAGTTAACCGATTGAGGCCGTCGTACGCAGAGCGGATTTCGGTATTCCTGGCATCAATCATCCTCGTGCGATTATCTCGCGAGTCGTAGGCGTACTGAGTAGTGTTGCCCGCGTTATCTGTTATCCCGGTAAGGCGGTTCAGATTATCGTACTTGTAGGTCGTAACAAAGGTCTCGTCGGGACCACCCAGATCGGATTTCTCCAATACCGTAACGGCAATGACGTTTGAGTTTTCATCATAGCTGTAAGTTATCTTATTGCCCTTAGCGTCGATAACAACACTTAGACGGTTAGCAGTATCGTATTCATAGTGCGTTTCGTTGCCATTATCATCGGTAACCTTTGTAACTTGGGAATTGTCATTGTATTCGTACCCGGTGGTTACCTTGCCGTCGCCGATGTCAAAAGTGGTACTAACGTCAAAGAAGTCCACTTCAGTTTCGACAAGGCGGTTCAGTTCGTCGTATTTGTAGCTTGTTGCATTTAGGCGGTCGTGTGGTGGTAGGAAGATGTCTCCGATGAAATAGTCGTTGCATCCGGGACCGAAGGTTGTATGGATACGGTTACCTATGGCATCGTATGTGTTTGTAGTGACGTAATTCATAGGGCGATTCGTTTTGACGAGTTGGCCACAGACATATTTATAGGTGGTGACTACTACATCCCACCCTCCATCATGTACCTTGACACAGTTGCCGACGCCATCGTACTCAAAGTATATCGCGGAGTTATTTTGATTGCCCTCGGCACGAATGACCCACAAGGGCAGGGTCAGCTCGTCATAAAAGGCCCCTATGGTATTTGTCGGCTGATTGCCGTTCGTTGCCTCCCCGAAGCGAATCAAGGTTCGATTGCAGTTTTCGTCGTATTCATACTCGGTTACAACGGAATGGGTTTCATTGACCTCCGCCGTAACGCGGACCAGATTGTTCAGGGTATCATACTCGTAGGTGGTGGTGAAGTACTCGTTGGCCTGTAAGTTGCCTTGGTCGTCGATGTTCTCAATGTCCACACGGACCACATTGTTGTTTTTATCATAGAAGGTGTACTTTTTGTAGCACACACCGCTTCCGTCGGTGACCTCTGGTGAAATCTCGCAGACAACCTGGTTGAGCTGATTGTGGATATACCGCCAGTTGCTACCATTTGGATCAATTAGACGGATAGTGTTTCCCACCGCATCATATTCGTACATGGTGGTCAGAGCAAGGTTGTTAGCGTCAACGATGGTCTCCTTCAAATAGCTATAATTAGGGTCGTTGCAGTCGGTGTAGTAGGTATACACATCGCGCCGTCGATGTCCGCTGCCATTATCGGGCAGGATGCTTACGGTCCTTTGGCCGTATGCGTTATATTGCCATTCCTGAACAATATTTGCGTCGGGGGCCTCTCTGACATACGTCGTCCGGATGCGATTTCCGTTCGGATCATAATCGTGCAGAGTCTCGTTTCTTCTCGGGTCAACATGGCGGGTCGCGAAGCTGCATTCGCCGCCAAATTCGGTGCCATATTCAAACTTTTCGATTATAGGCGAAATCATCCTGATATCATCGATGTAAATGGTACCTGAGCCGCCGGGTACCGGAGCGGCTCTATCACCCAAACCGATATAAACTTTGCTCACAGCCGTTAAGTCTACGCCGCCATCAGCGAAATCTTGCAATACAAAAGCAAAGAGGAACCAGTCGTCATCCGGAATAGGATTCCACCGCGAATCCGGCGGGCATTCGCATAAATTTAAGAGGCAGCACAGGACCCCTGGCGGAACCCAAACAAGGGTGCCGGTCGAATCCTCCAGACCCACGTATATCTCATTAGTATCGGTACCTGTTCCAACCCGGAACGACACCTCCAATACTTCGGCACCGCTGGCAGCCCAATCCTGTGGCACAGAATACGTGCCGACAGTCTCAGAATAATACGGCGGGTCGATATTGTTATAATCAAAGATCATCGCCTGCTTGCCTTGGTTAACCGGCTCACAAGGGTCAACTGCAAGATCAACCAGTGAACCAGTACCGTTCACTAAGCCATCAATCCATGTATCATATATCAAATTGTTACTGTCGTTGTAGGACTCAAAATCATCCACGATAGCGGTGGATTCCATTGGCCCGGGATGCCGAAATTTGGCGCGCAGATTACCGCGTGACCGCTGCGAAGCATTGGGGTCGAGGTCGGCCTCATAGACATTTACAACGTAGTTACCGTTCGGATAATCTATACGCGTAACTAAGGAATCACTATTGTATTCGTACCGGGTCTCGAAGTAGGCGGGGTCATCGGCCCGCAGCTTGTTGACCGGCGGATTGGTATTAGGGTCGAGGTATGTAGGCGAGTTGGGGTCGGCTCGACCGGTGTACTGCCGAACCATTACCAGCCGATTCCTGTCGTCGAAGAAATGTGATGCTACATTACCCACACGGTCATTAGTAACCGTCTTGACAACAGCAAAATTGTTACCCGCATCAGGCGCCTGCGGCACGTATGTGATATCGATTATATCGTTCGGTTCACCCCAAATCTGTCGAATGACGTGGTCGAACTCCGGATCATTGGAGTCGGTAGTTGGTGAGTAAACGTTTTGCAGAAATGTCCGGCCATTAGGGTCAGTAATAGTCAACAGATTGTGATTGAGCCGTTCATCACCAAGACCGTGAGAATACGTGTATGTGGTGGTCTTTCCGTCGGGATAGTCATTGCCGGTTAGCGTGCCGGTAACCGCGGGCGTTGTGACGGATTTGAGGTCGCTGAGAGAACCCCCGGGTGTATTACCGTCATAATACTGATACGAGACGGTTCTGCCGGCAAAATCTGTTATGAACGCAACACTGCCGTCAGCGTCGTAAAGGATGTCAATCTCCCGGCCGAGTGTGTCGCGAACCGTTGCCAGCTTGCCCATGTCGTCCAATCGATAATCAAACGAAATCGCATTACCGTTGCGGTCCGTTATCTGCTTGATTTTGCCTTGCGAACTGCTGCCGTCAAACCGATTAAATATCCATGTCGTCTTGTCAGGAAACGTCAGTGAAAAGCTAAGGTCCGGATTTCTCGACAGTACCCTGAAAAGCCCATCGGTGACCCAGGTGCCGTCTGCCTGATGCCTGTAGAGGTCTCGTCGGCCGCTGCCGTCGTGCACGATAAAATCCCGCCCGGCCGGCTCGATATAAATATTATAGGAATAGTCCCAGTTATTGCCGGTGCTTGTATTCGACCCTGTCCGCGAGCGATAGGTACGCGACCAGATGAAATCGAGCCCTCGGCCGGGAATCCTTAAATCCACCACTGTTTCACGATACTCGCCGGTAGCCGGATTGACGCCGTATGTGGGATTAGCCGGTGAGTCGAGTGCGTTTGGCGGTTCATATAAATTCGCTTCTGCAATATATGGCGGCAGCGCCTCACAATCCGGATTAGCAGTGTCCGTACACAACAACCACTGAGTTACGAACTCATTCAAATCGTTAATGTCAACTATGCCGTCGCCTCCCGGCGTATAAATATCGACCCATTCACAGTCACCGGGTTCATCACAGCTTTCCAACCAGTACGAAGCAAGGCGGGCAAAGTCCCTGAAATTAACGTAGCAGTCCTCATCGAAGTCGGAAAGCAAAAACGGTTCACATCCTCCTGAAGCTATTTCAGCGCATACCACCAAAACCAAACAACTCAGTAACACCAGCTTCTTACACATCTTACTCCTCCTTTCATAAATTAACCGATGAAATTTGCAATGCGGGGGCAAAGCCGGAACACTGGCTAAATGAAAATCTAAATGAAGCTCTTCTCCCGCTCCTCATCCGCCGGTATGGGCCGGGTGTAAATTTTTCCATCAACAGTCAGATTACGAAGCAGTTGTCCTCCATTTACTGTTTCTTTTGCAATTTGTCACGACAAATCCCGCATAAGTTGTAGGAATTTTGTTTTTTTGTGTCTCCACGTCCAGAGTTTGTCCCTGCCTGTTAAAATAGCGAATGACCATCCTCGTGCCCGCCATCCCCCAACTTAACACGAAGCACTTAAAACCCAAAACTCCATTTGCGTCTTGTCTGCCCTCATGCCTGAACCTGTATGTAGTTGACACGCTCCCTCGAACGCTTCCGTCGGGTATGCAAGCACCGGGCAGGTGCTGCTTTCGCGGTAAAATTTAATACCAGACCGTAACTATCAGGTTCGGCTCTGTTTTCTTCGCCTGTATCTCGCCCACAACAGCATTGGTCATCTTTATACTGACCCCGGGATTATCTTTAAGCCACGTGCTTACCTGCTCGTCGAGAAAATCAATCGCACCGACGTGCAGCTTCGCAAAAAACGTCTTGCATCCCGTAATCCGGTCCGGCCAACTCACCTTCTTGCCCGTATCCCGCACTACAGGCCGTTCTTCCGGCTCAACCGCTGCCTCCGGCTCGCTGCCGCCCCCGAGATTCAGCGGCGAATGTGATATTTCCATCGGCTTATCCCCTCCTTGTTCTTCTATTCCAAAATCTGCCATAGTTTGTCCTCCACGGTATTTATCGTTTGAGTACGTTCATACTTAATTTAATATACCAACCTTAAATATGCTCGTCAAACCTATTAACTATGCTTATCAAAATATTAGACCTTCCTGTGCTTTTCTGTTACCTTTATCGGCCAATGACCACAAAACACAACAAAAATCAGGTAATCGTCGGCTTCATCGCCCTCGGCTGTCCCAAAAATATGGTCGATAGCGAACGAATGCTCGCTCAAATCGCCCAGGCGGGCTTGCTCGTCACTCACGATACCGCCGGCGCAGACGTTATCGTCATCAATACCTGCGGCTTTATCGCCCCCGCCAAGGCCGAAGCCGTCGCCGCTATCCGGCGCGCCATCGACAAAAAACGTAAAGGCAAAGTCAAAAAAGTCATCGTCGCCGGCTGCCTCCCCCAGCGAGAGGGCGTCCGGCTCCTTAAAGAAATCCCCGGTATCGACGCAATCGTCGGCCTCGAACACCGCGATGTAATCGCCTCTGTAATCACACAATCCCTAACTGCCGATAAAACTGTCGAACTGCTCACCCCCGCCTTTACTCGCCTCTACGACGACCGCACCCGCCTTCGAATCACCCCCCGCCACTGGGCATACCTGCGTATCAGCGAGGGGTGTTCGCGAAACTGCTCATTCTGCACCATCCCCGCCATAAGGGGCAAATTCCGAAGCAAGCCAGTAAATCTCGTCCTTGCCGAAGCTAAAGAGCTTGTTGAATCCGGAGCGGTCGAATTGAACATTATCGCCCAGGATATTACCTCATACGGCCGGGACCTCGGCCTCAAAGACGCCCTACCGGCACTGCTTGCCCAACTTGTCAAAATCGTCCGCCTAAAATGGATTCGCCTCCTATACCTCTACCCGACGGGCATTACTAACTCGCTTATCGAAACCGTCGCTCAAAGCGAAAAAATCGTCCACTATTTCGACATTCCCCTTCAGCACATCAATCCCGAAATCCTCAAATCAATGCGCCGCCCTCACTCCAAAGACAATATCCGCCGTCTCATTGAAACCTTAAGAGCAAAAATCCCCGACTGCGTCCTCCGCACAACCTTTATCGTCGGCTTTCCAGGCGAAACCGACGCCCGCTTCAATGAGATGCTCGATTTTGTCAAATGGGCGAGTTTCGACCACCTCGGCTGTTTCACCTTCTACCCCGAAAAAGGAACCCTCGCCGCCCGACTCCAAAAACAGGTCCCGGACCGCGTAGAAAAACAACGCCTCAAACAACTTATGCTGACCCAGCAGAGAATCGTCTTCGAGAAAAACAAATCCCGTATCGGCAGCCGGCTTACCTGCCTCATCGACAACATTGAAAAAAATCATGTCGCCAAGGCCCGTTTCTTCGGCCAGGCGCCCGAAATCGACTCCCTATGCTTCATCAAAAACTGCTCCACCACCGCGGGCACTTTCGTCAAAACTAAAGTTATCGGCTGTAAAGATTACGACCTCATCTGCGAAAAATTTTAATAGTATTCTCCCTCATTTCCTATAATCAGGTTAGACGGCTCGCGTGTGTTGATAATACCACTGAACTTGTTGCGGGGTAGATTCCTCGTCAAGGTTCTCCCGACCTAATGCCGACAGGCCGGCAGACGCTGAAAGAATCTCTTTTAGTTTCCATTGATTATCCAACCTGCCCATCGTGATGTATTGTTCAAACGGTGTTACATACTCATCCTGCCGAAGAATAACGCCGTTGCGGCGCACAACCCTCTGGGCATGCGCGCGAATCCTGGCTATAAATTCGTCTTTCGCTTTATCCGCGTAGTTTTGAATCAGAATCAGCTCCGCTTTGCGGCAGCAAAGATTGCGAAATTCGATTGTAACCCTGTTTTCCCTGTTTCTCTTATTTCTCTCACGTAAATCTGCCGCAACATCAGGAAAAATCTCCTTTTCCGGAACGTCTGCCTCATTGCCCGATTCCCACGCCGTCATTACTGCAAGAAATACCCTGCGTGTTGTTTCGAGCATAAGCTGACGGTTCCAGATTTTGTCTGTCTGAACAAGAAAATTAAGCATTCTTTCGATGCGAACTTCCCTTGTCTGAACATTTTTGCCTAACCATGGGCCAACCTCACCTTCCTTGGACGCCTCCGGGCCGTATATTTGCTTGACGCCGGTATCCGTAAATTGTTCAAAGAAATTTTCGTCCTTCAGAACGTCCGATTCTCTCGTCTGCTCTATTTCACGCAGCAGCCACGTCTTGTCGAAATATTGGAACGTCCAGAACTCCTGAAACTGCTCGATTTTTCCGTCGCCCCGTAAAAATGCGTTTTTACGGTCATCAATGTAATAATCACGGGCCTTAGCGGTTATCAACGCTGTGAATTCACGCTGGTTCTCTTTGAATGTGTACCTGACGTTAACCAGGTCGATACAGTCAATATGCAAATCGGCAATCACATTGATTTCGCGATTGCGAATCATCCCCTGAAGCTGAACACAGTGATTCCTGTAGATATCGGGCATCATCAGCGCTTTCATCGGTTCGTAATTGCGCGCCTGCCAGCATTCCTGAAGCTTAAGAAACGTGATTTCGGCCTGTTTCCGCAGGGCTTCCGGAGCTATGGTTGGGTCCTGCCTTGAAAGAAATTCAAGAAGTTTTAACGTCTTGCCGCTTTTCCTTTCTATGACCGACCGGCTGTAAACAAAGTCCAGATTTTCATCTTCCCCGCCCGATCCTCGAAATTTCTGAATCAACCAAATCAAGATAAAAACAAACCATACAAGTATAAATAAAACAACAGAAAGCGGATCGGCTTTGCCGCTGCGTCCGCCTCTATGAGAATGACCCCCTCCAAAACCTCCGCCTTTATTATGAACCACGACGCCATCAGCAATAAACGTATGAGGCCAGCCAACAGTAAGATTATAAACTTCTTCTTGTTGCGTGGATACTGCTGAAACACGGTTGTCAATTTTGGCCGGGATGACTTTATTATCAGAATATAGCAGGATTCCGTCCCCAGGTTTAAGTTTGCCGGCAACGCAAAACCCGCCACTGAACATACAAATCGGATGCTCAGCCGTTGTCCTTAAACATTTCGACCCGGCCCAAATGCTTATTACATAATCTTTCGTTCTGTGCGTCTCCCGAACTATCGCCGATACAATCCTGCCGTTTCCCGTAATTGCGGTCACTCTATCCCCGGGTCTGATTTTTTCTATCGGTATGTGACCTTCCGAAGTGCCGATTAAAACACCAGCGGGAAAACATCCTCCGCCGCCCTTGTTATGCACGGCCACGCCGTTGGCAAAGAAAGTATTGGGTTTATCCGTTTGAAGGTTGTAAACCTTTGTATTGGCTGTTATTTTCTTGATGCTCTCTATTCGCTGAGAGCTTAAATTCTCCCCATCAAAGGCAAAGATATTATCACCTGCCTTTAACACCTCCAGTGTTTTGAAAGTCCCATCACCAACATAAAACGGGTGCTCTGCTGTAACACGCACAATATTTTTTTCCGTCCTGACAATACAATACTCATTCACATTATGAGTTATCACTTCCTGCACTGTCGCGATGGTCAGTTCCCCGCTGGCTGTAAACGCCATCAGCCGGTCGCCAGGGCGAATGTTTGAAATCGGCACAGCCGAACCATCCTCTTTGCGGATGAGTGTATCGGGCAGAAAACAACCCTTGTTGTGGACCACGACCCCATTGGCAAAATAAGTCCCGCCGGGAGACACAAGCAGGTTATATGCAGACGTTGCAGCCGGGACATTTTTTATCGATTGAATCGCTACATCCCGGATTTCGTTGTCTTCCCCGATATATACTTTGTCTCCGGCCTTAAGAACTCCGGCCATCCGGTATGTCCCTGAATCTATTGCAACAGGATGTTCCTTTGTAACTCGAAGGATGCGACCTTCGAGAGTCAATTCGTAGTAATAATCGGGCTTTACAGAATATAAATCCTGGACCTTTGATTCTGCTGAGGCACTACCCGATAACGAGATTACCTTATCGCCCGGTTTTAATTGTTCCACTGCTATACTGCCGGCTGGCGTTAAAATCAAAGTGCCGCCTTCGACACAGCCGCCCCCTCCGCGTGCGTAAACCAAAGATTGTCCCGCCAGCAGCCATAACAAAGTCACAGGCAGTATCAGGTTCCTCTTCATTTCTTATGCTTCCATGCTGTGAATAAGCCGCAAGCGGTTCACGATACCGCAAAAATTATCCCGCCTATTATAGCCGCCCCGATTATGATGCTTATGCCGATAATACAGGCGGCGGCTACTCTGCCAAAGTATTGGGCTACGGCTATATTGCCCCGGGCTATCTCCTTTTCTTCATCAATTCTCGGCGTCAGTTTATCTAACAGTTTTGGGATAACCATTGTCGATGCTGATATGAGGATTATACCGACTACTGCCGATATCAAAATAAAAACTGAAGCCCATCCGATATTTACAAAAACGGTTCTCATGTTAAATCCTCTCGGCAAAAATTGTTGAATTTACTTTTCTGATTTAAAATAAATACCGTTTCGACAATAACCTCTGCCCACAGCTCAATCGACAGTATGTTATCCTTAATCATTTTTTTATCAACACAAATCGCTCGATTTCCCCGGGCTTGTATGCAAAAATTAACCTCACAGACACAAAAGCTATGATTTGTTTTGCGAGCAAATTTTGTATTGAATTATAAACACGATAGTATTATTTTCTTCCTATGCTAAAGCAGATACCGAACATTCTCACCTTTGGACGGCTCGTGGGAACCTTGGTTTTCCTCGCGATGCTCCTTTATTTGCCATACGTCCAGAATAAAACCACGTTTATAGATACCGCCTTTATAATTTTCGTCGTCTCGGGCCTCACCGACATAATTGACGGCCCCGTCGCCAGACGACTCAACGTCGCAAGTAAATTCGGCCGGATGCTCGACCCCCTCGCCGATAAAGTCCTTGTCTGCGGCGCATTTGTCTGTTTCGCAATCATTGGCCAGCCCGAATTTCTTTTCAACTGGTCGAAATTGACCCTGCACCTAATCCGATGGTCCGTCGCCGCCATTCTGATAATCCGCGAGGGCTATGTTACCGTTCTTCGCCACGTCGCCGAGGCAAAAGGCATCGACTTCCGCGCCGTCGCCTCAGGCAAAATCAAAATGCTCATTCAAAGTTTCTCCGTTGGCACAATCCTCGTCAAGGCCGCGCACGTCCAGACCGCCCTGTGGGGCCACTGGTTCACAATCATCACCCTCGCAGTAATGCTCGCCGTAACCGTCGTTTCCGGCTACTCAGCCACCCGCCGCATCCCCTCGCCTCGCTGAAACCCGCGATTCAAATCATAAATCATCAATCATAAACCATAAAATGAACATAGGCATTTCTCCCCTCTGAATTAAGCATTTTGCCAATGACCTGTCCCCTGTCGCGAAAGTATAAGTAATGCCGGCCAAAACCGGCAATTTCACAGGATTAACAGCCGATGCTTATCACCCCATCGGCTGTTTTTGTTGGTATGCCTTATAATTATCGTTTTAATAAAAACGCGGCCGGCTGAATCCTTTTACCCGACCCGCGTGTTGCCGGGTGTAAATGGTCGGGGCAGAAATACCCGCTGGGCCTTCCGAAGACGACGACGATTCCGTTCAGAGGGCTTCTCATAATATGCCGTTCGCTTCATATCCCTTATCAGTCCCTCTTTCTCGCACAGCTTCTTGAATCGCCTCATCATTTGCTGTACTGTTTCGCCCGTTCTCGACTTCACTTTCAGCATATATAAAAAACACTCCTTACGCTTGACTGTTTAAGGTCAAAAATTAAACATACCTGTTCCAAACTCGTTTCCGTTACTATTGAGGCATATATTAACCTTAACTTTTGACTTTGCAAGTCAAAATTCACGAATTTATTGCCCCGTCCAAACCCCCGATTTAATTGAACATTATTAAAAGATGTGATAAACTGCATATCTGTTTTGGAGATATAAATTCATTGGACAAAATGCGTGAGACCCTCGGGGTCAGAAAAGAACGTGCCATACTGGTTGGGGCGACCCTCCCCGGCCAAAGAGATTACGACGGCCTTAAAGAGCTGACCGCGCTGGCAGAAAGCGCAGGCGCAGTCGTCGTTGACCGCTTCCAGCAGAAACTCCACAAAATCCACCCCGCTTTTTACATCGGAAAAGGCAAGGCCGAACAGCTCGCAGACCGCGTCAAACGCTTCAACGCCGATGTCGTCATTTTCGATAACGACCTGCTCCCCCGCCAAATCCGCGAACTCGAGGAAGTCATCAAAGCCAAAGTCATCGACCACAGCGAGCTGATTCTCGACATCTTCGCCACCGGCGCAAAAACCGCCCAGGCCAAGCTCCAGGTTGAGCTTGCCCAGCTCGAATACACTTACCCACGCCTCGCCCGTATGTGGGGCCACCTTGACACCGTGGTCGGCGGCGGCGTAACAGCCGCAGGCGCCGTCGGCGGCATCGGCACTCGCGGCCCAGGTGAAATGCAGCTCGAAATCGACCGACGCTTAGTCAGCAAACGAATCACCGAGCTTAAACGGGACCTCGAAAATATCGACAAGCGAAAAGTCCGCGAAATCGAGGGTAGAATTCACCTCTTCAAAATCTGTATCGTCGGCTACACAAACGTCGGCAAAAGCACGCTCCTCAACGCCCTCACCGACGCCGACGCCTACGTCGAAGACCGTCTCTTCGCCACGCTCGACACCCGCACAAGAAAATGGCGCCTCGAAGGCGGCGCAGATGTCCTCATCAGCGATACCGTCGGCTTTATCCGAAACCTCCCTCACCAGCTTATCGAATCCTTCAAGGCAACCCTCGAAGAAGCTATCACCGCCGACCTCCTCATCCACATCGTTGACGTCTCCAGCCCCGACGCCCTCAAACAAATAGAGTCCGTCAACGCCGTCCTGTTGGAAATCGGCTGCACAGGAAAACAAACACTTCTGGTTCTCAACAAAGTTGACGTCGTTAGCACCCTTAACACTATCGAGACGCTCCAGACACTCTACCCCGACGCAATCTGCATTTCCGCAAAAACAGGCCTCGGCTTAAACAACCTTCATGACGCCGTCCTCCAAAAATACAAAGGCGGCCTCCTGCATATCAAGATTACCACCACCCCAAAAAACGGCAAAATCCAGAGCTTCCTCCGCGCATACGCCACGATTATCGACCAGCAATACTCCGATGGCTGTGTTTTAATCGAAGCCCGCATAGGCCAAAACCAGCTCACAGACCTCAAACGCCTAAAACCCGACCGCCTCGATGTCTTAGACACTCCCTAACGGGCTTGTCAGCACGCTTGGTATTCGATTGAGTTGCTTAGCGAAGTGTATCCTAAGGCGAAGCCGAAGGACTCTCCGGCCTGACTGCACCGGCCACAGCTTATAAGGTCAAAAAAGGAGCGAAATTGCAGGCCCAAATCCTGTGCGATGGCGCCCTTGTGTTTTATGTGCCTTGCTGTCCACGCACATCTCTGGCGGAGATTTGCGGCTGTTACTTGATAAGCGTTCCCACAGCCATCGTTCCGTATTGTGTGAAGTCGTCCGAGCCGTATGTCTTGATGGACCCTTCCTGCATCAAGTCCCATAAATGGTAAACGTCGCTCTTGATGAAAACCTCGCCAACCTCCTTGTCGAATTGGGTCCCGAGACGTTTCTCAATCTCATCAATCGCCTCTTCCACGTCGAGCGCCTCCTGATACACGCGCTCCGATGTCATGGCGTCGAAACAGTCAGCAAGCCCGACGATTTTTCCCATAAGCGGTATCTCGTCGCCCTTCAGCGCGTTGGGATACCCCTTGCCGTCAACCCGTTCGTGATGATAAAGCACGCCGGGGATAATGTCTCGCATCTGCTTGATGCTGCTGAGAATATTCGCACCGATGGACGGGTGCATCATTAGCTGGCTGCGCTCGCGTTCAGTCAGCTTGCCGGTCTTGCACAAAACTTTCTCATCAATACCGATTTTGCCGATGTCGTGCAAAAGCCCGGCAAGGTAAATTTTGTGCACCTGCTCCTGCTCGATATGCCGCTGCTCGGCCAGATGCTCGGCTATCCACTTTGAAATGAACGCGACCCTCTCCGAATGGCCGCGTGTGTACCGGTCCTTGGCGTCGATGCTTCGCGTAAGCGCCTTCAGCGACCCGATGAAAAGCTCCTTGAGGTCGTTGAACAGCCGGTTGTTCTCCACAAAAACCGCGCATTCGCTGGCAACGGAGTTAAACAGCTTCACGTCGGTGGAGTCGAAATCGGGTTTGTCTTTGCGGTTTATGGCGACAAGCATACCGATGACACGCCCAGTCCCCGGCTGCCTTATAATCTCGCCTTTTTCAAGCTTCTGGCTGTCTGCCTCTTTACGCCTCTCTCCGAAGCCCGCCTTTTCTTTCCCGCAGAGCGGCACGACAATTATGTTCCTGATATTTTTGGGCCATTCGTACCGGAAAGGCGCGTCAACTTCGCTATCCAGCAGCGCCTCTTTGCCTTTGCTCATTTCCTCTAGCAGCCGGTGATACAGTGTCAAAGTCATACGCTCGTCGATATCGATGACGCCCGCGCCGGCGATGAGAACAAACCGGCTCTGCTCATCCATCGTTTTTTCCTGAACTATCGCGATTCCCTCGACGCTGACGATTTCCGTCAAACTGTCGCACGCCATTTGAAGAAAATTGGCGTCCGGCTCCACGATTTCCATATTGGTGCTGATTTTGTACAGCAGAACAAGCTCCTCGTACGTCTGCGCCAATTCGGAGCTTATCATATCCATTTGCGCCGCGTTTCTGTTTCGGTCGATGAACTTTTCGCCAAAAAGGCGCAATATCTCGGCGAAAAACTCCGTGGAATCCGGGTTCTGACGCTCGCCTCCTGGGCCTGTGTCTATCAGTGCCGCGAAAAGGGGTTTGCCTCTGCCGTCGCCGGCGGCGGCAATAAGCGGCACGGCTACATACCGAGACATCGGCGTGTGAGGGTTCAGCGGGGATTGACCTTTGGGCGGATGACGAAGACAATCATCGGCGATTTTGGCTAACTGCACCGGGTCGCTGTCGAACGCCCCCGACTTGCAAAGAATGACCGCTTTGCCTGTGCCGTCGCATACCACGAAATTCGCGCCAAGATTTGCAACCCGGCCGCCGAATTCCTTTAGCTCATGTGCCTGAGATGCCGTCAACCCGGCCGGTATTGTACTGGGCATATTCCGCTCCTCGCGTTATTCATTGTTGGTATTCAGCTCTGGCCGACCATCGCCATCGAACCCTGATAAATCACGTCTTCTATCGTCCTGAGCAGCTCTTTTGGGCTGAACGGCTTTGTGATACACTGCGCAATTCTCAATTCCTGCTGTCTCTCCTCTGTTACAGCAAAATTCCTCGCAGTCAGCAGGATTACCGGTATATCCTTCGTCTGTTCATTACTTCTGAGCTTCTCTATAAGCTGCACCCCATCCATCACCGGCATCATCAGGTCTGCGACGACAAGGTCGGGGGATTCTTTGCAGGCAAGCTCGTAGGCCTCGGCGCCGTTGCCGGCGACAATGGCTTCGTAACCGTTGTTCCGCAGCTTAATAGCAACGACGTGGACTATATGCACTTCATCATCGACGACCAGAACCTTCTTTAGCGGCATTGTTCGGTCCTTTCCTCATCAAAAGGGTTGATTAGGACTATCCGACTTCGCCTCGCACCTATTGTTGTCTGAAAAACCGTCATAACATTTATTTCTCTAATATTTTTGCTTCACTTCAATAGGTTCTTGGCTACGCCGGATAAAAAAGTTTACAAAAAATTGCCTATAGGTTCTTCGACAAGCAAAGAGGGCAACTTAACCTCAAAAAGGCGTTAAAATGGGGGTTTCGGGCAGGATGGGCCGATAAGAAATATGTCTATACCATCGGGAAATAGAAGAAAGTCAACCTGCGTCTGATTTCAACGCCAAACGGAGCATATTCAGAGCAGTCAAGGCAGAGCGGAGACGAATCATTACCCTATCCTGTGGAAAAATGAAACGTTCGGTCCGGCAATTTTTCGAGTCGCAAACGCTGATAAAGACCAGTCCGACGGGTTTTTGGTCGGAGCCGCCGGCAGGGCCGGCGATGCCGGTTATCGCAATCGCAAAATCGGTTTGTGCTTTTTGTTGTGCCGATTTGGCCATCGCTGAGCAGACCTGTTTGCTGACCGCGCCGTATTGGTCGATAAACTGTTGTGGAACACCGAGTTGCTCGACCTTGGCTTTATTACTGTAAGTAATCCAGCCGTGGGTGAAATATGCACTTGAGCCGGGAATATCTGTGAGCAATTTTGCGACAAGGCCGCCGGTGCAGGATTCTGCTGTCGCAACGGTCTTTTTTTGAGCAGTCAGTAATTGGCCGACGACTTCGGGCAAGGTCTGGTCATCGACGCCGAAAACAAGGTCGCCGAGAAGCGAATGCAAATATTCAACATCTTTTTGAGCAAGGTCTCCTGCCTGTTCTTTATTTGGTCCGGCTGAAACAACGTGAAGGGTGATAATGCCAGAGTTAACGGTTGAGTTGATTAGGGGGTTTCTTTCGCGAGCCATCAGATTGCCTAACTTTTCAGCAATTACGGATTCACCTGCGCCAAAGCATCGCACTTTCCTTATTATGACATATTTATCGCCCCCCTGCTTTTGTATGTGTGGCAAAACTGACGCTTCGAACATTTGGTTCATTTCAAAGGGCACGCCGGGCAGGGCAAATAAAACCTTATTTTGAACCTTTGCGTAGATACCAGGTGCTGTGCCTAAAGGATTTTCAATCGGCTCGGCTCCGTCGGGTATGTGGGCCTGAATTGCGTTTCTTTCAGGCATTGGCAGCCCCCTTTTGGCAAAAAATTGTCGGATTGTTTCGAGCAGTTGAGAATCGGTCTTTAATTCGACGCCTAAAAATTCCGCAAACGCCCGCCGGGTCAGGTCGTCATCAGTCGGGCCAAGACCCCCTGTCGTGATTATAATATCAGCGTCTTCGGCTGCCCGTTTGAGTGCGCGAACGATTTGGCTTATGTCGTCGCCGACGGTATAGACGCTTACGACCGGAATACCGACCGAAAGCAACTGCTGGCAGATATACGCAGCGTTAGTATCGGTCGTATGGCCATTGAGCAGCTCGTTGCCGATAGTAACTATACTTGCGTTTGACATACGGGGATTTTACCACCAAGACACAAAGACACGAAAGGATTTATGGTTGCTGATTTATGATTTTAGATACTCGATTCTCGATGCGGGATGCTCGATAGTTTTGTCGTTGGGCCAAAGCCCGTAATACGGGTCTAATCGATATAGGCATTTGCGGAAGGAGGGGCGTTTGCATCTATCAGGATACTTTTGTCTACACCTCCACTTATAAAAAAATCTTCGTCAAAGGCATGATTTACCCAAACCCAGAATTCTTTTCCATCCCTGCTAATATTGTACCGAACGGGATATTTTGTGCCATATTTGCCATATATAGTCCTACAGCAAATGCGTCCACTCTTATCGGCTTCCCAACCCGTAATAAAATCTGGACATCTGCCATTTGAATCACAAATCTTTTTTATCTCACTGGCCGTCTCAATTGCGAAAGTGTCCGCAGATTCACGGGAGAGCGTTACAATCCTATGAACAGTTGGCAAAATGAGTATAATCATAGCCGGACGGATAAGTCGTATTGATAATGGTGGAAGGAGAGCCGGCTTATTACGCATTTTTCTTATCAACGCCCAAAGAATTTTGAGGACAATACTGCAAATAGAACAAATGAAAATAATGTCCGCCGGCATCCAGAACATAAACGAGCCAATATCAATGGGAATGTTTATCAGAAAAAGCAAACCCAACGGCGGAACGATGATAAAAACCCACCGCAAGTAAGGATTTTTGAATTTATAGGTCAAAACAACAGGGATTAAAATCGCTGCCCAAAAGATTTCAAACATACACATATACATACAAGAACTCCTTTTTCCCAAGATAACCCGGTCACAGGAACCAGCGTAAAATATTTAAAATTGAACCATTGCTTTGATGACGCCATCGCGATAATCGGCAACCAAATCGAAGGCAGATTTTGTCTCGTCTAATTTGAAACGATGCGTAATTAAAAAGTCAATTTTTGCTTTTCCGGAAGCGACCAAATCAATAGCAGTTTGCGTGCAGCGGTTTTGCCTGCGGACGTTAATAATCGTAATTTCTTTTCGCCTGATTTTATCGGCGGGGAAGCTGAAACGCTCAAATCGCGGGATACCGACGAGCATAAGTTTGCCGCCGGGGCGCAACAAGTCAATCGCCTCGTCAACGGTTTCCTGCCGGCCTGCGCATTCGCAGGCGATATCGACGCCGTTAGGTTCTAATCGCAAAATATCCTCAACGATATTTTGCCTGTCGGGATTGCCTGCCCAGGTTGCGCCGTGCCTTTTCGTGAAGTCAACACGGTAATCGAGCTTGTCGGTCATATAGATTTTGCTAACACCCTGAATTTTGGCCGCGAGCATACAGCTCAGACCGATAGGGCCTGAGCCGAGGATTGCGATTTTGTCGCCCTTTGAAAGATTTGCCTGCTTGATTGTGTAAACGCCGATTGCGAACGGCTCACACAGAGCAGCTTCTTCGAGAGTAATCCCGCCTTTCGTCGGCAGGCAGTTTTCTTCGGGCATAACGATATATTCGCAAAGGCAGCCCGGTATCTGTCCGGGTGTGCCTAAGAATTTGAGGTTGAAGCAGGTGTTTTCGCGTCCCATTTTGCACTGGGGGCAGGTATGGCACGATACGGCCGGCTCGACGACGACCTGGTCGCCGGGTTTGACTTTTTTTACCTTTTTGCCGACGGCTTCGACGGTTGCTGAGCACTCGTGGCCGACAATGAAGGGGTATTGGACGACCTGCGAGCCGATTTTGCCTGTCGTGTAATAATGAATATCACTGCCGCAGACACCGACAACGGCAATTTTGAGCAGCACATCTTTATCGCCCCTGATAGAGGGTTTAGGAACGTCGATAATTTCTACTTTCCTCAAATCCGTAAGCGCCGCCGACTTCATATTAAATCCCAAATGATAAACCTTACTTATTAAGGTGAAAGATTTTCGCGCCGTCGAAGCCGTTGAATTTCGTCGAGGAGGCAGTGGAGTATGCGCCGATGCTTTCGGTGAAGAGATAATCGCCGATTTCGAGATTGCCGGGGAGTTGCTCGGAAAGCGAGATTTTGTCGAAGCTGTCGCAGGTGGGGCCGACGACGGCGCAGACCTCTTTTTCGCCGCGTTTGAAGGCGCGGAAATTTGGAATCCAGTGGTCGTAAACAACACCTGAGAAGGTGTGATAGACGCCGTCGTTTATGTGGTAGAAGATTTTTTCGTCTCGTCTGGCCTTGCCGATTATTTCAGAAACAAGAACAGCGGCGGTAGCCACCATAAATCTTCCCGGCTCGGCAATAAGCTCGACGTCTGTGGGGAAAAGGCGTTTACATTCGGAATTGATAATCCTGGCCAAGTGCTCAAACTTAGGAACCTGGTTGTCATAAGGCACGGGAAAACCGCCGCCGATATCGATGATTTTTAGCTGATAACCCTTTTTGCGGGCGTCATTGAAAATCTGCGAGGTTATCGCGAGAGCGGAACTGTAGTTATCGAAGTTTGTGCACTGGCTTCCGACGTGAAAACTGAGGCCCTCGACGACGAGGCCCCATTCGAAGGCCTGCCGAATCAGGTTGGCCGCGGCGCCGGGTTCGGCGCCGAATTTCGAGCTCATTTCGACCTGCGAGCCGGTATCGGGCACTTTCAATCGCAGAACAAGGCCGGCGGTATTGCAGTCATCTTTGATTTTCTTAAGCTCGTCCTTGCTGTCAAAAGTAACCAGCGGCCTGTATCGTTTGATTTTTCGCAAAGTATCTCTGTCCTTGATGGTATTAGAGAAAATTATCCTGTCCCAGATGTAAAAGTCCTTTTCTTTTTTCTCGAAATGCCTGATGTATTCGTAAACCTGCATAAACTCGTTGTAGCTGGCGACATCAAAGCTGGAACCCTCTTTGAAAAGCGTTTCGATGATTTGCTGATTCGAGTTTGCCTTGACGGCGTAATAGCACTGGACGCGGGGCAAATTTCTTTTGAACGTGCGGTAATTTTTCCTTATCTCGTCATGGTCAATGATAAAAAGGGGCGACCCGTGTTTTTTGACTAATTTAATAAGCTCTTTTTTCATACACTAAGCCCCGAGGTTACTGATTAGTTTTTTTAGCTTTTCGACTTCCTTATTGTTTTCGAGATACGATTTTATCAGCTTCTGATGCAATTCACCGCCGCGGTCGTAGAGGCGTTTGAACTTCTTGGGTTTTGTGGTTTGTATCGTATAGGCGGCCATAAGGGGAACGGCGACCGTAACGTCGAGATAAGCGGTAACTGTTTCATCGAGCTTCGTCGGGTCGATTTTGCCCCAGCTTGCGGCCTCGCTGGGGGGCGCTCCCGACAAGCCGCCGGTATCGGGTCGGGCGTCGGTTACGTTGATGTCGTAATCCTGGCCGGCCTCGGGAATCATAAGGACCTCCTGAATCTGCGGCTCGGTCTGGAGCATAAAGTTTTTGGGGCTTCCGCCGCCGATGAGGATTACGCCTGTTTTACCTTTTTCGTATTTTTTGGCGTTGAGTATAATCGCGGTCGAATCGTTGACGTCGATACTCGGATTGATTTTGAGCTTGAACTTATCAAGCAACCCAGACGCCTCGGCCAGAAGCTCGACGCCCGCGACGTTCATACCGATTGTCGAATCACCCGGCGACGACGTAAAGACAGGTATTCCGTTTCGCCAGGCGGCTGCTAAGATGCTGACCTGGCCTGTGTTGTTCTTTTTTTCGAGCTCGTCGAGGATTTTGCCTAAGTGATGGTAAAACTCGCGTGTCCCCATTTCCTTCTGAAATTCTGGACGGATGAGAACCTCGCGAAGCCGGCGGTCTGTTTCCATCAGGACATCTTCGTAATCGAAGAGTATGTCATATATTCTCGTAACGCCCTTGTCTCGCAGGTCGGCGTCGTTGACGTTATGGCTGCCCCTGAACATCGGTAAATTCAGGGCATAATGCATATCGTGATACATATTCGCACCGGTGGCGACAATCCAGTCAACGAAGCCGTGGTTCATCAGGGGGATAATCGCCGAAGGTCCAAGACCTGCAGGCGTCAGCGCCCCCGCCAGCGACAGCCCGATGGTAACGTCTTCCTTCGAATACCTGTCTTTCAGCAATTGACAGGCCGCCCGCAATCTGCCCCCGTTGTAGGCGTCCATATTGTCAATAAGCTTGGCTATATCGGTCGTTTTGGATATCGGTTCCGGCAGAATACGCTTGCCTGAAAGATAATGCTGCTTGCCCGGGCATTTTGACTGCTGCTTTTCCATTTTATCACGCCTTCCCAATAAATTATCCTATTTTAATTCACAATATACATAGTTAAAGAACCATCCGCGTTCTCAAGCCGGAAATTCTAGTTTAACCGCGGGCAAAAATCAACAGCAGGATTGGTTATGCGACTTCAGGCAGGTCGGCAAATAAGGTTGTGAATTGTTTTGTGCGTCTGCGGAATTTCGCCTGCCAGGATTGACACAGGCCTTCGGCGGCCCAGCGCAGGGGCGTGCTGACTTTGGCGTTTATCGTATCGACGGCCCTCATCAGCCGGATGGATTTCTCCCTGTCGGCATCATCGAATAAGCCGTGCTGGACCCGATTCTCCGGAACAAGCCCAAGCAGGACGACGCCGCATTTTTTGAACCTGCAATTTTTACGATATAGCTTTTCGATGCTCCCGCGGGCCGCCCTGATAAGCTCCACCGTATCATTGGTCGGGACGGCAAACTCAACGGTATGCGTATTGAAATACCTGTTTTTTATAAACCGGCTGGTCGTAACAAAGACGGTCTGTGCGCCTGCGGCAAGCCCCTGTTCTCTTAACCTCTCGCCGGCCCTGGCGGCGTAGCCGGCGGCGGCCTCCTTCAACTGCTCCATCGACTCGACCGGCACACCAAACATACGCGATACGACTATCGATTTTCTGGCAGGAGGGTTATCCTCCAGTTTATAGCAGCATTCGCCGCGTAGTTCGTAAACGGTCCTGACGCCTATGACGCCGAAACAATTCTTTATCCACTCAACATCGGCCCTGCTCAAATCGAGCGCCGTATTTATACCCGCCCTTTTCAGTTTTATGGTTGACCTGATACCGATACCCCATACCTTTTCCACGGGCACAGTTGCCAGAACCTGTCCAACGTCTAACGCATCAGTCAAATCCAGAACCCCGTCATATCGCGGCGATTTCTTGGCAATGTGATTGGCAATCTTGGCCAGCGTCTTCGTCCTGGCGATACCGATTGATACGGGTAAACCCGTCCATTTCCTGACGGTTCGCCGAATCCTGCGCCCGTAATCTGCAAGTGAGCCGTCAATACCTCCAAGGTTCAAAAACGCCTCGTCAATTGAATATACCTCCATAGCAGGCGTGAAGGTCGAGAGCGTCTCCATAACCCGGCCGGACATATCGGCATACAGGGTATAGTTCGACGAAAAGACCTCGACGTTGTGCTTTTTGAACACGTCATCCACTTCAAAGGCAGGCACGCCCATACCGATACCAAGCGCCTTTGCCTCATTGGAGCGTGCGACAACGCAGCCGTCGTTATTGGTCAACACCACAACGGGTTTGCTCTCGATTTTCGGATTAAAAACCCGTTCGCAGGACACGTAAAAATTATTGCAGTCAATAAGTGCGAATACCTCGCTCATAATTTGTGTATGACGCTGGTAACGACGCCCCAGACCTCGAAGGCGGTATCGGCGGTTATTTCCAGCGTGGCATAATCGGGGTTTTCCGGCTCTAAGGTTATTTTGCCGGCTTTCAGCCGGATTCTTTTGACGGTAAGTTCGCCGTCGATGACCGCTATGACGACGTTTTTGTCTCTCGGCTCGAGGGAACGGTCAACGACGAGCAGGTCGCCGGTATGAATACCCGCCCCAACCATCGAATCGCCCGCGACCCTGACGAAAAACGTCGCGGCGGCATTGCCGACGAGATGCTTATTCAGGTCGAGGCGGTCCTGCTCGTAGTCGGCGGCGGGCGATGGAAAACCCGCCGGCACCATTGCGTCAAACAGAAGATGGCGACGCCACGCCGACAAAGCCGGCCTGCGAATTGTTTTTACCCTCGTAATCATTTGGAAATCACCCGTTCGAGGCGACCTTAGCCAATTGCGGATACGTTTTCAAAAGCCCTTCGGGGACGGCCTGCTTCCGGCCGGTCGTAAGGCACTTCAGTTCGATGGCGTTGGCTAATTCCGCGCCGCGGTAATGGTTATTCGTTATCACGGTAAGCGTCCGAAGCGCTTTCGCAAGCTCATCTATCCGCAGCTTTATCTGCGCAAGCTCATTTTCATTGTAGTAGTAGTCGTATGTCTCGTTCCTCGTCGATTTACTGAACCACTTGTCTGCGTTTCTGCCGTGCAGCCGGAAATAACCATCCCTGCCTATGGCGCACAATCGTAAATCAAACGAGTTATACGTCGTCGGGTAATCGAGATTGCACACCGAGACCCGTAACCCGTCGAGGAATTTCAGTGCCTCCGGCATTTGCCAGGACTTGTGCCTGACCTCCACGGCGATACTGAAGGTGTCCGAGAAGGCCTCAATAATTTTTGTCAGATGCCGACGGTTATGATTTGTGTCATCAAAATCATACCTGAACTGGGCAAGCAGCCGGTTTAATTTGCCAGCTTCGAGCATTGGCGAGAAACCGTCGCGAAACTGCTTTACCGTCCGGGCCTCGATTTTGCCTTCGTGGGTAAAATCGCGGTGAAGCTTGGCGGTGAAGAAGAAATCCGGCTTTGCCGACGCTTTTGCGAGCCAGGTCCCGACGATTTTCGCGTCCGGCGGCCTGTAAAAGGTGTTGTTTATTTCGACGCAATCAACGAGCCGGCTGACGTATTCGAGCTGGTCGGTTTTCGAGTCAGGATAGACAATTCCCTTCCAGTCCGGATACGACCAGCCCGCTATGCCTATGTAAACTTTGCCCGTCATTTTCCGCGACCTTACAATTTCCTGATACAACCCGTTACTTTACCGATTATGCGAACGGTTTCATTATTCTTCTCAACGTTCATACTTTTATACGCCCCCGATTTGTTTGCCGGCTCAAAGACGACGCGGTCCTGCTGAATATATATCCTTTTGACTGTGACCTCGCCGTTGACGAAGCCCACGGCGATTTGACCGTTGCCGATTTGCGAAGCCGGCTCGACAACAACGAGGTCGCCATCCAGAATACCGGCGTCAATCATACTGTCGCCTCTGACTTTAAGAATGAACGCATCTGCGGCCGGCCTCACAAACTGCTTCAAATCTATGTAGCCGTCGATATTCTCTTCCGCCAGTATCGGCGCCCCCGCCGCAACCCTGCCCACAACGGGAATGCCTCGCGGACTGCGCTGCCCAAGATACGCCTGCGACAGGGCAATTCGCCTGTGGCCTGCGTAATCGGCCAGGTAGCCCTTCTTCCTGAGGTAGCTTATCAACTGGTATATGGCGTTTTGCGCCAGACCGAAGTGCAGGGCGATTTCCCGCTGGCTGGGCGCGTCGTTTCTTTCCAGCCGGTCTTCTATATATCTCAATACCTTCAACTGTTTTTCCGTCAGCTTTTCCATACCACTATAATATATGTTCATTTGACCATACAGTCAATAAAAATTATACTTCTTTTTACAGAATTTCAATCAGCTATGATTATGAATTAATTGAAGCTGGGGTCGTTGTTTATTGATGCGGCGGCAGCGACGAACTGGTTCATCTGGCGATTGTAAAAGAGGTTGTTCTGCTCTATAAGGTGGGCAATCAAGCCGACCTGGCTAAGGAGTATCTCGATAAGCGTTATATTGGCCAATGTGGATTCGGGGCTGTAATGGGCAAGGGCCAAAATGATGTAGCCGCAGTTCGTGCGTTCAGTGGTAAGCTCTGTCGCGACGATTGAACAATCGTTGACCTGCGTGATAATGGGCTCCTGTCCGTCGTCAACCTTGACACAGAGGTCTTTGATAAAGGCGTCGCTGACGCCGAGTTTGGCAAAGGCGTCGGAATTGCTGGGCCAGTGGTCGCCGTTTTTGCTGACAATTACCATTAACGGGCCGTCTTCAGGCAGAATGTCGAATATCTGTCTTGCGATTTGCTCGTTCAATATGCTGTTGTGCGACTCAGCCGAACCCAGTGTTTGCATTGTTACAGCTCCTTTCAAAATTTATTGCGCATTTATCCGCCTGGGGTGGAATTATCAGGCATTTCGGCTATCCGGCAGGGTGACTTATAAACCGTCTGGCGGGAAAGGTTAAAAAAACACTTCGTCAACCGGTTTGTTTCGGTTTATAGGACGTTATAGTCGATTGTGAAGCAATCGCATCAAAAGTGTCAATTTGGCAATGCGGATTTAAGCCAGCTCATCGGGAAGCGCCTGCCTGGGCAGTCGGTAACGTGGGCGCCGGGCGTTGTGCCATGACCATAGATGCGAGTTTTTGGGATATGGTATCGCTGCTGGAGAAAACGAACCAGTTTTACCAATGCTTCTCTTTGTTTGATGGTCGGCATGTAACGATTGAAATCGCCGACCAGACAAATCCCGATGGCTTCCTCGTTGGCCCAGTTGCCGGGAGTTCCGCCTACATGAGCGCCGGTGAGCTGGCCTCGCCATCGGTAAGTCGGCTCAACTTCGCCGTCGTCGCTGTCTGTGCCGTTGCCTATGACAAAATCATAGCCGATGCCGCACCAGCCGTTTCCTTCGCGGTGCCACTTGTCGAATATGGCGGCGTTCCCTTCGTTGGTCGCGGAGTGATGAATTATGATGGCCGTCCACACCCTTTCGCGTCGCGAGGGAATCCAGGCGCCGGGCGCCTGGCCGGCAACGCCCGTTGACGGGGTCATCGGCGGCGCTGGAGATGGTGGTCTTGGCATTGGCGTTACATCGGGTTCATAAACGATAACGAGCCCCGACTCTTCTGTTCCGCAGCCGGCCAGCAAAAACAGCAGCAAAGCGAACAACACCTTTTTGCGCATATTTACGATACCATACCAGAACCTGTTTGAGCGTTGAACAACAGAATATCATCGGCTGTCAGGCGGTCCTGACTGCACTTCTGGGACGCCGTTTTTCCCTGTATCGAATCATCCGGACTGAGTTACCCTTCTTGCTGTATTCGACAACATCCATAAACGAACGCATCAGGAGCATCCCTCTTCCTGCGGGCTTGTAAAGGTTATCGCCGTATCGCGGGTCCGGTATGACCTCGGGATCAAAGCCGGGACCTTCGTCGGTCATACAGATTTCAATTTTGTCCGCCTCAATGGCGTAATCAATTTTTACCGCCTTGGTCGGCTCCAGTTTGTTGCCATGCCTGACGGCGTTGATGAACGCCTCCTCGAGCGCCAGGTGCACGGAGAAAATATCTTCATCGCTGAAATTATTCGTCTGCAAGCCGGGCAAAATCTGCTTGTACACGTCTGCAACGGCTGCGGGTGAGCTGGATACGACTAATGACCTGCTGATAGGTAAATTTAGAGCCATAAAACCGCGTGTTTAAAAATCTCCATTACACAAACACCCATAATTAACATTCCCGCGACTAATGAAAAACCGCAGGATACATAAGACAAATCCTTGGCCGGCCTGTTTGTTATTGCGATTTATCCAAACTGGCCAATGCAGATGCCCTGTCAGGAAATATATCGAAAATTTTGGTTAGTCGCGTTATCTTAAAAATCTCATAAATTCGGGGGCTGATATTGCACAGGCGCAACTGCCCTCCGCGCTCGTAAACCTTTTTGCTGACTCGAATTAGGAGCCCAAGAACGGCTGATGACAGGAACTTTACGTTTGAAAAATCGAGAACAAGATTGATTTTATCGGCCTGTTCGATAACACCCATCAGCGATTCCTGCAGCTCCAGTATATCCCTTTCTTCGAGGATTTTTTCATCGGTGAAAAGCATTATTGTGGCCTGCTCACTATACTCAACACTTACTCGCGGCTTTAATGACGTCATACATAATCTCCAAAAAAGCGCCAATTTTCACCTGAAACAGAAACTCTCGAAGCAAAATATCAAATATTTCCGCTCTTGGCAAAAATATTTTAATTTTTTTTATATTGTTTCAAGCAGCATAAAACAAAAAATGGATATGTCGCAGGTCAGCCGACCGAACATAACGAAATTATTATGAAAATTGCTTGTTTTATCAGGAGTATTTCGTAAAACTCCTAAAATCTATGTTTTTTTTGAAAAAGTTCTTGCTTTTTACATTTGAGGACTATAATTATATAACAACTTTTGCTTATTTGGCTGTGAAGGAGCACGCCGTCAGAGTCCATACCCGCGATTTAAAACAATGGGCTCCGACTTGTCGGAGATAAAAACATTATAGAAACAGCAGGTAAATAATTTATTCAAAAGGAGATTGCAATGAAAATCAGCAGATCGACTGGCTACGGGTTACTGGCGGCCTGTTACATCGCCAGGAACGAGAAAGAGGGAATCGTCCTGTCACAGACCATATCCAAAGAGTATAACATACCTCTCGAATATCTGCTCAAGATATTACAGCAGCTTGTCCGGGCAAACATTCTTCGCAGCAAGCGAGGCCCACGCGGCGGTTTCGTGATGTCAAAGCCGGTGAGCAGAGTGTCGATGCTTGAAATCATCGAGGCCGTGGACGGACCCCTCGGAAGCCAGCTCAACCTCGATGAGCACGCCAAGAGAGACAAATTCAGCGCCAAGGCGGAAAAGGCATACGCACAGGGCGTCGCCGCCGCAAGGTCGGTATATTCAAAAGTGAAATTGTCCGAACTGATTTAACAAGGCCGGTTCAGGAACAAGATGAGTAACCCGGCAGTGTAGAGGCCGTCAGGCGACGGCCTCTACGCTTCGTTATCGAGAATCGAAATAAATGCACATCAGGGAATTCCAGCGATTAATTTCCACAAGGTACGAAAAACGGGACCGCCAAAGAGGGGTGTCCCGCACATTTTTGTGGTTTGTCGAGGAGGTCGGCGAACTTGCGACGGCCCTGGCGGGAAGCGATACTGAAAATAAACAGGAGGAATTTGCCGACGTCTTTGCCTGGCTGTGCACGCTTGCCAATATCAGCGACGTTAATTTGGAGAAGGCCTGCAAAAAATACACGTCCGGTAAAGTGAAGGGCTTTAAGCCCAAGTAACTCCAGCCGAAGCGCTGGGATTGTTATCTGCAAAGTTATCCTTCAGCCGCCGACGCAGATTTTCTTGATAAGCCGGATGATGAACTTTGGCGTATTAGAAAAAAAACCATCGAATGGCTGAATGTCCTCAACATTTGGACGTTCGTCTTTGTCATATTGGACACCGGGACAGCCGGAGTCATAATACAATCTGCCGTCGATATTATACCAGGGATATTCCCGACAGCCCTTTGGCCTGTGGGGATATATCGAGCACAAACCGCCTTTTAGCAGAATGCAGGCGCAGTCATCGGATTTGATAAACATATCGCCGCGAAAATTTTTTATAATCGAATCGAGGCCGATATTTTCGGCCTCTTCCGGCTTTACAACCGGGGTTCCTATTACTTTGCAGCATCTGGCGCATTTTTCTTTCAGGCAAACGAGCCGGACAGGCCCTTTAGGAGGCCTGAAACGATACAGGCCGGCGCGCCTGGCCTTTATAACGCTTTTAATAAGAATCCAGTTCACGTTTGCACCCGCCCTGCTGCTGATAATTCCTATACCGAGAAACAACAATGACGAAACCAAACTGAAGACAGGCGCCAGGAACACCAAATCGGTGTCGTGTGTCAGTCGTCCGTAAACAGCGGCGGCCCAGCCGGCGACGAATCCGGCCGATACCGCTATCACCGCCCAGGCGGAAAGCTTCCTCAGACGGGTCCTGTCCCAAAGCAGCGCCGCCAGGACAAGAGGGCAAAGACCGAGCTGTGCCCCATATATGGCAAAAACCAAATCCGCTATCGAAAAACCGATATGCGAAAGCCCCTGGACCACTAAAGTCGATATTACGGCCGCCAAAAGAAGAATTGCCCTCGATATTTTAAGCTCATTTCTGGACCTTGCGTCGTCCCTGACATAGCCGGCCCGCGACCTGAGGAAAACATCGGTGTAAAGAAGGTGTGAAACCGCCACAAGCTGCGTTGAGGCGACCGAAAGCATCGCGCCATACAGGCCGACAACAGTAACGAACAAGACAGCGGACGTAAATACCCCGCCGGATGAGCCGATTACTCCAACGAGGGTAACCAGAGGATTAACTCCCTCGGTGGGTGATATTATCATAAAGACAAAGCACGCCAGCAGGGTAAGAATAGCCCAGGTTATGCCTGCGCCGAATGCGCTTCTACCCAGTCCGGTTGCGACCGTTTTACCCTTTTCGGAACCCGCTATGCGCTGCCAGACGCTCATATCCGAGATAAAGGTGGGAACATTTATTACGAGGATGCCCACGAGGAAAGACAAAACGTCTTTTGAGAAAGACAGATTCAGAATTTGCGGCGGCATTCTCTTGAGGCCTTCACTGAAACCGCCGTGCGTAAGAATGTAATAAATGTAAAACGCCGGCAGGCACACAAGCAACAGCCATATTGAAATCATCTGGACCCTGTCGGTCACGATAACTGCTCGAAACCCCCCCGCCGCGGTATAAAGAAACGACGCCATACACAGCACCGCAACTACCGCCCAGGCAGGCGCCCCGGGAATCAGCCCTGCGAAAAATTTTGAACCGACCATCAGCTCAACCGCAAATGCGCCGAGAAAACCCAAGCTCGTGCATATCGCCCCTATGCGTAATAGCACGCGTGAATTGAATTCGGTACCAAGAAACTCAAACAGCGTCGGCCTATGGTCATAAACGGACATCCTGAGCCAGATTTTTCCCGCGAACAAACGAACGACCAGCAGACCCATCGCCGTCGTCGCCACCGTCCACATCAGCCACAGGCCCAGGTACTGCGAAAGCTCAAAAAGCGCCATAATTACGGTGGCCAATGAAATGGTTGTCGCAACTGTGGCCGTGCTGAATTCCGAGGAATCCCTGACACTGGCCTGCCTGCCCTCGATTAAAGGCAATAAATCAGCAACATCTCTCGTTCGCCGACCGACGGCCAGGCCGATGAGGACATAAACTATAAGAACCGCCAAAAGCGCAGCTATAATTGTAAAAGTCATAATCCTGCCGAAACTTACGGGCTTATCTTCAATTCAACGTTTATCCTGTCCGCAAGACCCTTGGGAAGCCCGGGATACCGACCTTTAGCTGCCTCTGCGAGCACTCTCAATTCCGGGCCGGGATACAGCTCCACCGTCCATCCCCGCTCGGCCAGCGAGCTGAAAACCGCCGTCTCCTCCAATATATATTGCGATGAAAGCCGAATTGCCTCTTCCTTCCCTACCGCTAAATCCCGTTCGTGCTTCTTTTGTCTTTTCACAAAAGACACGGCGTCATACTCTACGGCCGCCCTGAATTCCTCGTTCGTCTTAAAAAACTCATCGAGAATCTTTTTGGCTCTCTGGAACTCCTCGCCCCGCAAATGTTCCCTCCATCTTGAAAGTCGAATCTTCTCCGCGTCAAATTCCGCGAAAAGCCCTTTCGTCTTCGAAAAAAACAAATCTCCTATTTCGATTGAAAGCTCCCCTGCTTCTTTTTCATTACAGCCGGCCATAATCCGCTCGTTGAACCGGCACAGATAGTCACCAACTATCACAAGCGTCTGCTCAAAATTCTGCTCCGCCCAGAGAAGCATCGCTTTTAGCGCCTCACCCTCAAAAATCGGATTATCCATGCTTATACCGAGGTAACATTTTTTCCGGGAAAACAGTTCCGCCAGTGAAATCCGAGGCAGAATTTTTGCAATCTTCACTCTGGGCATTTTTATTTGCTCACAGCGCCAGTCCGATGTCGCTGAATAGTTTTCTTATCATAAAAAGCTTTTCAGAGGTCTCATCGTAACCCAAGCTCGTGCCGTATAAACGGTCCCCCGTAGAATCGACCCCCGCGTTGTCTATAAAGGGAACCACGTAGCCATTATTCATAATATACGCCCACAGGTTGTTCATCGCGACGCCCCGATAAAGCAGAATCCCGTCTATTTCACGCCCTTTATCTTTGCCTGACACGATTTTAAGCTTCTTATCGAGCACTTCGTCAAAATGCTGCAATTGTCTCTCGTATTTAAGACGCTCGGCCTCAAATTTTCTTCTGAGGTTTTCTGAAATTCTCTTCTGCGCCCATTTTGCCCTGTCCGCCTGACCGTCACGATAAATTATCAGAATCTTTTGAAAACCATCTTCCCATAAGTAGCTGTAATCGAATATTCCCGGCTCGACGACGATTTCGGGTCTTCGAACGATGCCGATTAAATGCGAGAATTTATTTTGATGCAAATCCTCCCATCTTGCCAGCTCCTCAGCCGTAACACGCGGAGTGATATTTCTAAGGTTGTCAATCAACTGTAAAACAACCTCGAGATAAAACGGCGCCACACCCTGCAATATATCGCCTATCTTGCCGTAAAGCTGACCTGATAAAGGCCTGTCGTATGTCGGGCTCATAAAGTCGTCAATTTCTGCCGCGCTGAATGGAACCGGCGCCGTCGTCAAAAACCTGGCAAGCTCGTCTCTTAGTCCGCATTCGATGATTTTTTTCGCTGCCTCGCCTGGCTTTCCATCCTCAATGACTTTCCACAAGGTATTGAACTTTGTCAGGACCTTTTCCAGCGACGGCGCAGTATTCTTTAGTAAAGATACTGATGTTTCCATTTCCCTGACCGTTTTTTTAGCCGAGTCAAGAAACTGGATACACACTAAAACTTCACATAAGGGAACGAACTCAATCCTGTTAAATGTTTGAATA
This sequence comes from Sedimentisphaerales bacterium, assembly GCA_016932095.1. Classification (GTDB taxonomy): domain Bacteria; phylum Planctomycetota; class Phycisphaerae; order Sedimentisphaerales; family Anaerobacaceae; genus Fen-1362. The sequence goes on from JAFGDN010000018.1 coordinate 77,199, forward strand.
ACGCGAATTGCCCTCGATGGTTGAAGCAGTGCAGACCCTGCCTCAATCATTCGGTAATGCGACCCTGCCAGACCAAGCCGATGTGCTACCTGCGACGACGAAATACCATTCATCGTGTCTCGCATACCCTGGAAAACCAGTCCAAGCGCCTGCGCCAAAGGATTTCTTATTTTCTTAGCCATCTTCTAAATACTCGAAATCGTCAAAATTCTAAGCACCTTTGCAAAAAACAACAAGCATAAATGTCAAAAATCTTGTTTTTTCGTTTATTTTATACAGATGTAACTCCTTTATTGAACAGCAGATACGACAATTTTTGACAACAATGTAAAAATATTTAGACAGAAATGCAAAAATATTTGACATCTAAGGAACGTCTCAATATTATAGAAGTATAAAACTTTAGTAAGATATGCATAATGAAAGGGTATAAAAATGACTCGGAAAGAAGAACAAAGGAGGTGCAAAATGGCAGCGGAACGATTTTCCAATTTGTTTAAAGCCCTTATTTTCGTATCAGCTCTGCTTGTTGTGCCTTTCACACAATCAAGCTGGGCCAAAACCGCTCGAAACAAGGGCAACCGTAATCGTGCAAGCACAAAATTGGAGAAAACAGAAAGGTCACAGGCAAGAGAAAGACAGAACCGCCCTATAAGCGAATCTTCCGCATTCCAGTTACGAAAATCTTCCAGTGAAATCACTACTCAGCCGAAAGTGGAAAGACGCAGGTTTTTTAAGCGAGAAACAGCCGGCTTTACGACAGGTCAAACATCGTCAGAACGCCCGGCAATCGAACGTAGCCGGTCAAATCCTGACAATCCTTCACCCCGATTACAGCCGGCACCACAGGTCAGTGAACCGCGAGAGACCAGGTCAAACACCGAAGCTGCTCGAACGAAAAAACGCGACAGGTCAGGGCGTTTTGAGATAGCAAGCCAAATCAGAGTGCCTATGGGAACTCAAACGCAAAATACTGAATCGAACCGGCAGAGGGAAAACAGGCAAAATACCGGGCGAACCGGTCGTGAAGGCAGGGATATGAACCCTTCCGGCGTTCAGGACAGACCTTCCAGAAGAGAGGTTGTTGAGAACATCTCCGAACACCGGCCAAACAGGAGAACTCGTCGCCCTGATACGGACAACAGCTCAATCTTCAACAGGGATAGAAGCAATGGCGATAACCAGCGTCACGGCTTTACAAGAAGCCGAAGAAGCACCGAACTTATCGGCCCAGACAACCATACCGAATACATTCGCCTCAGACACTTATCAACAAGAAGAGTCATATACGAGGACCTCAATAAAGTCAGACGCAGAAATTTCAATTTCAGCCACGTTTTCAGGGACCGCCACCACCGTGTGATTCACCGCATTATATGGCCGAGCTTCTACTATCCAATCTGCTATGACTGGGGCAGCAATATAAGCGTTAGTTTTGTGTATCCTTACTATCACCGCAGATACATCTTCGTGAGTTTGGGCGGCTACTGGCCGGATTATAGTTGTGTCCGCTATTACTGGTATCCCGCTCATTCGTACTTTTGGTATGGCTACTATCCACTGGCTCAGGAAGTAGGCGGTGACACATATAACTATTACACCTACAACTACTATGGCCAGCAGACCGAAACAACAGGCGTTGATAACGAAGCCGGCGCAACCGGCTTGACTCCCGTTGACCATACAACCTTCGCCGACGTCCGCGAAAAGCTCGCACAGCAGAAGGCGCAGGAGCCGACCGCCCAGACAAACGCCGATACCCTTTTCGACGAAGGCGTCAAGGCGTTCGAGCAGGGTAATTACGCCGAAGCCGAGCTGAAATTCGCCCAGGCAATCGGGCTGGAGCCGCAAGATATAATTCTGCCGTTCGCTTACGCCCAGACGATGCTGGCCCAGGGCAAATACAATCAGGCGGCGGACGTTCTTCGCCTGGCGCTGCAAAAATCCTCGCCTGATAAGCAGGGCGTGTATTTTCCGAGAGGGCTTTATACCGATGAGAACCTGCTGATGGACCAGATTGATACCCTGACAACCGCAGCGCAAAGTCAGCCGGCCGACACTAATCTGCAATTGCTCCTCGGCTATCAGTTCCTCGGCATCGGCGAAGCCGAAAAAGCGATTGTGCCCCTTCAGAACGCTAAAGCAGACCCTCCAAATTCAGCAGCGGCTGCTATGCTGCTTGACCTTGCTGAAAAAATCAAAGCCGGCGAAACACAATAATTGAAAGGAGATGAAAAATGCTTATGAAAACAATCATGAATCATAACAAGACGATTGTAGTCAGAAGGACATTTATATGAAAAAAGCGGTATTGTCTTGTATAATTCTGTTCGGGTCAATTCCATGCCACGGGCGGATTATAACAGTTGATAATGACGGTCCGGCGGATTTCAACACCATTCAGGCCGCAATAAATGATGCAAACGACGGTGATTCCGTTCTTGTCATGCCCGGGCTTTATCAGGAAGCAATAAGCTTCTCAGGCAAGGACATAACAGTCACAAGCGCAGAACCTACGAATTGGAGTTGCGTTTCCACAACAGTCATATACTACGATGACCATCCAAGCCCAGGTGGCCCCGCCGTCCTCTTCAAGGGGACCGAACAGTCAAGCTGCATGCTCGCCGGCTTTACCATATATGGATACATTCAGGGTAAGGACTGGCAAAGCTACCCCGTTGATGATGCCAATACTCATGCAACAATAACATATTGCAAAATCCAGAATTGTTATGGCGACTGCGGCACAGTCATTAGCCGATGTGATGGTCTTATCAGCAACTGTCTGATAACGGACAATAATCACGTATTTTGTGTTTGTATATGCCACACTATCGAAGAATGCAAAGGCGTTATCAGGAACTGCACTATAGCAAATAACAGACACTCCGGCATCTGGTTTGGTGATGGCGGACCGGTATTGGAGAATTGTATAATTGTCGAATATTTATCCTGGAACGCCGAACTGCCCGCCCCCAAAATCAGCTTTACGAACATATACAGTCCCCATCAGCAGTATGACGCCAATTTTCTTGCCTCCCTCGGACCTGGAAATATAAGTGTTGACCCCTGCTTTGTCCCGTCACAAGAGATTGGCGTGGGCTCCTGTCACCTGCGAAGCGCCGGATGGCGTTGGTCCCAGCCAGGTGGATACTGGACCTGGGATGACGTAACCAGCAGATGCATCGACGCGGGAAATCCCGCAAGTCCTCTGGGCGCTGAACCAATGACTGTTCCTCGTGACCCGAACAGTATTTACGGCACAAACGTTCGGATTGATATGGGGGTTTACGGCGGAACTGCCCAGGCAAGCATACCGCCTCATCAGTGGACGCTGCTGGCGGATATCACAAATGACAGAAAAGTTGATTTTAATGACCTTGCTTTTCTGGCAATTGACTGGCAAAGCGGCGACGAAGAACATCCTGGCGATTTCGACAGAAATTCTATCGTGAATTTGAACGATTTTGCGTTGTTTGTCGAGGATTGGCTTGAGGAAACCATTTGGCAGGAAAATTAATGATGTAATACTTCTCGCCTGAAGATAAGGAGACAAAAAATGTTTAAGCAAATAATCACAATAGTTTTAACACTCACATTAAGCTGGACAACAATTTTTTCTGCCGGCTGCCAAAATGACGCGCAAAACGGCGCCGTTCTCGGCGGGCTGATAGGCGCAGGCGTCGGCCAATTAGCAGGCCGGGACACTGAGGCCACCCTCATCGGCGCCGCGGTCGGCACGGGAGCCGGCTACATCATCGGCAATGAAAGCGACAAAACCAAAACGCAGACGCAAATGTATGCGATGCGGAACGATATTAATTCGCAGATTGTCAACGTCACAAACAGCAACGGCTCAATAGTTCAGGTTCGCCTGAGAAGATACGGAGTCGGCTGGCTCGGCACCCGCGGCGAGTATTACCCCACACTGCCGACCTCCGGGCAGCTTAGGCCGGTTTACGGCTTTTGAGCATACACTCTAAACGAATCCTCTATCGGAGATGAGCCGACACGACTCATCTCCCTTTTTGTTTGTCGCCTGTAAAAAGCGAAAAGGCGCGATTTTAACAAACGCGCCTTTTGGTTAAACTCAAATTTCAAAATCGGCAACGATAGCTGTACATTGCTGCTTCGGCTCATTTCTTTATATGGCCGATTCGGCGTCAGTTCTGGTTTTTCGTCTCGCAAGCGCCCGTTTTCGGTTCTTCTTTTGGCGCGTTGGGGTCCGCCTTCGGGGCGTTTGGGTCAACCGGTGCTGATGCCGGTACAACGACTTCAACGCTCACGTCGTCAACGAAAAAGTTAATGTTCCCTTCGGGGCCTTCGAAGTAAATATCCAGCACTTTCAGCGTGCCCCCAGCGTCCAGCATGAATTCTCCTGACAGCTCAAGCCATTCGGTATTGCTGGCCGAGCCGCTCTCAACATTGATATACTTGGTGCCGTTTTCGTCGGTCTGCTCTACTGACAATGTTACGGTATCAGTGTCGGAGTTTTCCAGTCGAACCCAGCCGGAAATCTTGTATGTGCTGCCGCTGGCCATCTTGTTGAGCATTGATTGTTTTATTCCCTGCCACGATTCGATCCTGCCGAACGCTTTCGCGGCGCCTGCCCCGTCGTGGACGGGGGTCGTTACCGCCTCGATTTTGCAGGTTCTGCCGGCCCAGCCGGTCGTTCCGTTTTCAAAACCGGGATTTTCCACCAGGTTGGTCTCGCCGTAGGCCGGCGCCAATGAAACAACAACTGCCAAAACCAGTAACAAACTTAAATATTTAACAGTCATTTGCACGTCCTCCAGAAACAGTTCATTAAAGTTATAAAGTTTATACCTGTAAGTAGATTATACAAATCGCCCGAATATGTCAAGAGCCGAAAAGCACACGATTATCTTTTTTGATGGGATATGCGGAAATGCCTCCTTGTGTCCGTTTAGTGCGTTTTTTTGAACCCTTTAAGCCAAACAGAACGTTGAGGCATAAAAATATTAGAAGCCATTTCATAAGCCGGGAAACCAGAAAAGAAACCTGTCATGTTAAGCAATGAAGATAAGGAAACAGCTCCTGAGATTAAGTCCGAATATGTAACAACCGATATAAGGATATAAACAAGAGGACTGAGGTCATTGTAATCAAAAAGAAACCCGGATAATAACAAAGGTATCACAATGACGCATATAAAACAAACGAAAATACACAATATTCTGAGAAGCGCATTACTAATTTTTGCATTGGCTGTTACTATCATTTTTCTCAAGTCATATATTCTGAAAAGCGGCGGCGTCAAAGGAAGAACGGAAATGGATATATCAAAAATCACAGAACTCATCAAAAAACATCCGAACGATTCAGATGCATACAACCTGCGAGGGAATTACTACAGCAAGAAAGGCGATTATGACATTGCGATCTCGGATTATACGAGAGCCATAGTGATAAATCCGAAGAATGCCGATATTTACCATTGTAATCGCGGGCTGGCATATAGTCATCAAGGCGAGTACAGCGAGGCAATATCAGATTTTTGCAGGGCGATTGAAATACATCCGAAAGACGCCGAATACTACTACAATCGCGGGAACATTCGCGTAAAAAAAGGCGAGTATGAAGGCGCGAGGTTAGATTACCTCAAGGCCATCGAAATAAGTCCGACATATTCAAATGCGAGTAAAAACCTTTCGTGGCTTACACAGACGTATTTAAACACAAAGGCAACTGACGGCCGAAGTGTCGGGACCAGAACGCCCGAAAACAGCGAGCTGCAACCGATGGGCCCATTCCGGTATTCCGGCAACGGTAACTGACAATAAAGCCGACAGGGGTAATATTGTCGAACGCAGAACATCAAACGAAGCGCTGAGAAAACCGCTGTTTCGCGATTTTCAGTTTTACGATTGAAATAAATCCCCCGCTGAATGCCGGCAAAGATAGTATCGGGAACATCGGCCTGGATGCGAAATACAATGACCCCGCTGAGTTTGCCTTTCAGCGAGGTCATTTTTATATCCCGTCCCCCAAAATTAGCTTAAACCGCCAAAGGCGGATAAATTCATACTAAAATTCCGCGTGTTCGGCAGAGTCATCGGCCTGGAATAGGCCTGTTTCGACGTTGAAGACCCAGCCGGCCTCGTTGGAACCGGCAGTTGGCTCTTTCTCGAAACGGACGACGGAGCTGCCGTTATAAGGATTACTTGGTATGACCTTTAGATACGGCCCGAGATTATCGGCGCCTTTGGTTGTCAGGGACTGCTCGAAATCAGCTAAGGTCTCGGTGGGCGGGAGTTTCTCGTCGTGCTGAATCTTATACAGCTCAAGCTGACAACGTATCGTCTGCAAATCAGCGAGGAATCGGGCTTCATCGACGCCCGTGCCGCGTGCGCTCAAATCGGGGGCTACGATACCCGCGCCAACGGAGCATATTGCCCCGATAAGCGATACCTGTATCATAGCGAAACCGATTCTTGCCTTGGTCATTTAATCACCCGTAAACAAGCAACCCGGCATAAAAAAGCCAGAAAGTAACAAGGAACCATCCTCCGGTAAGTTATTTGTCCTCCGTTTAATGCTTTCAATTAAAGTATAGGCAATTATTGTAAGAAGTGCAAATTTTCATATAAGAAATATAGGACTTTGCGAGAGATTTTTCAAATATCAAAGGAGAATGTAGTCGGGGTAGTTGGTAATTGTGATGGTCCTAAAATCGACAAGCTGAGGCGAGTCGGGGGCGGCATCCAGGTGGGTAAGGGTAATTTTGAAGTAATTAACGCCGGCCAGGGCTTTTTTGACCTTGTCGGCCCATTCGATTAAAACAACGGAATCGGGTCGGCAATAGTCATCAAAGCCGATTTGCTCGAACTGGTCGAGCGATTCGAGGCGATATGCGTCAATGTGAAAAATATCGAGTCGGCCTGTGTATTCGTTGACCAGGACAAAGGTCGGGCTTGTAACTTCATTGGGGGCGTCATGTGCGCCGAGGCCTTCGACGATACCCTTGATGAGATGGGTTTTACCGCTGCCGAGTGGACCGACAAAAGCAATAATTTCCCCGCCTTTTAACTGCGAGCCGAGGTGGTTGCCGAATTTAATTGTCTGCTGGGGCGAATGTGACGTAAAGGAGAAATCCATAATTAACCTCCTTTAAGGTGGTCAAAGCCGGATGGAACCAGGTCATTGATTTGGCCATCAGGCAATTTTATTCGCATTTTGCCGGCATCGGTAATCGTGCCGATTCGAGTAACAGGCAACGGGTCATCCCACTGCTTTAGCAGCTTATTACAATTACCCTCGGAAAGCGTAAAAAGCAACTCAAAATCCTCGCCGTCGTTAAGGGCGGCGAAAAGAGGGTCTGGCCCCTTTTGGGCCTCATCGGAGATTGGGATTTTTGCGGCCTCTATAAGTGCCCCGATGCGGCTTTGGGTGCAGATGCGGTTTAGGTCGCTGCTTAGGCCGTCGCTTATGTCCATCATCGAATGTAGCTTCACAAAAGAGGCGATTTTGAGGGCTTCTTTGACGCGGGGGGTGAAATTGAGGTGTTTGCCGAGTAATGCGCCGCCGAGTGAGCCGGTAACACAGATTGCATCGCCTGCTTTGGCGCCGTTTCGACGGACGGGCGGGTGGTCGGCGGGTTTTGAGAGCATCGCGACGTTGATTGCGAATTTGCTCGCGTCGGCCCATTTTGTAATATCGCCGCCGATGAGGGGGCAATTGAATTTGTCGGCGGCAAGGATTATGCCTGAGTGAAGCCGTTTAAGGTGGGTTTTGGTGAAGTCGTCGGGCAAGGCGACGCTGACGACGGCAGCAAGAGGAATTGTGGCCATAGCGGCGCAGTCGCTTAAACCGGCGGCCATTGCTTTGTAGCCGACCTGTTTGAGAGCGGCGGTTTTAAGGTCGAAGTGAACGCCGTCTAAGAGCATATCGGTTGTGATGAGGACGGAAACGCCTTTGGCAAGACGAACTTGGGCCATATCGTCGCCGATACCGATAGGGAAATCCTTTACGGGTAATAGCCGCTGCTTTTTGAACCAATCTGTGATTATGTCTTCGCCATTTGCCATAAGTGGTCACAAATTCTAAACAAATTACGCATATTAAAAAAGTAAAATAATAAGAAGGAAGCCCTTATAGAATGCGTCGCCCGGCAAATTAATGAAAAATAAATAAATTGACGCGTATAATTTCAAAAATTATAGTATTTTTGACGTCGGCAATCAGGAATTGCGGACTGTGGCAGATTATATGTAACTTTATGATGTCTATAGAAGAAAGGCAGGTATGGGATTACTGGATTTTTTTGGCTTGAATAAAAAAGAAGACCCTGATGAAGCAACCCTTAAACGACTCAAGAGCACGGGCTCGGATTTATCAAAACCGCATAATATCGGGTTTTACCTTTACTTTCCTTCACAGTTTGCCGCGGAAAAAGCGGCTATAAGAATTAAAAAGTCAGGATTTCACACCAGCATAATCAATTCCAAAAAGGGCGACTGGCTTTGCCTTGCTACAAAAAAGATGGTCCCGGAATTATCCGCATTTCGAAACTTTAGAACAGAATTCGGTCATTTGTTTCAGACATTCGGCGGGAAATACGACGGCTGGGGGACGGAAGCGGAAAAGTAATTCTCACCAAATTTCACCGCAGAGCACGCAAAGAGTAATTAAATTTTTCCTCTGCGGTCTCAGCGTCCTCGGCGGTAAAAATCATCGTTTTGATAATTGTTTTTTCCAGTAAGCGATTTGCAGAGTTGCTTGTTTCGGGCCTGCTGCGCCCTCAGTAACGTATTTTGCTGCGACGTTAGAAGCGCCTAAAAAACGGTAAACGTCTTTCTTTATTGCTGGCGAATACTTTTGAAACGCGGTCAAATTGAGGTCGGAAAGTTTTTGATTCTGCTTTTCACATTGTGCGACGAGCCGGCCGACGATGCCATGGGCTTCGCGGAACGGGATGCCCTTACCAACGAGATATTCAGCCAGGGAGGTCGCGTCGAGAAAACCGGCGTCAATACCCGCAGCTATTCGTTTCGTATCAAAGGTCGTATGCGCGACGACGGCGGCGGCCATATCGAGGCATTGCGAAGTTGTGTCTGCTGCGGTGAAGATATGCGTTTTGTCTTCCTGCAGGTCGCGGTTGTAGCCGGTAGGCAAGCCCTTGAGGACGGTCAGCATCGCCATAAGGGCGCCGAAAACACGGCCGGTCTTGCCGCGGATAAGCTCGACGGCGTCTGCGTTACGCTTCTGAGGCATCATACTCGATGACGTGCAGAAGCTGTCGGCTATACGGACAAAGCCGAATTCATTCGAATTGAATATTATTAGGTCCTCGGCCAGCCGGGACAAATGAACGGCAATCAATGCGCAATCGAAGATAAATTCTGCGCAAAAATCCCTGTCGCCGACGGCGTCAATACTGTTATAGGCGATGTCGGAAAAGCCCAGTTCTTTGGCGGTGAATTTGCGGTCTAAGGGCAGGGTTGAGCCGGCGATAGCGCCAGCGCCGAGGGGCGAAATATCAGCCAGACACTGACAGTTGCCCAGACGGATAAAATCGCGCTCTAATTGCTCGACAAAGCTTAGCAGATATGATGCGACAACGATGGGCTGTGCCCGCTGTAAATGAGTATAAGCAGGCATTACATCATTCGTATATTTTGCCGCCTGGGTAACAAGGGCCTTTTGCAGAACGTCGATTTTGGATTTGAGAACGTCAGCCGCGTCCCGCAGCCAGAGGCGCAGGTCTGTCGCGACCTGGTCATTTCGGCTGCGGCCTGTGTGGAGCTTTTTGGCTGTGGAGCCGATTTTTTTGACCAAGGCGGCTTCGATTGCCATATGAATATCTTCGTAGGTCGCGTCGAATTTGAACCGGCCATCGGCAATTTCACGCTCTATTTTCAAAAGACCCCGCTTGATTTTCGAAAATTCACTTTTTGTGAGCATTTTTCGTTTTGTGAGCATTTGGGCGTGCGCAATTGAGCCGGCAATATCGTATTTATACAGCCGCTTATCGATATTCAGGGACTCGACGAAATCGACCATAAGCCGGTTGGGAGTGCCATTTAGCCGCTTTTCCCAGCTTTTCGGTGGTGAGTTTGTCGAACCGCTTTTCTGCTTTGCCATAGGTTTTACTCCGGAACGTATTTTGAGGCAAATAATACGCCCCCCCGCCGATTGTGTCAAGAACACACGGCCTTGAAACAGGCAATTGCAGAAAGCGTATGCCGTGTCTTTTACCTCAATGGCCAGTTGTAGGGGCAGTAACAGAGCCACTCATAGACAAAAAGGCCGAGGTCTTCGAGGTCAACATCGTTATCCCCATCTAAGTCGGCAGGCAGGTCAGAACCGCTTTCGAGCCAGTAATCCGCAAAGATAGAAAAATCAGGGAAATCGACCATACATACAGGCCCGCCCGGCCAGAAACCGCCCAACAACTCATAACTTTCGCCCGCTGAATACGCCGCATCCGGCTGGCCTGCCGTTCCCGTTAATTGATACTGCCCACCGACGCTACGTCCGCCGCCGCCGTCTATTGTGTGCCAGATAATCTCGTAGTCGGCCCAAGCGGCTGCCGCTGCGATGCCGAACACGCTTATAATAAAAATCTGTTTCATTTTGAAAACTCCTGCATTCAATAACAAGAAAATATTTTTAATGGTCTTCGCTCGCACCCGTCAGTGCCCGATTGCCATATAGGTAAACGTGATATTCCCATCATAGTCATTGATCCGGTCGAGATTAAAAGTGGTCGTGGTCTGCGTAACCATACCGGGCAGGTTGGGATTAACCGTAAAACATTGATGCGGGAACGCGATTGGAAAAGTGAACTGCTCGGAGTCATCACTCGAGCTAACCTCCGTTCCCCATTGGAAAAGGATATTGCCCACCCATGTGTATCCGTTTGGGTCCACCACCTGGTCATGCCAGGCGAGAATCTTCACCGTTCCATTGACATCAAGAGCCGCAACAGGACTTGTCGTCCCGATGCCGACATTGCCCGAAGACTTCACAGTGAATTCTGCGGAGGCGTTGTTTGTCGTTTTAATGGCAAAATCACCT